>REEG01000077.1 GCA_007695195.1 Gemmatimonadales bacterium | reverse complement strand
CGTGGTGGTGGATCCCGTCTCCTTCATGCACGAGCAGTCCGAGACGCTGGCCGAGTTGGACCACGAACTGCGGGAAGAGGCCGAGGAACGGGGGCTGGGATTCCACCGTGTGCCGGTGCCCCACGAGGACCCCCGCTTCGCCCGGGTCCTGGCGGACCTCATGGAACCCTTCCTCACCGGCGAGCCCAGCTCCGTGGGCTTCCGCTACGGTCCGTGCCGCTGCCGGCCCGAGGCCAACACCCTGTGCCTGAACTCCCTTCCCCGGGAGGAGGCGGCTCCCCGCCCCGGCGCGTTGACCGCCGGCTAGATCCCACCGGCCGGCTCTCCCCGGCACCAACGCCGCCTGAGGTGGGCCGGCACCCCGGTACGGGGGCGGCTCGCCTCAGGCGGCGGATCCCGACGTCTGCCGCTGGGCGAGAACCTTCTTCGGCCGAAGCGCAGGGAGCCCCGCCAATTCCCGCGCCATGAGGGAGGCCCGGGTGATGCGCCCGGGAATGCCCACCCGGGATTCGTAGTTGGAGCAGAGGTGAACACCGTCGGGCAGTGAAAGCTGTTCCATGACGGTCCAACTCCGGTCCCAGGACGGGACGCGCATCCGGCTCACGTTCAGGGGCTCCGTGTCCAGCCCCGTCACCTCCCGAAATTCCTGCCGGGCAATCTGCGCGATCTCCCCGTCGTCCAGCTTCAGGAGATCCGGATCCCGTGCCCCACCCAGATACGCGGTGAAGACGCCGGGACGCCCGAGGGCCGAGTCATTCCAGGTAACACCCCGGGTCCGGATCCGGGACCCGTACGCCACCTGGTAGCCCAGGCCGTGGAGGCGACCGCTCTCTCCCTTCAGGTGGACCACAGCCAGGCGATTGTAGCGCAGAAGGCGAAGGCGAGCCGCCGACTCAGGGGCTTCTTCCTGCAAGAGCTCCGCGGCGCGCTCAGAGGGAATCGTCAGGACCACCCCATCGAAGTCCAGCGTGCCCCCCCCCTCGGTGAACACCCGCCAGCCCACCCCGCCCGGGCCTCGACGGAGACCCGAAGTGGGAGTCGACAGGTGAACCCGATGGGACACGAAGTGATAGAGCGCCCGGGGCAGTGCCTCCATCCCTTCCCGGAACGAGATGGCCGCCGGCGCCGCCGCCCGGTTGAACGATCCACGCAGGAACCGCCAGAGGATGCTGCGGGAGATGCCCATCCGTTCCATGGTGGTGGCCAGGGAATGGCGCACGTACATCTTCCCGGGGTCGGACCCGTAGAGCCCGCCGAACAGCGGTCCCATGAGGTTCTCGTAGACTTCCCGCCCGAACTTCCTGGACACGAAGGCGCCCACCGTCTCCTCGTCGGTCCAGCTCCGGGTCAGGGGCTCCATGAGGGCCCGGAGCTTCCCTCGGGTGGAGATGAGGTTGGTGCGCAGCAGGCCGTGGGCGGCGAAGGGGACCTGGCGGAGGCGCCCCTGGCGACACACGAAGAGAGGAAGGTCCGGTGAGACCTCCACGATCTCATCGTCCAGACCGATCTGCTTCAGGAGCCGGGACAGCTCCGGCGTCACCCGGGTCCGTTGCGGCCCATGATCCAGGATGTGCCCGTCCACAACGGTGCTGCGGATCACGCCGCCCGGGCGTTCGCCGGCCTCGAGCACGAGGTGCGGCACACCCCGTTCCTCGAGGAAGGCGCTGAGGGCCAATCCGGTGATCCCGGCTCCGATGATTCCGATCATGGGGCGAAATGTCGACGGGGAGGGCCTGCGATTCAAGCGGGGGCTGCGTGGCGGGCCGAATTGATGACGAGCTAGGAACCCCCCGACGCCCCCGTGAGGTCCATGGGTGGCCCCTGGGACGCGGGGTCGGAAAAGAGGACACCGGTCCCCTCGGCGCGGGCCAGGGCAACAAGGATCCCCACACTGCCCTGGTAGCTGGCCACCCCCTCGGGAATCCCATGGGCGCGCAGCATGGTGTTGTTCAGCGTCCGTCCCACCCGCACCGTCCACCCTTGGGCCACTTCCCAGAAGAGGGCCCGTGCCGCCAGATCGCGACGAACGCCGGGAAGGCGCCGGGAGGCCACCGTGCGGGCCAGGTCCAGATCACTCCCGGCCAACGCGGTGAGCAGTTGCCCCTGGAGGAAGAGCGCCGCTGAATACCGAACCCCGGGGTGGGTCGACTCCCGGGCCACGAGAAAGGCCAGGGCGTTGGCGTCGGACTCCCGGGCCCACCCCCTCTGATGTGCCATCTCATGGGCCTTTGTCCGGGCAAGATCCGACCCCGGAAGTCCTGGCAGGACCAGCGATTCGCCAGTGAAGGGGAAGTACATCCCGGCCACGCCGAAGCGGCGAAGGACGGATCCGACCACGAACGACTTGGATGGTCCGTGGTCCAGGGCCGACCGCTGGGGGAGAGCCCACCGGTGGGTCACCACCTCCCACCCCCTCTCAAGCTCCGTCCTCAGCTGCGCCGCCGACGGCGGAGGGGTGGGAACGCCGGCATCGGGGGTGCCGTGTAGCTCCAGATACCACCGGTTCGCCTCGGCCACAGCCAGAGCACTCAACCTCTCAAGCTCCATCACATCCACCGCTCCGGCCTCAACCAATCCCATACGGGCCGGGAGGTCCGGGCGAGCGTAGTGCGCACCCCAGAGGAGGACGAAGAGGGCCGTGAGGATTCCCAGGTCCTGACCCAGCCGAGTCCCCACGGACACCAGGACCCAACGACTCCGCGCGGGTCCTGGACCGAACTCCTGAAGATCCTTCCAAACCCCTATGCCTTGCCGGATCAGGAAGCCGGCAACCACAACCTCCGCCACCGGCAGCGGAATGGTGCCGGTCATCCTGGACAGCACACGGGGCAGCTCTCCCAGTGGACCCTCACCAACCACGGCCTCCGCCAGGGAGGGGCGCCGCCGCAGGAACTGCAGGGCCATCACCGCGCCGGCTCCCACCCCAATCCAGGCCAACCGGCGAAGGAGTCGGCGGGTGGGCAGACGACGGGACGGAGGCCGACGGGGATTCGACACCGGGATCAGCGCATCTCCCGAAACCGCTCCACCCACTGGTCGCGCCGCGCGCCGGGGGTGGGCTCACCCGACGCCATGAGCGCCTCCACCTCATCCACCTCCCGGGGGGCGTCGGAGAGACGCTCCAACCCCTGGGCCGTGACAAGGTAGTTGTCCTCGATGCGCACACCGATGTTCACGTACCGCTGGAAGGCGGGGCCGATGGCCTCCATCATGGCCCGGTTCCGCGGTGTATCCGGAATGACGTCGGTAAAGAGGTTCTCCCGCACGTAGATCCCGGGCTCGATGGTGAAGACGACACCGGGTTCCAGCACCGGCGGGGTGGGGTCGTGCACATGGAGGCCGATCCCGTGCCCGAGACCGTGCATGTAGAAGAGACGGAGCTGGGGTACCTGACGGCCCATCTCGTCCTCGTACACGGCGTCCGGGGCCTCGATGAGGCCCAGCTCCGCCAACCCCTCCGCCAGAACGACGGTGGCCGCCTGGGAGAGCTGGCCCATGGAGACTCCTGGACCGGCCACTGCCTCGGCCGCCTGCTGCGCATCCAGGACCAGCTGGTAGATCTCCCGCTGGGCGTCGCTGAACCGGCCGTTCACCGGGTAGGTCCGGGTAATGTCGGCGGCATACCCGCCGAACGCCGCACCTACGTCCACCAGGAGCACCTCCCCGTCTTCCATGAAATCGTCGTTGGTCTCGTAGTGGAGAATGGTGGAGTTGGGCCCGGAACCCACAATGCTGGAGAAGGCGGGACGCTCGGCGCCGTAGCGGCGGAAGGTGTATTCGATGAGTGCCTGGATCTCGAACTCGTTCATCCCGGGTCGGAGGGCCCGAGCCACCTCCCGGTGAGCCTCCGAGGTGATCTCGATGCTCCGTCGGAGGAGCGCCACCTCGGCCTCGGACTTCACCTGTCGCATCCGGTCCACCGCCGGCGTGACCACCTCCACCTCCACCCCCTGGTGCCGGGCCAGCAGTCCCCGGATCCGCTGGGTCACGTCATTGGCCACGGCCGCATCGGGGTTGTACGCTCCCGCCACATGAAGCCGCGTCAACGCTCCGGCAGCGGCCAGGGAGTCCACCACAACGGCCAGATCCTGGACACTCCGACCCGGGATCCCTGTGCGCTCGGCGGAAGCCTCCGGCCCCATCCGGTACCCGTCCCACGTCTCGGCCGCCGGGTCCCGGGGCTGGACGAATAGGATCTCGTCCCGCACCTCTCCACCCTCTGCCCGGATCAGCAGCGCCGCCTCCGGTTGGGTGAAGCCGGTGAGGTACCGGAAGACGGGATCCTGGTGGAAGGGGATGAAGGGCTGGGGAGCGGTCATCCCGCCCACGGCCAGGATCCAGCCCTCGCCCACCACCTCCGCCAGACCCCCGCGCCGTTCGGCGAACTCGTCGAGGGAGATGGACGACAGGGTGGCCTGCCCGGACAGGGAAGGCGCGGCGGTGAGGAGGAGGGCCAGGACGGGAAGGAAGAGGCGGCGACGGATCATGACCTGGAGGGGTTGGGATGAACGGGCGGCGAAACCGACGGGGGAGGGCTCGGGCGCCTCCCGGTGCCGCTCCTACCCCACCGAACCCCGTTCCGGATCCCCCCCCGGAATCCCACGGTTCCGTGAAACGCCGGTGCTGCGGATGTGTCGCACGAACCTGACCCCGTAGCGTGTGTATGAGCGGGAACCATCTTGCCCTGACCCCGACGTCCCCGATCTGGTCCCGACTCCCGACAGCCTGGACATCCGAGAGCCATCGCTCGGACCACGGCTTTCCCCTGCATCCCCGTGACCCCACGGCCCATGACCCCTCGCCGCTTCCTTCGCCCTTTCGTCGCTCTCTCGCTGCTGGCCGTGCCTCTGGCGGCGGCGGGAACCGTGCTTCCCGGCGCCACGCCCGTGGACGACGCCCCGCGTGTGGCCGGATGGCAGTCCAGTGCCCCGCAATCCGATCTCCCGGAGGTGGATGCCCAGGAGCTACTGAGGGATCTGGAGATCCTGGCCCACGACTCCATGGAGGGACGGCGACCGGGAACCCCCGGCATCGAGCGGGCGCGAAGCTTCATCCTCGCCTCCCTCGACGATCGAGGTGTGGCTCCCCTTCACGGGGAACGGTTCCAGTCGTTTGAATTCCAGAACCGCCGGGACGGGCAGAATTATGTGGGCCACAACCTCCTCGGCTGGTTCCAGGGCACCGAGCACCCGGACAGCTACATCGTCCTCACGGCCCATTACGATCACCTGGGCGTGGTGAACGACCAGATCTACAACGGCGCCGACGACAATGCGTCGGGAGTGGCCGTTCTCCTGGCCGCCGCCCGTCACTTCGCGGCGAACCCACCGGCCCATTCGGTGGTTCTAGCCTTCCTGGACGCCGAGGAGATGGGGCTCCAGGGTGCACGGGCCTTCGTGGCCGACGCGCCCATCCCCCTGGAGAGCATCGTCATGAACATCAACCTGGATATGGTGAGCCGGAGCGAGGTGGGAGAGATCTACGCCGCCGGCACCTACCACTACCCCTTCCTCCTCCCCCTGGTGGAGGAGGTGATGGAGGCCTCACGGATCACCGTGCTCACGGGCCATGACTCTCCGGATCTGCCGCCGGGTCAGGACTGGACCATGGCCTCGGATCATGCGCCCTTCCACCAGCAGGGGATCCCGTTCATCTATTTCGGCGTGGAAGATCACGCCGGCTATCACGATCCCTCGGACACCTTCGAGAACATCACCCCCGACTTCTTCGTGGAGTCGGCCCGGAGCATCCTCCACTTCGTCACCCTGGCGGACCGGGACGGCCAGATGATCCTTGAGCGAAGCGAACGGGAGACGGCGGTGTCGGTGGGGCAGTCCCGATGAATCGACTCCAGGCATCCATGTTCGGCGCCGGTCTCGTTTTCGGGGTAGCGGGGTTGGCCGGGTGCGAGCAGGGAATTCTGACGGACCCGGGTCCGCTCACCGTCTCCATCGAGCAGTCCGCCGGTGAACTCCGGGTGGATCGCACCGTGGTCTTCGAGGTGAACGCTCGGGGCGGCGGGCTGGAACGGCTCATCACCCGTTACGGGGACGGCGCCGCCGACACCACTGCGGCCTTCGGGGCCACATCGGTGGGACGGACGGCGGAGCACATCTACCAGGACGCGGGAACCTACGAGGCCGAGGCCTGGATCTTCACCTTCGCCGGGGACTCGCTGGCCGACCGGGTCACGGTGACGATCCGGGACTGACCGGAGTCCGTCCGGCAGCCCCCTCCCACCTTCCACCGGTCTCGCCCCATATTCCATTCTGCGTCTACCGGGTCGTCCGTCGGGCGCACCCGCACCTGGAGAGCTACCCCCACCAAGGAGTGCCCTGGATGAGCGACGGCTTCCCTCCTCCCCCTGCCCCCCGGAACGAGCCCATCCTGGCCTACGCGCCCGGATCCCCCGAACGCAGCGGCCTTCGCGCCCGTGTCCGGGAGATGGAGAAGGAAACCCTGGAGATCCCGCTCCAGATCGGCGGCCGGGAGGTCAAGGGGGAAGGCACCTTCACCCAGGTCTCGCCCCATAACCACAGCCGGGAGTTGGCGCGTGTGCACACCGCCGGGCGGGGGCACATCGGGTTGGCCATCGAAACGGCCGAGGCGGCGGCCAGGGAGTGGGCTGCCACGCCGTTCCAGGAGCGGGCGGCCATCTTCCTCAAGGCTGCCGATCTCATCACCGGACCCTACCGGCACACCCTCAACGCCGCCACCATCCTCGGTCAATCCAAGTCCGTCTACCAGACCGAGATCGACGCGGTGTGCGAGTTGGCCGACTTTCTCCGATTCAACGTCCACTTCGCCCGTCGGATCCTGGAAGAGCAACCCGACTCCCCCGAGGGCGTCTGGAATCGACTGGACTATCGGCCCCTGGAAGGCTTCATCCTGGCCATCACCCCCTTCAACTTCACGGCCATCGCCGGAAATCTGCCGTCGGCGCCGGCGCTCATGGGCAATGTGGTGGTCTGGAAGCCCTCCCAGAAGCAGGCCCTGGCGGCCCATTACACCATGGAGATCTTCCGGAAGGCCGGCCTGCCGGACGGGGTGATCAATCTGGTGAACGGCCCGGGCCCCCTCACCGCCGAAGTCTGCCTGGCCCACGAGTCCTTCGCCGGCCTCCACTTCACCGGCTCGTCCGACGTGCTGCGGTCCATGTGGCGGACCACCGGTGAGAACCTGCAGCGGTACCGGAACTTCCCCCGCATCGTGGGTGAGACCGGGGGGAAGGACTTCATCGTGGCCCACCCCTCGGCGGAGCTGGAGCCGCTGGCGGTGGCCATGGTACGGGGAGCCTTCGAATACCAGGGGCAGAAGTGCTCCGCCGCGTCCCGGGCCTACATCCCCCAGTCCATGTGGGCCCGCCTGCGGGAACGGGTCATAGCCATGACCGAGGAACTCACCATGGGCGATGTTGGTGACCTCTCCACCTTCATGGGGGCGGTCATCGACGGATCGGCCTTCCGGACCCACCGGGAAGCCATCGAGCAGGCGCGCTCGGATGGAGCCAAGGTGGTGGTGGGCGGAGGCACCGACGACACCGACGGATGGTTCGTGGAGCCCACCATACTGCGAACGGAGAATCCGGCCTCGGATACCATGGTGCGGGAGCTCTTCGGCCCCATCCTCACCGTCTACGTCTACGACGATTCGTCAGGCGCCGACGCCAACTGGCGTTCGACGCTGGAGCTGGTGGACGGCACCAGCCCCTATGGACTCACCGGTGCAGTGTGGGCGCGGGATCGACGCGCCATCCGGCAGGCCGAAGAGCTGCTCCGCAATGCCGCCGGCAACTTCTACATCAACGACAAGCCCACCGGAGCGGTGGTGGGCCAGCAGCCCTTCGGTGGTGCCAGGGCCTCCGGAACCAACGACAAGGCGGGGTCCATCTTCAACCTGCTGCGCTGGACCAGCCCCCGGGCCATCAAGGAGACCTTCGTACCCGCTGTGGACTGGCGCTACCCGCACATGGAGGAGTGAGGCTGCGGGGCGCCTCCGGAAGTCCGTCGGGTCCGGCTTCTGCGGGGCGCCGCGTTGCGGTGAGGCAGCGGCGTGCCCGCCGCCTCAGGAGAATCAGAAGAAGTAGAGGTGGACGCGCAGGCCGGTGGTGAAGGTATCGAGGCGGGTCCGTGTGTCGTCGGAGGGGAAGCGCTCATCCTGGAGCCGCACCCCCGTCCATCCCCCCAGGGAAACACGGTCCAGTGGGAACCAGTCCACCCCGAACCCTGCCTCCAGCCCCAGCACCCGACCGGTGCGATCGTCCCGCCCCTCCCGGGAATCGCGGACGTGGCCGAAGTCGAGCCCGCCGTACCAGAAGGGAGCGGTGGACCCCACCGAAGCCAGATACCACTTGGCCCTGGGGCCGAGGGTCAGGCTCAGGCCGGAGCGATCGTCGTCGTTCCTGCGGTCCTCGGAGAACCAGTTGAGTGATCCGAGGAGCCCCAGGTTGGTCCGGTCGGTGACGAAGAACCAGATCCCTGCCTCGGCGGTTCCACTGCCGTCGATGCCGAAGGAGAGGGAACGGGCTCCCGAGTCCAACCCGCCGGGAGTCTGGGCGGAGAGCCCCGGGGCCGCTCCCAGGATCAGTAGAGATAGGACGATGGGAAGTCCGAACCAGGATGGTGCATGGATGGGCCGTGTGCGTTGCGGTCTCATGATCGGTCCCTGAATTTCTCTCCCCGGATCACCCGGACAGGGCTCGTGAATACAATGACGGCGTGATGTTCGAAGTACCGGCCCGAGACCAGCTCCAGGATCTTCCTGGCCACCTCGTCGGTGACCAGGGTCTCCACCTTCACGCTGGGCCCCTCCCACTCGTGGGCCGAGATCCGGTGGTCCCCTTCCCCCGTCACATCGGTGAGGGTCCAGCCCCTGGCGCCCACCGACCGGATCCCTTCCAGCACCCGCTTCTTCAGGAGCCGCTCGGCGACGATTGTGACCAATGTCATTTCCCGGGTCTCCACGTCACCCTCCGATGAAGCGAGCCATGGCGAAGAAGATGGGGATCCCAAACACCAGATTGAATGGGAAGGTGATCCCCAGGGATGCCGTAAGGTACAGGCTGGGCTTTGCTTCCGGGAGCGCCACCCGCACGGCGGCAGGAGCGGCAATGTAGGAAGCGGAAGCCACCAGGGTCCCGAAAACGGCTGCGCCGCTCACCGACAGTCCGGCCACCGTGCCTCCCCATACTCCCAGTGCACCGTGGAGCACCGGAACCAGCGTGCCGAACAGCACCAGGAAGACGCCGGTCTCCCTCAGGTCCCGCAGTCGCCGCGCCGCCACCAGCCCCATCTCCAGGAGAAAGAGGCTGAGGACGCCAGGGAAGATGGCGGTGAAGAAGGGCTCCACCTCCGCCATCCGGGCCGGACCGGAGATCCATCCGATGAGAAGTCCCCCAACCAGCAGCACGATGCTCCGCCCGGTGAGGACCTCATGGGCGGCCAGCACCCAGGTGGGCGTGCCCTGGGGGTCCTTGGTGGGAGCATCGGTGGAGGATCTGGCCCCCATGCGGGCCAGAAGGAGCCCCACCCCGATGGCCGGGACTTCCAGGAGGGCCACCAGGGCCGGCATGAACCCCTCGGCCGGCGCTCCCGTGGCTTCGGCAAAGGCGATGGCCGCCAGGAAGGTTACCGCCGAGACCGATCCGTAGTGGGCGGCCAGGGCTCCGGCGTTGATCCGGTCCATCTTCCCCACGTACCGGAGAATGACGAAGGCCGTCACGGGGGTCAGCGCGCCCAGGAAGAGGGTCATGGCCGCCGGCGCCCAGACCACGGACATGGGGGTGACGGCCAGCGCCGCCCCTCCCTTCAGCCCGATGGCCAGGAGCAGGTAGATGGAGAGCGCCTGGTAGAGGGGCTCGGGAAACTCCAGGTCGCTCTTGACCAGGGTGGCCAGCGCCCCGAGGGCGAAGGCCAGGACCACCGGCGAGAGGAGGTTGGTGGCGAGGATCTCGGCCATGGTTCGTGGACGGGGCGTTGCGGTCAGGGGGCCCGGAAGAGGCCCGATTCAATGGTGAGCCCGGGCCCGAAGGCCATGGCCAGGATCCGATCTCCCGATTGGACCCCGCCGCCTCGAAGGAGCTCGTCCAGCACGAAGAGAATGGTGGCACTGCTCATATTCCCGAATTCCTGCAACACGCGGCGAGAGGCCAGGAGGCCCCCTTCGGCCATCCCCAGGGTGGCCTCAACCTTGTCCAGGATGGCTCGACCGCCGGGATGGATGGCGAAATGATCCACCTCGGACGCCTCCACCCCGCTACGCCCCAGGAGATCTGTCAGAACCGGGGCCAGATTGGTCCGGATGATCTCGGGAACGTAGGTGGAGAGCCGCATCCGGAATCCCTGGTCCCCGATGGTCCAGGCCATATCCTCCTCTCCTTCCTCGGTGAGGGCGGTGTGGAACGACTCGAGTTCCACGGCGGGGCCTGCGGCGCCCGGGTGTGGTTCCCGTGCACTCACCAGGGCTCCGGCGCCTCCGTCGGCGAAGACCGCTCCGGCGATGAGCTCATCCGTATCCTCTGTGAACTTGAGATGCAGGGTACAGAGTTCCACGCTCAGGACCAGCACAACCGCCTCCGGATCGCTGCGGCAGAAGGCGTGGGCCATCCGAAGCCCCTGGAATGCGGCGTAGCACCCCATGAACCCCACATGGTAACGCTGCGTGGTCCCAGGGAGGCCAAGGGCGCGCACCACATGGTAGTCGGGACCCGGCGCGAAGAATCCGGTACATGACACCGTGATCACGTGGGTGACGTCGGACGCCGTAAACCCCGGGGTGTCCCGCACCAGCTTCCGTGCCAGATCCACGAAGAGACGCCGTGCCTCACGGGTGTAGACCTCATTGCGACGGGCGGTGCCGGGCGTGGGACGGAGCTGCCCCTCCGAGTCGAAGAAGAGGGGGTCCCGGACGGTGTCGCTCCAGTCGTCGATGACGCTGTGGCGCTTCCGAATCCCCGAATTCCGGTAGATGCTCCGGATGATCCTGCGGACCCCGCGCCGCTCGGTGGCGTGCTCCTGCACCAGATCACAGGTCCACCCCTGATCGTACTCGGGTTCCGGCACTGCAGTGGTGAGTCCGTGGAGAAAGACGGGCATAGGGGTGCCGTAGCGGCGGGGACGTTGAAGGCAGGCCGGACGTGACCAAGAGCTGTCTGTGAGCGCCGTCCCAGGATGGGACCCGGGGCCGGCGGCACTCTCCGGTGCCTCGGAGCGCGCTCGATCCGGCACGGCTCAAGAGTAACGTGAAACCGCATCAAGGGCATCCTGCCCTGGAAGTGAAGGAGAGCCCTGGCCATCTTTGGAACCGGGTGGTTCCGGACCAGGAACCACTCGGCGGCAACCTCCCCCCGCCATCCCCAAAGCCTGCCCCTCCCATTCCACCGCCTCCCATTCCATGAAGAATCTTCCGGTCACCTTCCCCGGCGCCCTCGGTCATAACCTCACCGCTCGCCTGAGCCTCCCTGAGGTCGGTGAGCCCCGCGCCTGCGCCCTCTTCGCTCACTGCTTCACCTGCTCCAAGGATCTGAAGCCGGCGGTGAACATCAGCCGGGCGCTCACCCAGCGGGGCTTCGCCGTCCTCCGCTTCGACTTCACCGGACTTGGCGAGAGCGACGGGGACTTCGCGGACACGGACTTCTCGTCCAATGTGGACGACCTCCTGGCCGCAGCCCGGTACATGGAAGAAGAGTGGCACAGCCCATCGGTGCTCATCGGCCATTCCCTGGGGGGGGCCGCCGTCATCCAGGCCGCCGCTCAGCTCCCCAAGGTCCGGGCCGTGGCCACCATCGGCTCTCCCTTCGACCCGGAGCACGTGAAGGGGCTCTTCGAGGGGTCGCTGGAGACGATCCAGGAAGAGGGCGATGCCCAGGTCAGTATCGCCGGACGCAGCTTCACCATCCGAAGCGACTTCCTGAAGGATCTGGAAGGCCGGAACATGGAGGCGATCCTGGGCGAACTCCGCCGCCCGCTCCTGATCTTCCACTCCCCGACGGATCAGGTGGTGGGGATCGACAACGCCGCCCGGATCTATCAGGCGGCCCGCCACCCCAAGAGCTTCGTTTCGCTGGACCATGCGGACCACCTCCTCATGCGGGAGGAGGACTCGCTCTACGTGGGCTCCGTGCTGGCCGCCTGGGCCGGCCGGTACCTCGTGGAGGCGGCGGGGGCGGCGGAGGCGAAGGCAGAGCCGGGTGATGAGGTACAGACCGAAGACCGGCGGGTCCGGGTACAGACCGGAGCCACGGGGTACCGGACCCGCATCGCGGCCCGGAGTCACGCGCTCCGAGCCGACGAACCGGTCTCGTTGGGCGGCGATGACACCGGCCCCACCCCCTACGAACTCCTGGCGGCGGCGCTGGGCAGCTGCACCACCATCACGCTGCGCATGTACGCCGACCGGAAGGGGTGGCCCCTGGAAGATGTGGAGGTCCACCTGGACCACACCAAGCAGAAGCGACGCCCCCGGGACCCCGACGCCGATCCTCGCACCGACCATCTGGAACGGGAGTTGGTCCTGCACGGCCCCCTGGATGACGAGCAGCGCGAGCGGCTACTCCAGATCGCGGACCGCTGCCCCGTCCACCGCTCCCTGGAGAGTGGCGTGAAGGTGTCGACCCGCCTGGGGACTCAGAAAACCACCTGACCCTGGACCGCCAACTGATGGCGGCGGGCGTCGCTTCCACCCTCTCCCTGACGTACCGACCATCCGATGGTGAGCTTCTCGCGATTGAAGCCGCTGGTGGCCGCGCTGCGACTCAGGTTGACCCCGCCCATGAGGATGGTCTGGGTCGCGGCGGGTCCGGGGGCGGAGTCCTGCATGCGCTCGATGCGGGCCATGAGCTCGGCCCATTCCCGGACTCCGAGGGCGCCCAGCACCGACACACCGGCGAAGGAACGGTCCGAGACCCCTTCAAGCGATTCCCAGGCGATTCCCACGGCTTCGGCCTTGACCCGCACCGGCTGACTCCCGGGGTCGGCGCCCCAGTAGAGGTGGAGGCTGCCGTCGGTATAGGCGCGGCCCCGGCCGTCGGCCCGGGTCAGGGCATTTCGTGACCGGTTGTACCCCACATGACCACCGAGCTCGAGCCCGTCCACACCGGCAGGGCGCCAGGTCAGGTAGCCGGCAGTGGCAAGGCCGGTCCCCTGGGGACGGGCGGGCCGTTCATCGGCGATCTCGCCACGGATGTTTCGCTGGTTGGTGCCGCTATGCACCACGGCCCGGGCCTCCCAGTCCGCCCCCCGGCCCCGGAGTCCGGCCCCATAGGTACGGCCGTCGGCTCCCAACGTCCGATTGGCCCATGCAACGGTGATGACCGGGCGGTCGATCCCATCGAGGAGGGGAAGGAGGGTGAGGGCGTAGGCCCGGGGCTGGGGTCCGATGATCCGCCCGGCATAGATGTCCCATGTCTCGTCGAGGCGGAGAGAGGCCTCGAGATCGATCCATGCGGTGGACCCGGCCGCCGCCCCTCCCTCGAGCTGGGCGAAGAGTCCGATGCGGTCTCCTACGTCCACCAGAGTATAGAGACGGTAGCGACGGATACCGAAGCCCAGCGCCTCTTCATCAGCCAGGTGATCCCGGGTCCAACTGAGTCGGGGTTGGATGACCCCTCCGAACCGGAAGGTCACATCGTCGTGCACTGTGACCACCGTTCCCGGAGTAGGAGGCGTCTGGGCCTCCAGCGCCTGCCACGTGCCGGGAATGAGGAGTACAAGGGACGAGAGGGTGAGAATGACGATGAGGAGGGGGCGAATGGAATCCATGGTCTCCGGATGCAAGTTGAATGTGCGCCGTACCTGCGGGGCCGCGGCCCTCCGATCAATGGTGCCGGCGAAACGGATGCGGGAAAAGGATAACGACTTCCCGGCGTACATGGGTGCGCTCCGGACTGGCCCTTCACCCCGGCCGGCCCGTCCGTGAGGGATTTCTGCCTTATATGGACCCCAGTCTTCGCGCAACCGCCTTATACCCCCTGACCTGGCCCTCGCCAACCGGGTCCCGAGCACACAGGGCACGAGGAACAAGGCCCAGGGGCGGCCTGAGGGCGGGATGTTGCGCAGTGGCGCTCCGCCGGTCGACCTTGGTCGGAAAGCTGGAGCATCAGCCCTCCTACCCGGTCCCTTCCCGTCCCACCGGAGAAATCCATGGCCAGTCGCATCCGCACCCTGATCCTCGGCGCCGCCGGACGAGACTTCCACAACTTCAACATGGTCTTCCGGGAAGACGATGGCAGCGAGGTAGTGGCCTTCACGGCCCAGCAGATCCCCAACATCACGAATCGGCGCTATCCCCCTGCCCTCGCCGGCCCTCTCTACCCCGACGGCATCCCCATCCACCCGGAGAGTGAATTGGAGAGCCTCATCGCCGAGTTCGAGGTGGAACGGTGCGTCATGGCGTACTCGGACATCTCCCACGAGGAGGTCATGCATCTGGCCAGCCGGGTGAATGCGGCCAGGGCCGACTTCGCGCTTCTGGGCACTCGCCGCACCCAGGTCCGGTCGTGGCTTCCCTCGGTATCCGTAGTGGCATCCCGGACAGGAGCCGGGAAGAGCCAGACGGCGCGGGCGGTGGCGGCCCACCTCCGGAGCCTGGGGATACGGGTGGGGATCCTCCGGCACCCTATGCCCTACGGAGACCTGGAGGCCCAGGCGGTCCAACGCTTCGCCCATGCCGACGACCTGGACCGTCACCAGGTGACCATTGAGGAGCGGGAAGAGTACGAGCCCCATCTGGAGGCGGGGAGTATCGTGTGGGCCGGTGTGGACTACGCGCGTATCGTACGAGCCGCCGAGGCCGAAGCCGATGTTCTTCTCTGGGACGGGGGAAACAACGACACCTCCTTCCTGGCCAGCCAACTCACCATCTGTGTCGTGGATCCACACCGCGCCGGCGATGAGGTCCGCTACCACCCCGGTGAGACGAACCTGCGCGTGGCCCAGGTGGTGGTGGTGAACAAGGTGGACTCGGCACACCCGGAACAGGTCTTCGCCGTACGGGAGACCATTCGCCGGGTGCGGCCGGACACCGTCATCCTGGAAGCCGCATCCCCCCCGGTGCCGGACGATCCGGAGATCCTCCGGAGCCGGCGGGTCCTGGCGCTGGAAGACGGTCCCACCCTGACCCATGGCGGGATGCCCCACGGCGCCGGGTGGCTCGGCGCCCGACGGGCCGGCGCCAAGGAGTTGGTGGATCCCCGCCCCTTCGCCCACGGCGCGCTCAAGGAGACCTTTCGCGCCTACCCCCACATTTCGGCCGCCCTTCCGGCCATGGGATACGGGGAGGCCCAGATCCGGGATCTGCAGGCGACGCTGGAGACCGCTTGCCGGGAGGGAGGTGTGGAGGCGGTGGCCGTTGGCACACCCATCGACATCTCACGTCTGCTGGATATTCCCGTCCCACACACCCGAATCCGTTACGATCTGCAGGTGCTGGGACGGCCCACCCTGGAAGAGGCTCTGGCACCCTTCGTCACGGAAGTGACTCCGGTGCCGCCCAGGGATTGACCAGGGACTGAGAGGGGTCGAGGGGAGAGAGGCGAGGACCTGGGGTCAGAACAAGCCTTCCAGCGCCTTTCGGTCTCGGGGCATGGGTCCCTGGGGAGGATCATCCACATCCCACCCCCAGAGCTCTTCAAGCGGAAGCCGGAAGAGGAAGGCCAGGTGCTCCAGGGCACCGAGCCCAACCAGCCCGCCCAGAAGAAGGAGGGCGGTAGACAGCCCGGAGCCTTCGTGCGCTATGCCACTGATGAAGAGCCCGGTAGCCAGTCCGAACCACCCGCCGATACAGATCAGGAGAGGGAGGCTTCGACGAGGGCGACCGATAAACGACGCCAGGTGGCGGATCCTCGGTGGGAAGAGATGCCCGTTGGGGTGCGGAACCCCGTAGAAGAGATTCAGCTTCGCGGACAGGCGAAGGATCCAGAGGGCGCTGAAGGTCCAGAGTGCAACAGGGAGAGCCGCTCCGATGGACAGGAGCGCCAGCACCAGAAGCGTAGCAAAGAGCCCTACTTCGTGATGGGATATCGCTTCGAACGCTTCCCGAATCCGCGCCAGCCCCTTCCGACCTGGCCGGGACGGCGCCTTCCGGGATCCGGTGGCCACGCCCTGTAGAAAGAGGAGTTCCTGCCATCCCCAGAGCGCCAGACCGGCAGCAAAGCCCAGATAGGCCGCCGCCGGAGAGTCCTGCGGGTGCAGGAGGATCAGCATGGGAATGAGAAGTACGACCAGGATCCACCCACCTCTGAGGGCCAACCGACGACCGGTCCCACCGATCCTCGACAGCACCAGAACGGTGAGGGTTCCGGCCCACCAGGCGGCCAACGCCGCCAGAATTGGAAGAAGCCAACTCATGGCCATTCTCCCGGGCTAGCGGCCCGCTGTAAGGGGAACGAAGAAAGGGTTCTGGCCTGCGTCGTGATTCGTCACGTCCTTCACTGAGCTCAACCCAGGGACGTCCTTCATGAGGATCCGGGTCACGAGTTCGTTCAGGGTTTCCCGGGCCGCTCCGCACCCCTGACACCCGCCCCGCATTTCCACGCGGGCGATGCCGTCGGGGGTGACGTTCAGAAGGTGAATGCTCCCCCCGTGTCCTTCCACGAGGGGATTCACGTGTTGATCCAACACTGCCTGGACCTTTCGATCCAGCGAGGTCTCGGCTCCGTTGGACCAGGAGGGATCCTGGCGTTGGCCCGGGCGGAGGTGGAACCCCCGATGACCGTCCGACTCCCCGAAGTGAATCTCCCAGGAAGCCAGACGCCGGGCCGAAGCCGGATCAATTCGTACAGGGAAAGGGTGGGCAGCCACCTCACTCTCTCCAGGTTCCAGCGGCTCGCGCCGCTCCACGAAACCCAGGAAGAGGTCGGGCGCTGCCCCCCCGCCTTCCGATCCACCTGCGCGGATGCGGAGGACGGGGTCTTCCCCACCCCACCCGGCCCGGAAGTCCTCCAGCGCTAGGCCGGCGGACCCGGTCAGGTGGGGTGGGGCCGGACTCGGGGCCATGGGCGTCGACGTGGATGCCGAAGCATCCGGGAGCGTCGCATTCCTCATGGCGCTCCGGAGAGCTCCTCACCTGCGTCTGCCGCCCCGTTACCGGTAGGGTGCGAAACGCCGATCTGCATGAGGGCGGGCCAGTCGATTCCGTGCGTGGCCGGCAGCCCGTACTGGGGCTTCCAGGCCCCTGCATGGCAGGTGGCACAGTTGATCTTGGCGCCGTCTCCCTCGGGTCCGAGTCGGTGCTCGGGGAGTTCGTCCGTCAGCGGTACGATGTACTCCATATTCATGGTCCGGACCATGTCCAGCCCACGCATGGCGTGTACCCGCTGTGGCGGGCTCTCATCCCAGTCGGAGAACCGTGCCGAGGTGTGGCAGTACGTGCAGTTCACCCCGAGGTGTTCCGACATCTGGATCATGAGCCAGTAGGTGTACTCGGTATCCTGGAGGGACACATTCTCTTCCCGATTCCGGGACAGAGCGGTCTGGTTGATGAGCCGGGCGTCGTCCCGATCCAGGTAGTGCCGCTCCCACTGAGGTCGCTCGATCATGGAACCTGCCGAGGGCGGGTCCGGGCGATCGCCGAAGTACCAGCGATTCACCGGTTGCACCTGACCCTGGTGACAGGTCCAGCAGTTCACCCCCGCCTCGCCCACATGGGCGGCGTACTCGACGTTGGCCGTCTGCGTCATGCTGATCATACTCCTGGAGACCACCTTCTGGTACTTGGCATCCGAGGCGAAGTTGACCTCACCACTGTCCTCGATGACGTGGCAATAGTTACACCCTTCACCGGTGGCGGCCGCCACCCAGGTGGTCATGGCCAACTTGAAGCGGTTGAACTCCGCCTCACTGAGATGGCCGAGCACCTGAACGTTCTCCCAGGTGCCAGGAGGTGCCGGGTCTCCGAATTCGTCGGGAGGACCCGGTACGAAGGGCTCTCTCGCGAGAACCGCGTCCACGGAATCCTGCACGGTCCGGGGGTTCGCCACATGCTCCATCCCCACGCCCCGGAATCCCAACTGAACCGTATCGATGGGCGGGAACTCACATCCGGTGGTGGTGATGAGAAGCCCCCCGGCCAGGGCTATCGCCATCCGGCTAAGGGTTTTCATCGTGCCACCTCCTGATTGAGGGTCGAGGCGAAGGACACGTGCGCTTCGGTGCCCGGCAGAGCGAAGCTGGGTCCTGCCTCCATGGAGCTACTTACACCGGGGAGGCCTTCAGGCGGAGGTCCGATATGCTGCCCATCCAGTTCACCTGGCAGGGGCGGCGGCACCGGCGCCTCGTAGACCTCGGGATAGATCGGTATGAGGCCGTGCTGCTGGCCCCAGAAGTACCAGTTTTCCACTGCGGTACCGGTGAGGACGATCCCGATTCCGCCCGTGATCACAGTCAGCGAAGCGAACCACCAGGCCCACCGGTGGATGGATTCCATGGTGGCATTGAAGCCCATGGTCCACCGCCAGAAGAGCTGGCTGCGTTCCGCCGCCGTGCCGCGGTCGGTGATCTGATCGATCTCCCGTTCACCGCCCATCTTCGCTACCGCCAGAATGGTCGCGGCGTGCATGGCGAAGAGAAGTGCTGATCCATACAGGAATGCGATGGACAGCATGTGGAAGGGGTTGTAGAAAAGGTTGCCGTACCGGATTGAGAACGCCGCCGTCCAATCCAGGTGCGGGAAGATTCCGAAGGGAACCGCTTCGCCCCAGCTCCCCATCAACAGGGGGCGGATGAAGCCAAGCACGAGGTACAGCCAGATCGCGGCCGCGAAGGACCAGGCGACATGTGTACCCATTCCCAGAGCCCGGGCCCGGGTGTACATCCGGAACCACCAGAGGATGATGGAGACCGTAAGCAGGAACCCGCAGAGCAGCCACCAGCCCCCCTCGGCGAGGGGCGGGATGGACAGTCCGTATTCAGGCGCCGGCGGCTCCACCGCGAGCCAGGGAAGGAGTCGGACGAACTGGATTGGATCCCAGGCCACCGAACTCCACATCACGAGACCCATCAAGATGATGGACAGACCGCCCGTGATGAGGGACAGGATTCCCAGCCACCCGAGATACACGGGACCGAGCTGGGCGTCACCGATCTTACCGAGCCAATAGGAGAACCCGCTGTCCGGAATACGGTTCTCACCGTCCGGTACGGGAACCCCGGGATCCGGCGCGTGCCGGACCTGGACCTGGGTGAAGAGGTTCTGGTATTCAGCCATTGTCAGCTCCTCAGGCCCAGATGGGGATGTTCAGCCACCAGCTCCACCATTCCGGCCAACCGCGCGTCCAGAATGGTCCACTGATGACGATACAGACCGCGCTCCAGATCCCCGCATTCAGGGCCAGGAACAGCCCAAGACGGTGAATCCCGATGGCGCCGATCGAGTAGCCCAGCGTGTCACGGAAATAGGTATTCTCGTGTTCGCTGGTTTTGAGTGACGGCTCGTTTTTCGGTGGGTTGGTCACCGATAGGATCAGGGAGCCGTGCAGGCCCAGGGCGAGCGCGTTCGTGAAGAAGAACGTGATCGCCAGCATGTGGGCCGGGTTGTAGTGGAAGTGGAGGTACTGATAGCCCACGTTGGAGACCCAGTCCAAGTGGGAGATGATTCCGTAGGGGAAACCGTGGCCCCAGGCACCCAGTAGAAAGGGCCGGACCACGACGAGAACTATGTATGCGCCAACAGCCACACCAAAGGCCACCGGCACGTGATAACCCATCCCCAGCTTCTTCGCTATCTCGGCCTGCCGAAGCGCCCAGGATACGAAGGCGATGATTGCGCAGACCGTAATGGCCTGCCATAGTCCGCCTTCCAACATGGGTGCTATACCAAGCCCGTACTCTAGCGGAGGGGGCGCGATATTGATCTGCCAGAGATTCCAGGTCTGGCCGGCCAGGCCTTCACCGATGGCAGCTCCCCAAACGCAGAGTGCCGTACCAAGGGTAGCGAAGAAGATACTGACTACGCCGAAGAACCCCACGTAGAAGGGACCGATCCAGAAATCGAACAGATCGCCTCCTATGAGGGTCCCGCCGCGTACGCGGTACTTTTCTTCAAATGATAGCATCGCCATCGTCGTTCTCCGATGAGGGCGGGCCGGAGGGCGTGATTCGCCTCTGGTCCTGGGTCCGTTCGTCAGACCCGGTATCCGGACCGGGGCGGACTCCCGCCCAATGTGCGTGGGCTCGGCTGCCTCTCGACAAAGGGCCGGCCCTGGTTGCGGCCCGGGGGGTCAAACGCCCCCCGGCGCCGCGGCTCCGCATCGCGGCCCTGTTAGAGGCCGGGCGGAAGCGGGGTCACGTCGACCATGGCTCCCGCGGTAGCTTGATCGGTCGGCACCAGCCAGTTGTACTCGTCGGTGCTGAGCAGGATGAAGTGAATCGTCAACGCGAGCACGCCCAGGAATGAGAAGAGGGCGATCAGCGTCCTTCTGGGGTCGAAGACCATCCAGATGCGGTACATTTCTTTCTCCAATCGGGGGAGACGTCTAGACGCCCCAGGGGCGCCACATCCACGCGAGGATGTGAGCGACTGCGGCGACGGCCGTGAACAGGACGAACGAGCTCACAAAGATCTTGTGGAACTCTTTCGCCTCGTTGTCCGTGAGCCCGGAGAGGCTTCCCGGGCCATCTTGCTGTGCCATGATGACCTCCTTCATGAGGGTCAGATGAACATGTCGGAACGGATTCGAACCACTACTCGGCAAAGCAATGCTCCGAAGATTTCCCGTTGCCGGACGGGGGCCCGCCGTGGGGCGGATCCCGCGACCTTCGTCGCGGTCTCAACGCCCGGGAGGTCCGCGTGAACGCGATGCCTCCCGACCCAAGTGGGGCTGAGCCGTCCTGGCCCTTCCCCGAGGCGGGTCGATACGTCCGGGTGGAGGATGCTCGCTGGCACCTGGTCCACCTCGGCTCGGGCCCACCCCTGCTGTTGATCCATGGGAGCGCTTCGTCGGCCCACCAGTGGAGCCGCGTCGCGAGGCTGCTGGAAACCCGCCTCTCCCTCATCATTCCCGATCTCCCGGGACATGGTTACTCCCTTTCTTCTCCGCCCGGTCGTTCCGGGCTGGAGGAGGTGGCATCCCAGTTGGGTCGCCTCCTCCGACAGGAGGGCATCTCCCCCCCGCTGGTGGCCGGTCATTCGGCCGGAGCCTGTATCGCGATCCGGGCGGCAGCTCGGGGGTGGATCGCCCCCAGGGCCATTCTGGCGCTGGCTCCCGCTCTGGGAAGCCGCGACACCTATGTTCCGCCCCTGCTGGATCGTCCTATGGCGGCTCTGGCGCGTTCCGGGCTTCTTGCCCGGGGTGCAGCCGGCGTCATTCGCAATCTCCCGGTGGTGGAGCAACTCCTCCGATCCACCGGATCCCGGTTGGACCCGGAGGTCCGGTCCCGCTACCGGGCCCTGCTGTCCGATCCCCGGCGCGTGGCCGGGGCACTCGCACTCTTTTCGGACTGGGACCCATCGAACGTGGCCGTCGAAGCGGCCCGACTCGGAATTCCCGTGACTGTGTTGGCAGGGGAGGAGGACCAGTGGGTCCCTCCCGCCACCATCCGGGAGTCCATCTCCCGGGCCATCCTTGCTCACCCCGAGGGGCAGCAAAGCCTGCAACTCCGTTTCGAGCCAAAGCTTGGGCACCTGCTTCCCGAGGAAGCCCCGGAACTGGTGGCCGATTGTCTGTTGGAGCTGGCCGAGCGTGTCGGAGTCCTCCCCGCCGCATCCGGCGACTGAGGGGGGACACCGCGTTGGTCCCGGTGCTCGGTGGTGGTGGGCGTCATGCCGCCACCCCCGACAGTTGCTCGCGGGCCATCTGGACCCGCTCCAGCGTTACGATCTCTTCTTCGGAGGCGAGGGCGGCCTTCTCGGCGGCGTCCCGCATCCGTTTCGCCATGGAAATCCGAACCAGGGGCGCGAATTCCCGCAGGATCTCGTCCAGGAACTCCCGGGCCTCGTCCTCCCAGGGGATGGACTCCCCACCGGGCCGGGCCGGGGTGGCGTCTCCCTTGTCCATCTCCGTCCCCAGGGGAAGGATGTGGAAGAGGGCGTCGAAAAGCGCGTTGCAGATCTCCTGGACCAGGTAGGTGGCCCCTGCGTAGCCCATGAAGGGCGTTCCTGTGTGTCGTCGTACGATGGCGCCCGGGAAGGACGCCGGGATGTACTGGCAGCGGAGGCCCAACTCGGCCGCGTACATCCGTTCATTGAAGCTCCCGAAGAGGAGCAGGGGCGGGCGCCGCTTCAGCGTGTCGCGCACCGCCTCGTTGTCCGGCTTCTGTCCCGGGCGCCGATGGTGTACGTAGGTACAGGGCATTCCCAGATCTTCGGTGAAGTATCCCTCCAGTCCCTTGGCGTACGTTTCACCGCTGAACACGGCGAAGGATGAGGTGGCGAAGAAGTCCTGGGTAACACTTCGCCACAAGTCCCAGATGGGCTTCAGCGTCGTGTGCTTCTCCTTTTCGATGAACGGTCCGGCATCGATTCCGGTATGCTCGGCCAGTGCCTCGAGGAACCGGGTCGTGGACGACATCCCGATGGGGGCGCGGATCCACGGCTTTTCCAGCTCCTCACAGAGCTTCTGCCCGAACTCCCGGTACATGAGCACATTCACATCGGCATCGGCGAGGGCGGGGATGTCATCCACGTGCGCCCCGAGGGGGAACACCATGTTGACTTCGCACCCGACGCCCTCGATGAGCCGCCGGATCTCGGCCAGATCCGAAGGCATGTTGAAGGTTCCGTAGATGGGCCCGATGATGTTCACCAGGGGCCGCTCCGACTCCCTCTTCTTGCGGTTGCGGGCCTTCTTCTCTCCGAACTGGGTCCAGAGCCAGTAGAGCGCCCGATTGGCGGACTCCCACTGGTCCTCATCGATGGTGCGGGGGAGGAAGCGCAGAAGATTCGTCCCTGCCGGCACCACACCGCCCCCGATCATCTCCGCGATACTGCCTGTGACCACCACCGCCGGCTCGTCCGGGTTCAGACTCTCGCCGGCCCGGCGGAGGGCTTCCTCCGTGCCGGTCATGGAGAGCTCGTCCTCGGAGAGCCCGGTGACGGCGATGGGCAGCTCGTGGGGAGGAAGGGCGTCCGTGTAGTGCAGGACCGAGGTGACGGGAAGGTTTTCGCATCCCACCGGTCCATCGATGACTACCTGAAGCCCCTTCAGCGCCGTGAAGGCGTAGACGGAGCCCCAGTATCCGCCGGCTCGATCGTGATCCAGGACCAACATCAGGCGACCTCCTGGTCCTTCCGGGGGGGCTCGGACGTGCGTCCGGTGCCCTCGCCGGCTTCAGCGGAAGGCGTCGGCTCTCCGCCGGCGGCCTTGGCCGTCGGTGTCTCCGCCCCCTTCCGTTGACCTGTTGATGCCTTGCCGCCCCTGGCCCGGGCGTTCCGCTGACGCGCACTGAGGCGCTCCTCGGGAACCCCGTCGTGACCATATCCGGCCGTGTGACCCGTCCCGACGCCGGCGAAGAAGGCCCGCATCCGGTTCAGCCGTTCCCGACCCCCGATAGCCCCGCCGATGACCTCGGCGATCCCACCGGCGCCGGCCGGCCCGAAGATGGGCCGTGCCGAGATGAGGTTCGTGAAGTAGAGGGCCGGGGTCCCGGCCTCCTTGGACGCCTGCACCACCGGCGTCGTCCCCAGAACCAGGTCGGGATTCACATCCTTGGAGGCCGCCAGGTCCTGCTCCAGCGACGCCCGGTACTGCACGTGGGTGCCCCGTGCCTCCAGCCACTCCCGGTCCGGATCGCTCCACTTGGACCGGGGAAGGGCGGTCCCCACATAGGGGACCTCGGCGCCCGCCTCCGTCAGGAGTCGGGCCACCAGGAGCTCGGAACCCTCGTAACCGGAAACCACGATGCGCCCATCGATCCGCTGTGCGGACAGGGCACTCCGGGTGGCTCCCACGGCCTGATCCACCGCCGCGCCGAGAACATCGGCGGGGGTACCCAGGACTTCACCGACGGCGGCGAGCCACGCTGCGGTCCCGTCGGCTCCCACCGGTCCGGAGGGGACGACCGTGCGACCGGCACGCTCGAATTCCCGGACCGCTCGCACATAGAAGGGGTGCACCGCCGCCACCACCGGGGCATCCAGCGCCTTGTAGAGCTCGCGCCACTCCCGGGTCGGAACCGTGGTGCCCACCGTGGCCCCCAAGGGCCTCAGGAGGGCGTCGATCCCCATGGGATCTGCCGGGAAGAGCTCTCCCAGAAGGGTGACCGTGGGCCGATCCTTCACCAGATCCTTCGGTCGCGCCACCGGGCCCCGCTCCGCTTCCTTGCGGGCGTAGCGGAGGATGGCCCCCGAAAGGACATCCTTGGCCTCGGCGTGGGTGGGGACGCCGAACCCCGGCACGTCGATCCCGATGATCCGGACCCCGTTGATCTCCTTTGGAAGGAGATCCAGAGGCACCCCGGATGCGGTGGGAACGCAGAGGTTCGTCATGATGATGGCGTCATACTTCTCAGGATCGGCCAGGTCGTGCACCGCCTGCTTCACATGCTCGAACAGGGCGCCGGTCACCAGCGTCTCGGAGTTGAAGGGCACGTATCCCACCGTGCGCCGGGCTCCATAGAAGTGGGAGGTGAAGGAGAGCCCGTAGACGCAGCACGCCGATCCGGAGAGGATGGTGGCGGTCCGCCGCATGCGGAGTCCCACCCGCAGCGACCCGAAGGCCGGGCACATCCCCTGGGGCTTGTCGTGGGGCCCCAGCGGATAGTCCTTCACCAACTCTTCCAGCACCTTGCCGGACTCTCCCGTCTTCGCGGCCGCCCGGAGACGCTCCGACCCACCATGGCACCCGGCGCCGTTGGGCGATGGGGCCCCGGCCTCCACGGCGGCGGCCAGGTCGGGTCCGGCGGGCTCCTGAGCGGAGCCTCCGGTCACGACCGGCAGCTTCCGGCGGCGCGGTTCGGTGGTGGATTCGGTGGTGGACATGGGTCTCCTGGTCTCCATCAAGCAGTCTCGTAGACGATTTCCAGCGATTCCCGCTCGAGCGCATCGGCGCTCATCATCTCTTCCGGCGTGGCCGGGGTCAGGATCACATCCCGGCCCACGTCCTCGCCCTTGAAGAGGTCCAGCAACTCATCGTGGGTGAGGGTGTTGGGCTGCAGCGGCGGCGCTTCGGCCACCCCTTGTGCCAGCTCCTCGAACACCGGTGCCCACCGTCCCCCCGGCGTCCCGACGATCTCGTAGTTGCCACTCTTGCGGCGGATGTCGTCGTGCTGCGGGATGGCCGCCAGCACCGGGATCCCCACCTTCTCGGCGAAGGCGTGGGCCTCACCGGTGCCGTCATCCTTGTTGATGACCAGCCCGGCCACACCCACGTTGCCGCCCATGGTGCGGAAGTACTCCACCGCGGAGCAGACATTGTTGGCCACGTAGAGCGACTGCAGGTCGTTGGACCCCACCACGATGACCTTCTGGCACATGTCCCGGGCGATGGGGAGACCGAAGCCACCGCACACCACGTCGCCCAGGAAGTCCAGGAGGACGAAGTCGAACCCCCAGTCGTGGAAGCCCAGCTTCTCCAGGAGCTCGAAGCCGTGGATGATGCCCCGGCCTCCACATCCTCGACCCACTTCCGGGCCGCCGAGCTCCATGGCGAAGACACCGTCCCGGGTGAAGCAGACATCGGAGATGGCCACTTCCTCCCCGGCGATCCGTTTTTCCGACGAGGTGGCGATGATGGTCGGGCAGGCCCGACCGCCGAAGAGGAGACTCGTGGTGTCGGACTTCGGGTCACATCCGATGAGGAGGACCTTCTTGCCCTGCTGGGCCATCATGTAGGAGAGGTTGGCCAGGGTGAAACTCTTCCCGATGCCGCCCTTTCCGTAGATGGCGATGATCTGCGTCTCCTTCTCAGCACTCATGCCACATTCCTCCAGTCCAGGATCATCTTGACGCAACGCGGATCTTCGAAGGCGGTGCGATACGCTTCCGGGGCCCTGCCGGCGTCTTCCCTGTGGGTCACGAGCCCGTCCAGGGCCAGCTCCCCGCGGGAGACCGCACGGGCCACCGCCCGCAGATCCTCGGGTTTCCACTCCGCCGCCACCCGGATCCTCGCTTCCTTCATGAAGGCCGGGGGAAAGCGGAAGTGGACGCTCTCGGAGTAGAAGCCCGCCAGGACCACCTCTCCGCCCGGTGTGAGCCGGGGAATGACGATGTCCAGGATCCCCTGGGCGCCACTCACATCGTAGATCCGGTCGTAGAGCCGCTCCGGATCGTCGGCGGGATCCAGCACCGGGTAATCCCGGGCTCCGTCCCGCCGCTCGGGATCGATCTCCCACACTACGGGGTCTGCGCCCCGGGACCGCAGGATCCGGGCAAGGAGCCGACCCAGCGCTCCGTGACCCACCACCAGGGGGGCGTCCCCCTCGGTTCCGGCCACTACGGCGTGCCACGCCGTCCCCGCCAGGGCCAGGAGGCAGCCGTCCTCTCCGCTCCCTTCGTCCAGGGCGATGGTTCTCGCCCCGGGCACCACCAGGGTGCGGGCGGCGGCTCCGAAGAGCCCGTGGGCCTCCTTGAACCCCTTCGAGCCCGGCACGAAGACCCAGTCGCCCACCTGGCGACCGGAACTCTCTCCTGCCCACCGCACCTGACCCATGGCCTCGTAGCCTGGAACCAGCGGGTAGCCCATCCCTGGGAAGGGAGGCATGGCGCCGGTCCACAGAAGCCGCTCCGTCCCGGTGCTCACCCCGGTCCAGCTCACCTCCACCAGAACCTCGTCCGGTGCGGGGTTTGCCAGGTCCAGGCGTCGCAGGGCGAGCCGTCTCGGCTCTTCCAGGACTACGGCCAAGGTGTCCACGGGCCTCCTGTCTTGCGGTGATCTTCGTGTCCTTCGCTCGCCTCTATATTTGGCCCGTCGGGCCCTGGTGTCAAGTAAAAATTACAACCGGGGTTGTCCAGCCTACCATACAACCGGTGACCCGGGTACGACAAAGCCCCGATCGGTTGTGTAACCGACCGGGGCCAAAGGACCTATGGTTTCGGGAAGAGGGCTCAGGGACGAGCGATGAGGAGGGACGTGAGGACGGGAGACCTGGGTCGCGGATGGCGGATCCGGGTGAATCCGGCCTCTTTCAGGAGCCCGGTGAGCTCGCGCGGGGTCCGCGGTCGCCCCTGCCCCATGGCCATGAGATAGAGGGCGAAATAGGCCGTCCCCACCGTCTCGGCGCCCCGGATGCCGGCCATGGGCTCGGCCACCAGCAACGTACCGTCGGGAGGGATCACCGCCCGGATCCGCCGCAGGAGCTTCACCACGTCCTCGTCCTCGTGGTCGTGGAGAATGCGGACCAGGGTGATGAGATCTGCGCCCGTGGGAATGTCATCACGAAGGAAGTCACCGCCCACCAGTGAGAGACGGTCCGGACCGGGAAATTCGTCCAGATTGCGCCGGGCCACCTCCACCACCGGCGGCAGATCGAAGAGGGTGAGGCGGAGGTCGGCGTGACGTCGCCCCACCGCCCGGAGGAAGGCGCCCTTCCCCCCACCCACATCCAGGACGTGCTCGTGGTCGTCGAAGTCGTATCCGTCCAGGACCTCCTGCGCCACCATGGGCTGGGACCCGGCCATGAGTTCCGAGTAGGGAGCCACATCGTCGGGATCGAGCCCCTCCCGGTCACTCCGGCCTGCGTAGGGCCAGTAGCCCTTGAGGCCTTCGCCCTCCTCGGTCTCACCGTGGAGGAGGGCCAGCGGATCTTCCAGATCCCGATAGAGCAGCACGTTGTGCTCCACCATGCGGGCCACCGACTCGTTTCCCACCAGGGGAGCCCCCAGCGGCCCCAGGCCCACACCGTCGGAGCCGGCCCACCGAAGGAGCCGGATGGTCACCGCCGCCCCCAGGAAGCGACGGAGACGGTCTTCCGGCACGCCGAACTCCTGCGCCAGGACAGGCACCCGCACCGGCCCCCGGGCCAGCCGATCGAAGAGGTCGAGGCGGATCAGGGCCAGGAGGGTCTGGGAGTAGACGAAGCCGGCGCAGATGTCGAACACCTGCCGCGACCGGGACAGGGCGATGGGGCGGGTCAGGGGGAAGGCGGCGGACCAGCGCTGGAAGCGCTGAGACGACAGGAGCGCCGTCCACCGCTGGCGGAAGAACTCCAGTACCCCCCGGACCCGGCCCGGGGCCTCGGCCCCTCGTCTCGGAGGGCGATCCCGGGCCACGCCCGATCGGGGGGCTCGGGGGGTGGCGGCGCCGGTACCGTCTGCGGCGTCGGGGCCGTCGCCGGCCGGCTCCGGGTCACTCCTGCGGGGCGCCGTGGGCGCCGGGGTCCGCGGTTCCTTCATGTCCAACCCTCCGAGGTGACACGGTCCCGGATTCGCCTGGCGTCGGCCCGGGGCAGGTGGTGGGCGTGACCGCCGGCTGCGCCGGCGAGTTCACGCAGGAAGTCCATCCCCCGGGGAGAGGTATCCAGGACCACGAAGGGGATCTGTTGCCGCTGTACCTCCCGGGCCAGGGCCAGGGCGTCGTCCATGGCCGAGCGACGGCCGCCCAACCCCTGGCGATTCACATTGGGCCGCCCATCCGAGAGGAGGAGGATTCGGCAAGCCTTGCCGTCCCTCCGTCCGGCCATGGCCAGCTCCAACGCCCGCTCGATGCCCCGGGCCATGGGGGTACCGCCGCCGCCGGCCAGCCCCCGCAGCAGCCGTTTCGCCCGGGTGAGGGACCGGGTGGGGGGCACCAGCACCCGGGCATTGCGGTCGCGGAAGACCACAAGGGCCACCTCCTCCCGCGACCGGTAGCTCTCGGCCAGGAGTAGCTCCACGGCCCCCTTCACCTCGCCCAGGCGGCGCATGGCCTGGGATCCCGAGGCGTCCACCACGAAGATGGACCGGCCACCCAGGGGGCGGACCCGGATCTGCACCTGGATGTCGCCGGCCTCGATGCGAAGCGACTGGCCCGGCTCCCGGCCCCGAACCTTCTGCCAGGGGGCCGCCGCTCGGAGAGTGGCACCCAGATCGACCCGGCGGCGGCGTGGGTCGCCGGGTCGGACCGCCTTTCGTCGCCCTCGGGCCCGGTCCTCGGTCTCGTCGCCGGACCGCCCCGTCCCCCGCCCTCTCATGGTTCGGCCCCGGGAGGCCGGCGGCGTCCAGTCCGGTGGCAGGACGGCCCGGGCCGCCTCCACCACCTGATCCGGAAGGGCCTCCACCTCTCCCTCGGGCTCATCCTGGCGCGAGTCCTCCTCCGGCGGCTCCTCTTCCGGCTCGTCCAGCTCGTCCGGTGGCGGCGGCGGGGGCGGTTCGTCCATCTCCTCGGGAGGGACCTCCTCGGGAGGAAGCTCGTCGGGAGGAGACTCGGGGAGTCGGGTGGCCCGGGGGAGGAGGATGAGGGCCGCGGCGAGCCCCAGGGCGTCCCCGTCCACCGTGCCCTTCAACCGTCCGATGAGTCCGGCGGCCCGAAGGGCGAAGTGGGAGGGGCGCAGCGATGGGATCCCCAACTCCACCCCCGCCGCAGCCATGGTACGGACCAACTCCTCCGAAGGGGGATCGTCCATGCCCCGTCGAACCCGGTCCACGGCGGCGATCCACGGCGCCACCGGGGGGGGAGTCCAGCGGGGATTCAGCTCCAGATGGATCCCGGTGCGCTCCAGGAGCGCCCGCGGGGGGCCTTCCTCCTCATCCCGGGACTCGTCGAGACCCAGGATGGCGATCCGGGCCGGAAGGGTGGCAGAACACCCCTCCCGTTCCAGGTGGATCTCGCCGTGATCCAGGGGAGCCAGGAGTGCGGCGGCCACCTCGTCGGTGATCCGCTCCATGGAAGGCGCCAGGAGGAGCCCACCGTCGGTCTCGCTGATGACCCCACCGCGAATGACCCGGCGCCCCTGAGCCAGGGTCGCCGTCAGGTCCGGGCCACCCAGCAGCCGATCGGGCGTGACGCCCAAGGGAAGCTTCCGGACCGGGGTCCCCCCAGGGAGGAGGGCCCGGAGAAAGCCCAGCCAGCCGTCCACCGCCGGCCCGGTGGGTCCGCGGATGCAGATCCCCCCTACGCCCCGGGCGTCAAGAGCCAGGAGCGCCGCTGCCAGAGACGGGAGGTCTCGGAGTTCCAACGCTCAGCCCAGGAGTTCCGTCAGGGCCCGTTCCACGCGAACACTGGATCCGCTCTCGTCCAGGGGGTCCCGCCGCAGTCGGTGCCGGAGAGCCGACGGAGCGATCTCCGCCAGGTGCCGGGGCTCCACAATGGACTCCTCTTCCAGGGCGGCGGATGCCCGGGCTCCCCGGAGGAGGGTGAGTTCACCGCGAAGGCCGTCCACCTCCAGCGCCAGACAGAGCTCGGTGGCCATGCGAAGGATCTCGTCCGGCACCACCACGTCGGGAAGGAGCTTTCGGGCTCGGCGGAGATTGCTCCGGAGCCGACCGTCCTGCCCACTCCACCGCCGGTGGAAGGCCTCGGGGTCCCGGTCGTAGGCGTCCCGGCGCCGCAGCACCTCCATGCGCTCCTCGATCACCCGGGGCGTCACCACCTCCACCGAGAGCCCGAACCGGTCCAGGAGCTGAGGCCGGAGATCGCCCTCCTCGGGGTTCCCACTCCCCACCAGTACGAAGCGGGCGGGGTGGCGGATGGAGATCCCTTCCCGCTCCACCACGTTCTCGCCGGATGCGGCCACATCCAGGAGAAGATCCACCAGGTGGTCTTCCAGGAGATTCACCTCATCGATGTAGAGGAAGCCGCGATTGGCCCGGGCCAGGAGTCCCGGCTCGAACGAGCGAACCCCGTCCACCAGCGCCCGCTCCAGGTCCAATGTACCCACCACCCGATCCTCGGTGGCTCCCAGGGGAAGGTCCACCACCGGAACCTCCATGGTGCGGGTGCGCCCCTTCCCTGGATCCCTCTTTCCACAGGTGGGACAGGGGCTGGCGGCACCATCGGGGTCGCAGTTGTAGGCGCAGTCCCGAATGGTCCGGATGGGAGGAAGAAGGGCCGGGAGGCCACGGACCGCGGTGGACTTCCCCGTACCCCGGTCGCCGAAGACCAGGACCCCCCCGATGGTGGGGTCCACGGCGGCGATGCGGAGGGCCAGCTTCATCTCGTCCTGGCCCACGATGGCCGAGAATGGAAAGGGCGTTGCCAACGGGCACCTCTGATATGGAGTCGGCGGTGAATTGACGCACGAAGGGTACAAGAGAACGGCGCTACGCCGCAACGGCTCCGGCCCCGGGAAGCACCGTGGGAAGGGGAGCTTGGAGACCATGCCTCAGCGGACTGGAACTCTTCAGCCCCCCCAACGTACTCTCCGGCGCTCTTCCGCACGGGCCACTTCGCCCCGAACTTCCCTAAGCGGACAACCCCTCCTACTCCCAGTGGACGACCCCACACCCACGGAGCCCAGCATGCCCACTAAGGATCAGGCCCGACGGGCCGTCATCATCGGAAGCGGTTTCGGCGGTCTGGCCCTGGCGGCCCGTCTGCAGGCCGCAGGCCTCCAGGTGACCGTGCTCGAGAAGCGCGAAGCCATCGGCGGTCGTGCCTACAAGCTCGAAGACCGGGGATACGTCTTCGACATGGGCCCATCCCTCATCACGGCGCCCCATATCATCGACTCGGTCTTCCAGGCGGCGGGTCGGCGGCTGGAGGAGTACGTGGAGCTGGTCCCCCTGGATCCGTACTACCGGATCTACTTCCACGACGGAACCCACATCGACTATGTGGGCGATCCAGACCGGATGAAGGCGCAGATGCGGAAGTTCAGCCCCGAGGACGCGGACCGCTACGACGACTTCATGAAGAAGGTGCTCCCCATCTACGACGCCATCATCGGGGACCGCCTGGGCTCCCGGTCCTTCGGGGAGTTGAAGACCATGATCGGCTTCATCCCCAAGTTCATCAAGACCGAGGCCTACATGCCGGTGACCCGTCTGGTGAACCGGTACTTCAAGGATTTCCGGAACCGCTTCCTCTACTCGTTCCACCCCCTCTTCGTGGGCGGGAACCCCTTCCAGACCCCCTCGGTCTACCTCATGATCCCGTATCTGGAGCGTCGGGGCGGGGTCTGGTTCTCCCGGGGCGGGATGTACTCGCTGGTAGAGGCCATGGGGCGGCTCATCGGTGAGCTGGGTGGCGAGATCCACACCGATCACGAGGTCACCCGCATCGGCACCGAGAATGGGCGGGTCACCCATGTGGAGGCAGGGGGGCGCCGCTTCGAGGCCGACCTGGTCATCTCCAACGGCGACCCCGGTCACACCTACCGGGACCTCATCGACGCCGGGAGCCGGAAGAAGTGGACGGACAAGAAGATCAGCCGCCTGGACCACTCCATGTCCTGCTTCCTCCTCTATCTGGGGGTGAAGCGGAAGTACCCGGGGCTGGAGCACCACACCCTGATCCTCACGGAGCGCTACAAGGAGCTGCTCAAGGACATCTTCGACAAGAAGATCCTTCCCGACGACTTCTCCATGTACCTCCACGTGCCCACCCGGACCGATGCGTCCATGGCGCCGGAGGGGTGCGAGAGCATGTACGTCCTGGTCCCGGTGGCCAATCTCAAGTCGGGGATCGACTGGGACGAGATGCGCCAGCCCTTCGCCGACCGGGTCATCGACTTCCTGGAAGACTGGGGGATGCCCGGACTCCGGGAGAATCTTGAGGTCCTTCACCTCATGGACCCCACAGACTTCCGCGACGACTTGAACTCCCTGGACGGAAACGCCTTCGGGATCGTCCCCAAGTTCACCCAGACGGCGTACTTCCGGCCCCACAATCGGAGCGAGGATGTGGACGGCCTCTACCTGGTGGGGTCCGGGACGCACCCGGGCGCCGGCGTCCCCGGCGTGTTCCTCTCGGCCGAGGCCACCTATGGGGTCATCGCCAAGGATCTGGGCCTGCCGGATCAGTGGGACTGGAACGAGAAGGGGCGGGTTGAGCTGGAGTCCGGCGACCCGAGGCATGCCGCTGCGGAGCGGCTCGTAACGGGAGACTGAGGCCCCTTCTTTCCGAGCCGGGTCAGCCGCCCGCCAGCTCCTCCGCGAGTTGGCGGGCGGCTCTGCGCCCGGACCCCATGGCCCCATTGAGGGACGCGTTCTCCCGGTGATCTCCGGCTACCCAGAGATCGCGCCCCAGGCGTGAAGACCTCACCGGCGGGTCGAAGCTCCGGGGCGTCTGAAGCGGGTGGGCGTGATCAATGCGGTAGGTCCGGAGGTGCTGCCACTTCCGCGCCGAAGACCCGAACCACTCCTTCATCTGAGCCCCCACCGCCGGGAGAAGCGCCGCCGTGGGGTCCGTCCCCGGATGAATCCGGATCTCCTCCGGGAGGGCGTCGTCGAGCACGTTCAGCGCCGCCAACCCGCGCCCTTCCGGCGCATACTTCTCCGAAACCCGGTCCATGAACGCCATGTGGTTCACCGGGCCCTTCCCCTCCCCGTTCAGGATGAGGACCGGATCCCCATCCAACGGCTCAGGGATGGCGAACCAGAGGGTGGTGGTGCCACGGGAGCCGGGATTGGCCAGCTTCCCCCGGAGCAGACGCGCCGCCACAGGGCCCTCGGTGGCCACCACCACGGCCCGGGCCGAGAGGACCTCACCCGATTCCAGTTCAACCTCCCCCTTCCCCACCCGTGCCACCGGAGCGTCCGTGCGAATGGTTCCATCCGGCAAGCGCCCCGCCAATTGACGGGGGATCTCCTCCATCCCCAGGGCCGGGACCGATGTAGCTCCGTCCGCCATCATGCGGAAGTAGAAGCGGAAGAGGCGGGACGGAGCCGAGAGACCCCGATCCAGCAGGATGCCCCCCATGAAGGGGCGGAAGAAGGTATCGATCATCCGCTCCGAAAACCCGAAGTCCCG
>REEG01000185.1 GCA_007695195.1 Gemmatimonadales bacterium | reverse complement strand
GAGCGGACCGCTGCTGGGGCTGGGCGCGAGACTGGGGCTGCTGCCGGGTCTGGGGCTGCTGCCGGGTCTGGGGCTGCTGCCGGGTCTGCGGCGCCGGAGCCGGAGTGGCCCTGGAACTCGGAGCCGGGCTGGTGGTGCCCCGAGCGCTCGGCGCCGCCCGAGAGGGCGTATTGGCCGACGGGCTTGTACGGGACGATGGTGCCGCAGGCGGGGTGGTGCGGGTGGACGGGGTCGGTCCGGCCTGCCGGGACGGGGAAGGCGAGGCGCGGCTCCCCGTTGAAGGCCGTGCCTCCGTCGATGGCCGGGCCTCCGGAGCAGTCCGGGAAGAGGGCACGGCGCGACCCTCCGATCGGGCGTCCGGCGATCGGGCATCCGGCGTGGTCCGTGCTGTGGGTGCCCCACGGCTGGAAGGCGCCGCACCAGTGGACGGTGTCGCCCGAGCGGTTGGCGTTGCGCCAGTTCGGGTCCGTAGGTCCGGCGACGGGGCCAGGCCGGCACGACTCGGATTCGATTCGGCCCGGGCGGGCGCGCCGCCGGCGCGAGCCGGAGTGGGCTGAGTCCGAGCCGATGGAACTCCGGCACGAGCCGGGGCGGCTGAAGCCTGACTGGCCGCGCCGGTGGAACGGGCCGCGGCGCTGTGAGCCGGGGCCGGAGCGGGGGCGGCGCTACCCACGGACCGGCGAACGGCGGTCCGGTTGGCTGGAGCGACACCGGGCTCTTCCTTGAACCGGGGCGTCGGCTGCAGGCCAAGCCCAGCGCTGCGAACCACATATTGGGGTCGGTGGACGGCCACCGGAGGCGAATTCACGAAGATGGTCGTCGGAGCATAGACGAAGGTCGAGTGCGAGGGCCACCGGTGGACGGGGTGGACGCGAACACGGTGGCCACGAGCCCACCGGACCGGGGGCGGTCCCCACCACGGATCGATCCATCCACTATGCCACCCGGCATGCCATCCGGACCCCCATCCCGACGACCAGGAGAATCCGACGGAAAAGCCGGATGAGCGATACCGGGGCGGAGCCCAGGCATAGGCCGGGACTACGGGGAAGGGGCGAACCGGCACCCACGCGTGTGCCCATTGATACCCGTCGCACCACGGCCGATACCCGTACCAGGGATCCCACGGGTCCCAGCAGTACATGGCCGGGTCATAGACGTAGATATCCCGGAAGCGCTTGCCGCGGGGAAGCTTCCGGGCGGAATAGGGGGCCACCGGAACGGCCTGGGCCGGGATCCCCGAAGCGAACGACAGGTCGGCGAACACGCCGGTCGCCGGCGAGTGGTGGGCGAGCCCGAAGGAGGCGCCATCAAAGACGTGACCCGAACCTCCGCTGCTCCAGGCGGAGAAGGAAACGGCCGTCTGGCCATGGAGAGCCCCGGAGGGTACAACGCCACAGACGACCAAGGCCGCCAGCAGGAGGAGCGCGCGGCGGAGTGGCGGAGGCGGGGTGGGGCTGGCCATGGTAGGACTCCTGTTTCGGTCAGGTGGAGGGAACCGACGGCATCTTGTTCAAACGGGTGGCAGGATTCATACCGGCGTCCGTGCGACCTGGCTTTGCGAGAGTTCGTACCTGGTCGAGGATCCCCGAAAGCCCCCGGGATTCGGCTACTTCCTCTCCCATCACTCTTCCGGACCGCCCAAGTCCCTTCAGGCGGAGGAAGCTGCAACTTTCCGGAAATGGCTTCCCGCTGTCCCGGAACGAATCACTCCCTGTCCCCGGAAGAGGACGCTCCTGGGTGTCCATCAACGAATGAACCCGTCCAGAAGAAACATCCCCGCAAGAAGGAGAAAGGGGGTGGCCGCCATGAGGAACAGGACCATCCCATGCCGTACCACCGCTCCCATGGTGGGTGGATCCCCCGTGGGAGCGGGCGTATCCTCCGCTTGGGATTCGCCGACGGGATCGGGGTCGAGGGAGGGGCTCGTCATGTGGTTGGGAACTCCGTCGTTCCTGGTTTCTCTTGTTTCGCAACGCCGGTCTGTATAGCGTTGAGGCTCGCAGTTGCATTTGAGTCCGCTGGACTTTTTTCGAACCCGCGCTGGACTCCCGGGTTCCTTCCCTGGGTCATCGACCCGATGGTACCCTCCCCTTTTCCCCAGAACCACAGCAGAACGTGAGCAAAGACCGCTGGCTGGGCGTTCTCGAGGTGCTTTCAGGCGGCTCGGGTTTCGTTCGGCGCCCTCAATCCGGCTACGTGGCCGGACCGGACGATGTGTATGTGAGTGGGAAGCTCGTTTCCCGTTTCGGCCTCCGCACCGGAGACGAGATCTCAGGCTCCGTGGGCGGTCGTCCCCGGAACGGGAAGGCCCCGCCGCTCACCAGCCTTGACCTCGTGAATGGGCGTCCGCCCGAAGAGGCGAAGAATCGACCCAATTTCGACCGACTCAGTGCGCTCCACCCGGACGAGCAACTCCGGTTGGAATGCGACATCCGTGCCCCCGGCGGGCCGGACTTCACGAACCGGGTCATCGATCTGTTCTGCCCTCTGGGGAAGGGCCAGCGCGCCATGATCGTGGCGCCGGCCAAAGCCGGGAAGACCACGGTCCTGCAGCGGGTTGCGGAAGGGATCGTCCGGAACCACCCCGAGTGCACCCTCCTCCTCCTTCTGGTGGATGAGCGCCCTGAGGAGATCACCGAAATGGAGATGTGCGGTTTCGGTGAGGTGGTGGCATCGTCCTTCGATTTCCCCTCCGAGCGGCACGTGGCTCTGGCGGAGATCACCCTGGAGCGGGCGCGTCGCCGCGTCGAGATGGGGCAGGATGTGGTCATCATCCTCGACTCCATCACTCGGCTGGCGCGAGCCTACAATACGGTGGAAGACGGCAGTGGTCGGACTCTGTCCGGTGGACTGGACGCCAATGCGCTGGAACGGCCGAAGCGCTTGCTCGGGAGTGCGCGGAAGATCGACCCGTCCCAGGGGGGAGGTTCCCTTACCATCGTGGCCACGGCCCTGGTGGACACGGGGTCCCGCATGGATCAGGTCATCTTCGAGGAGTTCAAGGGGACCGGGAACTCGGAGTTGCTACTCAGCCGGGAGTTGGCGGATCGCCGCATCTTCCCCGCTATCGACATTGTGGCCTCGGCCACGCGTCGGGAGGAGTTGATCCTCAGCGAGGAAGCCCTGCTCCTCTCCCGGGCCATGCGGCGGCAGTTCGTGGGATCGAACCCGTCCGACGCCATGAGCGAGCTCCTGGGCGTCATGCGCCGCACCCAGACCAACGAAGAACTCCTCCGACTGAGCCGGGCGAATCTGTAGGGAGTGACGGGCTGAAGTCCGTTGATCTGGTCGGTGGGCCGGCTCGACGCCGGGAGGGGATGGAGAAGGGGGCCGGAAGGGGTGTGACCACCTCTCCGGCCCCCGTTCTTCATGGGCCCTTCACGGGGCCCCTGGATCTTCCATCAACGGGGCTCCACTCGGAGCCGGAACTCCGCCCGGTCCCTGATCCTCCTCCGGTTCAAACGGTCGCCCCTCCACCACCAGTCGCCGCAGGGACTCGAGGGAGGCCTCGAGCTGAGCCCCCTGGAGGTCGTCCATGCGCCCGGCCAGGAATCCCAGGAGCGGATTCCAACCGAAGTCCCCTTCTTCCCGCCAGTGGATCCGGGTTCCACCCTCTTCCCGGCGCTCGAGCCGCATGCGGCCCTCGATCCGGATCGCCCCCCCTTCCACCTCCACCTCGTAGCGGATGGAATCCGGCGGTGTCGATACGGTGATGACGAACTCACCCTCGCCGTACTGGTCATCATCCCATCGTCGGCCCGACCCCTCCCCGCTCTCCGGTCCGAAGAACTGGAAGCCGGTGGTGGGGGATGGAGTCCAGAGCTCCCAGCCCCGGGCACTCTCCAGATGTACGAAGATCTCTTCGGGCTCGGCCGGAATGAGGGCCTCCCGCTCCGTGGACCATCCACTGGGCAGGAGAAACCCGATTACCATGACGCTGATGAGGATGAGGCCCATCACCCCGAGGATGATGCCGGCCAGACGGATCAACTTGGTCAAGGGAACTCCGGGGAAGGAGGGGCTACCGGGGGAACGACCCTTGCCATGGACTGGATCCACGCGGTGGCCGAAGGGACGAAGGCGAGGAGCCGCGATCAGCGCGGCAGTGAGGGAAAACTCACCGCGGGGGCGAACACGTCAACCCCGGACCCGTCATGTCATCCCGCCGTCCCCTGGGGAGGCGCCATGGGATGGAGCCGACCGGGCCACCCGTTCCAGGAGCGGGCGCAGTTCGTCCCAGACATTGTCCGCCATGCGTCGGTGCCCTTCGGCCGTGGGGTGGATGCCGTCGGAAAGGTTCAGGGACGGGTCCCCGGCCACGCCGTCCAGGAGGAAGGAGAGGAGTGGCACGTCCCGACTCCTGGCCACCCGCTCGAAGGCCTCCCGGAAGTCGGCGGTGTATTCGTCTCCCATGTTGGGTGGCGCCTCCATGCGGACCAGGGCCACGGAGGTCCCCGGGGCCGTGGAGGCGATCTCGTCCAGGAGGCGTTCCAGGTTGGCTTCCATTTCCGATACGGGTACTCCCCGCAGGCCGTCATTGGCGCCAAGCTCCACAACAAGGAGGTCGGGTTCAGCTCGGAGGATCCACCCAATCCTCCGTGCGCCGGCAGCGCTGGTCTCGCCCGCCAGACCGGCATTCACCACTTCGATCCCGGTGATTCCCGCCTCCAGCGCCCGATGGGCGATCCGGTGGGGCCAGGCTTCGGTATCGGGATGGTCCAGCCCATATCCTTCGGTGAGGCTCGTGCCGAGAAAGATGACCCGGGCCGCATCCCTCGTGGAATTCTCGGCGCCGGCGGCCGGGGCGGCGGCGTCGGTGGCACCGGCACGCGTCGAACCTTCCAGGCCCTCCCGGCGTACCACCGCGCCATCCCCGGTCGAACCCGTGTCCGAGACCCCCGCTTCCGGATGTGGGGAGTCGGCGCCGGCCCCTGGCGCCTGCGGCACCGAGTCCGACGTCGATCCATCCCCGCATCCCGCGGCCACCGTCAGGATGGCCGGCAGCAGGAGAACCATCAGCGTGCGCATTGTTCTGGATGACATCCGTAAGTCCTTCACAGGTGGTGGAGGCAAGGTGGAGGTGCTCCGGGGCATTACCCTGGAGATCCCCTCGGGGACCACCGCGGCCATCACCGGGCCCTCGGGCAGTGGCAAGACCACCCTCCTGGGGATCATGGCCGGACTGGAGCCCCCCACCTCCGGAAGGGTACTCCTGGGTGAGACCGATGTCACGGCTCTTACCGAGGAGGAGCGCGCCGGGTTTCGGGCTCGGAACGTGGGCTTCGTCTTCCAGACCTTCCAGCTTCTGCCCGCCCTCACCGCAGCCGAGAATGTCCAGCTTCCGCTGGAGCTTCTACCCCGGCGGGAACGTCCGTCCCGCCACGAGATCCGGGACCGTGCAGAGGCGCTCCTGGATCGGGTCGGTGTGGCCCATCGCCTCCAGCACCTCCCCTCGCAGCTCTCTGGCGGTGAACAGCAGCGGGTGGCGGTGGCCCGGGCCTTCGTGGCCCGACCCCGTATCCTCTTCGCCGATGAGCCCACAGGGAATCTGGACGCCGAGAGCGGAGCCCGGGTGGTGGACGGGCTCGAGGAGTTGAACCGCGCCGAGGGGACCACCCTGGTGACCGTCACCCACGACCTGACGCTGGCTGCCCGGAGTGACCGGGTGTTCCGCTTCGGGGCCGGTGCGCTCCTTCCCGAGGATGCCTCGTCGTGAATCTCGATTTCGTGGTTCGTCACGCCTTCCGGGAGAGCCGGAGCGGCATTCGTCGCGTGGGCTTCTTCACCCTGGCTGTGGCCCTGGGCGTGGCTGTGCTGGTGGGCCTCCGGTCGCTCCAGGTCGATGTGGAGGAAGGGGCCCGGGCCGAGGCGGGCCAGCTCCTGGGTGGAGACATCCGCCTGGAGGCCAATGTCCCGTTTTCCCCTGAGGTGACGGCGCTACTGGACTCCCTGGAGATGCGGGGACACGCCACCGCTCGGGTGGTGAGTGTGGCCAGCGTCGCCACCGTGCCCGGCACCGATCTCTCCCGGCTGGTACAGCTCGAAGGGGTCGGCCCGGGCTTCCCTCTCCGGGGCTCCCCCACCGCGGACCCGGCCGGGGCCTGGGACCGCGTTCTTCGGGGCGAGGGTGTGGCCATCGGCGATCCCTCCCTCCTGGGCCAGTTCGGACTGGAGGTGGGTGACACCCTCTCCCTGGGCGGGTTCCGGGTGCCCATCGTGGGGGTGGTGGGGGGGCTTCCTGTGGATCCCGGGGCCCGGACCGTGGTGGGCTCGCCCCTCTACCTGTCCCTGGACCGCATGGAGGCGTCGGGGTTGGCCGGCCCGGGAAGTGTGGCCAGGCACCGGGCCCTGGTGCGGACGGCGACAGGTACCTCCACCGACGCCCTGGCGGAGGAACTCCGGGAGGTCCTTCCCGCCGACGGGCGGATCACGGTACGGACCGCCCAGGAGCAGGCCGAGGGGCTCGCCAACGCCTTCGGGTACCTGGCGGGCTTTCTCGGGCTCGTGGGGCTGGCGGGACTCCTCCTGGGCGGTGTGGGTGTGGGGAGTGCCATCCACGCCTTCCTCAAGGACCGGGTCCCTTCGGTGGCGGTGCTGCGCTGTCTGGGCGTCGATCGTGGGTCCGTCTTCGGAGCTTACGTCCTTCTCGCCCTTCTCATGGGGGTGGCCGGCGCCGCCCTTGGCGTCGTGGGCGGCGTGGCCCTGCAATTCCTTGTTCCCAGGATGCCAGGGGTGGATGTCCCCTTCTCCCTGGCCCAGGCGCCCCGACCCGGCGCCATGGCGGCAGGGATGCTCACCGGAACCTGGGTGACCCTCCTCTTCGCCCTCATTCCGCTGATCCGGGTCCGATCCATTCCGCCCATGGCTGCGCTCCGCCCCACCGCCGCAGGGGAGGGGGCCACGGCGGGGGAGTGGGCGCGCCGTGGCGCCGTGGGCGCGCTCCTGGTCCTCTCTCTCTTCGCCCTGGCGGCCATCCAGCTCCGTAGTCCCATGGCCGGTGCTGCCGTAACGGTGGCTCTGGCGCTGACCCTGGGCGCCCTGGCCGGGGCATCGTCGCTCACGGTCCGACTGCTCCCCCGCCTGGTTCCGGCCGGGGCCCCCTTCGCCCTCCGCCACGCGGCCCGGGCCCTGAACCGCCCCGGCAACCAGACCCGATCCGTGCTGGTGGCGCTGGGCTTCGGCACCTTCCTCCTGGCCGCCGTGGCCATGGTGGAGGCGAACCTCCGGGCGGGGCTCACCCTGGAGCGGGGGATGGGCGGCGAATCGGCCCTCCTCTTCGACATCCAGACCGATCAGGTGGATGCGGTGGCGGCTCTCCTCCGGAACGAGGGCCTGGAGCCGGAGCCCGTCCCCCTGATTCCCGCGTCGCTCCGGGAGATCGACGGGGTGGCCATAGCCGATCTCCTGGAGGGGCTGCCGCCGGGCGAACGCTGGCCCTTCCGGCGCCTCTACCGCAACACCGTGCGTTCCGATCTGGATCCGGTGAGCGAGGAGTTGGTGGCCGGAAGCTGGTGGAGCGGTGCCGCACCGGCAGGCGCCCGTCCCGGGGACGCACGTATCTCGGTGGAGGTGGATCTGGCGGAGCAGTTGGGGCTCGAGGTGGGGAGTCGGGTGGTGTGGGATGTGCAGGGCATCCCGGTCCCGTCGGTGGTCACGAGCCTCCGGGAGGTGGATTGGGGATCGTTCCGGCCCAACTTCTTCGTCATCTTCGAGCCCGGGTCGCTGGACGGGGCTCCGGCGACCTGGATGGTCCTGGCCCCCCTGGGCGACGCCGAGGCGCGGGCCCGCCTCCAGACCCGGGTGGCCACCGACTTCCCCAATGTCACCTTCCTGGACCTCTCCACCATCCTGGATACGCTGGAGAACCTCACCGCGCGGGTGGCCGGCGTGCTGCAGGCCCTTTCGGCGGTGCTCCTGGCGGTGGGCGGCGCGGTACTGGTGGCGTCGCTCCTCGCCACCCGGTTCGAACGCAGAAGGGAGGCGGCGCTTCTCCGGATCCTGGGGTCTTCCGCCGCCCTCCTCCGTCGCCGGAGTCTGGTGGAGTTCCTGGTGCTGGGGGGCATCGCCGCCGGAGTCGGCATCGTACTGGCAGTGGGGGCCGGAGCCGCCCTCCTCCACTGGAGTTTCGACGGACTTCGCACCATACCCTGGGGCATCCTTGTCGTCCTGGGGATCGCCGTCCCGGTGGTGGCGGCGGTGGTGGGACGGGCCGTGGTGGGCGACTCGGTGCGGGTCTCGCCCCTGGAACTCCTCCGGGAGGGCGGATAGGTGTCGCAGGGAGGCTCTCCCCCGGGACGCACCGGGGGAACGGGCACCGGGGGAACGGGCAGCGAGGCAACGGGCAGGGAAGGGACGGCACTGGCGTGGGGCACCCTTGTCCTTCTCTCCATTGCCGTCCTCCTGGCCATGTCACCCTGGTTCAGCTCCGCCGCCGGATCCGACTTCTTCCGGGAGCGGCTGGCCCTCTCGTCGGGGGCGGCGGGCTGGCTCACCGGTGCGGTGCAGGTGGGGTTCGTGGCCGGTACCCTGGTGGCCGCCTTCCTGAATCTGGCCGACATCGTGCCGGCCCGGAGCTACTTCGCCATTTCGGCGCTGGGGGCGGCGCTGGCCAACGCTCTCCTCCTCCTCCCCGAGGCCTACCTGCCCCTCCTGGCGCTCCGCTTTCTCACCGGGTTCTTCCTGGCCGGGGTCTATCCTCCGGCCATGAAGATGGCCGCCACCTGGTTCAGGGCCCGGCGGGGGATGGCCATCGGGACGGTGGTGGGTGCCCTCACCGTGGGGAAGGCGGCCCCCTTCCTCCTCCGGGCAGGGGGTGGGGAAGGGGGGCTCGGCGTGGTCCTGGGGGCGTCGCTGGGCGCGGTGGTGGGGGCGGCGCTGGTGGCGGCCTTCTACCGCGACGGGCCCTTCCCCTTCGTGCGGCGGCCCTTCCGCTGGGACCTGGTGGGGCAGGTGGTCCGTCACCGCCCCACCCGACTGGCCACCTGGGGCTACGTCGGGCACATGTGGGAGCTCTACGCTGTGTGGGCGGCCATCAGCCTCTACTTCCTGGACTATCTGGTAGGGCAGGGGGCCGTGCCCGCCGCCGCCGGCACGGCCTCGGCGCTCCTGGCGTTCTGGGCCATCGCCGTGGGTGGTGTGGGGGCGGTGGGGGCGGGTGTGGCCGCCGATCGGTGGGGGCGTGAGCGGGTGGCGTCGTGGGCCATGGCGGTGAGCGGGTCGTGCGCCCTGGTGGCCGGCTGGCTCCTGGACGCGCCGCCTCCCCTGGTCATCGGCGTGGCCCTCATCTGGGGCGTCTCAGTGGTGGCCGATTCGGCCCAGTTCTCGGCGCTGGTCACCGAGGTGGCCCCCTCCCACGCCGTGGGGACGGCCCTTACGCTTCAGACGGCGGCGGGGTTCACCGCCACGGCGGTGAGCATCTGGCTCGTCCACTGGGGCCAGGAGGCCCTGGGGTGGGGGTGGACCTGGATGCTCCTGGCGCCGGGGCCCTTCCTGGGGATCCTGGCCATGATGCGCCTTCGCTCCCTTCGAACCGGTGGAGGCGCTGGAGCCGGTGGAGGCGATGGACCTCGCTAGAGCCGATCCCACCAGCGCGGGTCCACCGAGAAGAGGAGCTGCCACTCGCCGCCCCTGAGCCCCCGGGCCCCGTCGATGCGGAGAAGGTCCCAGCCCACGCCCAAGCCCAGGGTGGCCGCCGGTCGGACCCCCCCGGTACCTGTGACTCCCCATACCTCGGCCACCTGTTCATCGAGCCCCCCGGAAGCGGCGGCATGGAGCCCTGCCCGCACCCGGAAGAAGGGCGTTCCCGCGTCGGTGGCCGCCTCGAGGCTGATGAGCCCGGCCCGCCGGCCGGCCCATTCCCGGAAGGGGTAGCCGGGCACCGTTCCCCTTCCGCCCAGAAGGCGGTGCTCCTGTGGGAGCGGATCCCCCATCCATGCCCACCCCAGAAGCCCCAGGCTGAGGTCCCGGTCCCGAGCCGTAGAGTGCCATGTGGACCGGAACCGCCCGGCCCCGGCCACCCCCTGTCCCTCGCCGTCGAGCCCCCACGCGGTGCGAAGGGAGAGTTCGCCGCCTCCCACTCCTCCTCCAGGTGTCCGGAGCGAACCGCTGACGCCGGCGCCCATCTCGGCGAAGGTCCCCTCCTCGATGGGGCGCAGGGGGCGAAAGGCACTTCCTCGGTCCAGCGGTGCCCGGTCAGCTCCGTCCGACCAGTCCCGGTCGCGGCGAACACCGGCGTGCAGCCGAAGCTCGGACGCCTCGCTCCTCCCGCCCAGGACGAGGGTCCCACCGAACCGGCTCCGGCGAACCGGGTCCAGGTAGTCCTCGCCGCGGAAGGTGGCTCCCAGCGAGCCAAGCAGCGGAGCCGCCGCCGGAGCCAGACCGAGGTCCGGACGATCATTCCACGCCGCCTCGACGGTCCATCCCCGTGCATCGCCCCAGATCCCGTCGGCCTCCACCCCCAGAACCGGCCGGCCCGCCCCCAGGGCAAATCCGCCACTGCTCCGGAGACGGAGTGCGGGAGACGGGGCCAGCGTGGTCCCCAGGCCCAGATAGAGCCCCTCAGCCCGGTTGTACCGGACCAGGGACGAAGCCCGGGGAAGGTGGAGGCGAAGGGGCGCCAGTCCCGAGGCCGACTCCCCGGCCAACCGGCGGAGAGCGTCGGAACGGAGACGTCGGGGATCGGGTCGGGCCTCAAGCCCCTCCACCCCATCCCGTTCCAGTCCCGCCAGGAGAGGCTCATCGAAGACGTAGCTCCGAAGGGCGAACTCGGGACGGCGGCTCACCGGAGGCCGGAATTCGAACTCCGGTGGCAACTCCACATTGAGCTCGTATTCGCCGACCCGGAGGACGGCCCTGATCACCGTTCCCACCCCAAGGTCCAGATCCGGTACTTCCCGGCGCACCTGAACGACCTGTCGGTTGGGCAGCCAGTACCGACCCTCCCAGAGCCCGTAGTCCACCTCTACCTCGATGCGGTCGGTGCGTCGGTCCACGTAGGAGGCCGGCGTGAAGCCCAGGTGCATCCTCACCAGCGATCCGTCCTTCTCGTCCAGAAGGACGGTGCCCATGGCGCCGGGCCTCCTGGGGTCCACGGGCCGCACTTCCACCTCCACCAGACGGATGGGATCCGAGCGTCCCACCAGGGTCAGCGTTACCGTATCCACCATTCGATAGTCGTAGACCCGATCTTCCCCATCCAGAAGGGCCACGGCCAGGGGATTGGGCACACCGGCCACGTCCATTCCGGCGCCCACCTGGATTTCGTCACTGAAGCCGTACTGGACCAGGGTCAGTCGATCCAGGTAGTAGTCGAAGTTCCGGACCGGGAGCCTGACCTCGCTGCGTTCGCCGATGACCTGCTGGCGCACCACATCGGGGGCCTGCCAGAGGAGTTCCACCGCCACCTGATCCACCCGGATGAGGGACCGCTCTCCCTCGTCGGGGTCCACGAAGAAGTAGATATGCCCCTGGGTCACAGCCCGGTAGCTCTCCAACTCGCCATCGTCGATGATCCCCCGGCGCACGGCGTGGGCTCGGGTCATGAGGTCACGAACCCGAGCGTCGTTCCATTCGCCCCTTGCAGTGCCGTGGGGACCTTGGTCCAGCGTGTCCGCGACGGTGTCCGGTGTCTGTGCACCCACTTCTGCGGGGTGGCCGAGATCCACGCCGCCCAAGGAAAGCAGGCAGAGCACCAGGGCGAGAGGCCGGTGAAGAATCACGGAAAAGACGCTCGGGAGCGGAGAGGGGAACGCGGTTGGACCCGATTCCTATTAAACTATCCCGTCATCGTTCGTGGGGAAGCGGGTCATGGGGGGCTCCAACCCCCAATCCCGGTCGAAAGCGCGTCATCACCACCCGAGGAGAGTGTACCGTCGTGACCACCGAGGAGCACAGGGAGGAGGTTCTCCGCCGGAGGACCTTCGCCATCATCAGTCATCCCGACGCGGGAAAGACGACCCTCACGGAGAAGCTTCTTCTCTACGGGGGCGCCATCCACCTGGCGGGCTCGGTGAAGGCGCGGCGGGCGGCCCGGCACGCCACGTCGGACTGGATGGAGATGGAGCAGCAGCGCGGCATCTCCGTCACCTCGTCCGTGCTCCAGTTCGACTACGAGGGCAAGCGCGTCAATATTCTGGACACCCCCGGCCACCAGGACTTCTCCGAGGACACCTACCGCACCCTGCTGGCGGCCGACTCCGCCGTCATGCTCCTGGACAACCGGAAAGGGGTGGAGGAGCAGACCCGGAAGCTCTTCGAGGTCTGCCGGCTGCGTCGCACCCCCATCTTCGCCTTCGTGAACAAGTGTGATCGGGTGGGCGTGTCTCCCCTGCAACTCCTGGACGATGTGGAGGCCGAACTGGGAATCGCCTGCGCCGCCATCACCTGGCCGGTCTCCGACGGGACGAACTTCCTCGGCGTGTACGATCGCCTCTCGTCCCGCCTTCATCTCTTCGAGAAGGGGGGCGATCACGGAGCCAGCCGTCTGCCCACCGATGTGACCGGTCTCGATGACCCCCACCTGGAAGAGTTGCTGGGAGCCCGGGCGCGGGATCAACTGGCCGAAGATGTGGAGCTCCTGGACGCCGCCGGCGCCCGGTTCGACCCGGTGGCATTCCAGGAGGGTCGGGTGGCTCCCACCTTCTTCGGAAGCGCGCTGACGAACTTCGGAGTGGAGCCCTTCCTGCGCCGCTTCCTGGAGTACGCGCCTTCGCCTACCCCTCGGGAAGCGGAGGACCGACGGGTAGACCCCCTGGACGACGACTTTTCCGGACTCGTGTTCAAGATCCAGGCGAACATGGATCCCAAGCACCGGGATCGCATCGCCTTCGTCCGGATCTGCTCTGGACACTTCGTGGCCGGTGAATCGGCGGTGAACATGCGGACGGGGAAGCAGGTACGCCTGGCCCGTCCCCAGACCTTCTTCGCCCAGGAACGGGAGGCGGTGGAGTCGGCGTGGCCCGGGGATGTGGTGGGGATCCACGACCGTGGGAATCTCCGAATCGGCGACACGCTCTCAGCGTCGGGTCACGTCCGCTTCGACGGGATTCCCGCCTTCTCGCCGGAGCGGTTCGCCCGGGTTCAGGTGCCGGATCCCCTCCGCCGGAAGCATCTGGACAAGGGGCTCCTGGAACTCTCCGAAGAGGGGGCCGTCCAGGTCTTCTTCACCGACGGGATCACGGGACCAGCGCCCGTGGTGGGCGCCGTGGGCCAGCTCCAGTTCGACGTGCTCCTCCACCGATTGGAGAACGAGTACAACGTGGATGCCCGCCTGGAGCCCCTGCCGTACCGTGACGCCCGCTGGGTGGAAGGGCCGGAAGTCGAGATCCGCCGGGTGGCGGCCGGGTACGACTGTGCCCTGGTGCGGGATCGGGCCGACCGGCCACTTCTCCTCTTCCGAAGCGAGTGGGTGCGGCAGTCCACCGAGGGGCGTGAGGCCGGGAAGCTGGCATTTCACCGGATGGCGCCGGAGTGAGGGGCCTGCGAGCCGCAGCGTCGGGCGGCGGAGGGCCACCATGAGCAAGCGCAATCGACACGAGACCATCCTGAAGATCGTTCGGGAAGAGCGGGTGGGGTCTCACGAGCAGCTCCGGGAGTTTCTTCGCGGGCGCGGGATCGAAGTGACCCAGGCCACCCTGTCCCGGGACGTTCGGGAACTTCGCCTCGTGAAGGTGCAGGGCGCCGACGGACAGCCCTATTACACCCTCCCGGACGAGTGGGAGAACGCCCCTCCCCTGGAGCAGCTTCTTCCCACCCTCTTCGTCTCGGCCCGGGGAGCCGGAAACCTGCTGGTGGTGAAGACCATGACGGGAGGCGCCCAGGCCGTGGCACTCGGGATCGATTGGGAGGAGTGGCCCGAGGTCCTGGGCAGCGTGGCCGGCGACGATACCATCCTCCTGGTGCTCCGGAGCGAAGAGGTGATGGACGAGGTGATCCGTCGGATCGAGGCCATCGTCGATGCCGGACGAAGGCCCCGGTCACGGGGGCCTTGACCCTCGCGCAGATTCATGAATAATTATGCTATGAATACTCCAAAAAATACGGACGAGAGTCAGGTCACCGGAGGGGATTCGCAGGTGGGCGAAGGAGCTGTGCGCGCAGGGGTTCTGGGTGGAGGAGGGTACACAGGCATGGAAGTCCTGGGTCTCCTGGCTCGGCATCCCCGGGTGGAGGTGGCCTTCGCCTCGTCCCGCTCCCTGGCCGGGACTCCGTCGCCGGTCCCCGGGCTTCCGTACAGTGCGCCGTCCATGGAGGCGTGCGGCGAGGTGGACGTGGTCTTCCTCTGCCTCCCCCACGGAGTGGCTGCCCGTTGGGTCACCGACCTCCGGGACGCCTTCGGTGACGCCACACCCCGTCTCATCGACCTGACCGCCGACCACCGTCCCGGCTCGGGGAACGAGAAGGACGCCGTCTACGGCATGGCCGAGATCGCCTCCCACAGGATGCCCGAGGCCCGGCTCGTAGCCAACCCCGGGTGCTATCCCACCGGGGTCATCCTCTCCCTCCTCCCCCTGTCGGAAGCGGGACTCATCGACTCCACACGCCCCTTGAGCATCCACGCCTCGTCCGGGGTCACCGGAGCGGGCCGTACGCCTCGACAGGACCTCCTCTTCGCCGAAGTAGCCGACAACTACCGGGCGTATGGTTGGGGAAACCGCCACCGGCACCTGAAGGAGATGCGGGCGCTCCTCCCGGGACTCCCCCTCATCTTCCAGCCCCACCTCCTGCCGGTGCCCCGGGGGATCCTGGAGACCATGACGGTCCCGGTCCCACCGGGGACCACTGCGGCCCAGGTCCGCCGGTGCTGGGAGGAGCGCTACCCGTCGGAGAGCAGCGCCGTCCGGGTGCTCCCCGAGGGGCTTCCCGAACTCAGACAGGTCATCCGGACCGACCTCCTGATTCTCGGGGCCGAGGATGTGGCGGACATCGATCCGCCGGTGGTGACGGTGGGCGCCGCGCTGGACAACCTGGGGAAGGGGGCGGCCGGGCAGGCCGTCCAGAACATGAACGCCATGCTGGGCTGGGAGCTCAACGAGGGGATTCGATGGCAACACTGAACAAGGCCCACCAGGCTCGGGCCCACCTGCTGGGAGTCTACGCACCCACGCCGCATCTCTTCGTCCGTGGCGAGGGCACCTGGCTGGTGGACGACACGGGGCGCCGCTTCCTGGACTTCACATCGGGGATCGCGGTGACGGCGCTTGGGCACGGCCATCCGGCGGTGCGTCGCGCCCTGGAAGAGGCTGCCGAGTCGGGTCTCATCCACACCTCGAACCTCTTCCGCACCCACCCTGCCGAGGCGCTGGCCCGGGAGCTGGCGGAGCACAGCGGCCTGGATCGGGTCTTCTTCTGCAACTCCGGCGGAGAGGCGGTGGAGGCGTCTCTCAAGTTCGCCCGGCGCTGGGCGCGTCGGGGCGGCGACAATCCGGAGCGATTCGGGGTGGTGGCGCTGAAGGACGCCTTCCACGGCCGGCTCTTCGGGAGCCTGGCCGTGACGGATCGGCCCCGCTACCGGGAACCGTTCGAACCCCTCATGCCCGGTGCCGTATTCGTGGATCCGGCCGATCCCGCGGCGCTGGAGGCGGTGGACCCGTCCACCATCGCGGCCCTCATCGCCGAACCCATCCAGGGGGAGGGAGGAGTGCAGCCGTTGCCGGACGAGGTGCTCCGGCGATTCCGGGAGTGGACGACCCGCCATGGGGTGGCGCTCATCTTCGATGAGATTCAGTGCGGCCTGGGCCGAACGGGGACCCTCCTGGCTCATGAGTCTTCCGGGGTTCGCCCCGACATCCTGACCCTGGCGAAGCCGCTGGCGGGAGGGCTTCCCATGGGGGCGGTCCTCATGACGGAAGAGGTGGCGGCCTCGGTGCAGCCCGGGGACCACGGGACCACCTTCGGCGGTGGCCCCCTGGTGGCGGCGGTGGCACGGGCGGTCCTGGCCGAGATCGCCGCGCCGGACTTCCTGGCGGAGGTCCGCCGCAAAGGGGATCTGGTCACCGGGTTGTTGGAAGAGATCCAGGCCCGACACCCTGGACGCATCCTGGAAATCCGGGGCCGCGGACTCATGCGGGGGGTGCGCCTCTCCACCCCCATCGCCCCCGTGGTGGCGGCGGCCCAGGAGGCGGGGCTTCTCCTGGTGGGGGCTGGTCCCGACGTGATCCGCCTCCTCCCGCCCCTCACCATTTCAGACCAGGAGTTGGCACAGGCCATGGAACTCCTCGAGGGTGCGCTGGAAGCCACCTCGACTCCCCAGGAGGTGACCTCGTGAGCGGCGCCAAGGCCCTTTGGGGCGGCCGCTTCGAAGGAGGGATGGATCCGGCCATGGTGCCCCTCAACCTCTCCCTGGATGTGGACCTGAGGCTCTGGCCACAGGACATCCGAGGGAGCCGGGCGTGGGCCGGGGCGCTGGGTCGAGCCGGCGTCCTGGAACTGGACGAGGTTCAGGTCCTCCAGGACGGACTGGATGCGGTGGCGAGTCGGCTGGCTACGGGCCTGGCGGGACCGGTCCCCGACGAGGACATCCACTCCCTGGTCGAGCGACTTCTCCGGGAGGAGGTGGGGGCCGTGGCGGGGAAGCTCCACACCGGCCGGTCCCGGAACGACCAGGTGGCCACCGACGTCCGGCTCTGGGGGATGGAGGCGCTGGAGGCCGTGGCCGCCCAGCTCGAGGGGCTGGCCCGGGCGCTGGTGGAGTTGGCGGAGCGTTCGGTGGACCTCATCATCCCGGGGTATACCCACCTGCAGCAGGGCCAGCCGGTCCGGGCCGCCCACTGGGCCCTCTCCCACCTCTGGCCCCTCCTCCGGGACCGGGACCGGATGGTGGGCGCCGGCGAGGGTGCGGCGGTGCTCCCCCTGGGTTCCGGAGCGCTGGCCGGTTGTCCCTTCCCGGTTGACCGGGAGTTCCTGCGCGAGACGCTGGGATTCGCCCGGGTTTCCGAGAACAGCATGGACGCGGTGAGCGACCGGGACTGGATGGCGGAAGCGCTCTTCGCCGGATCCCTCGTGGGGATCCATCTCTCTCGCCTGGGCGAGGATCTGGTGCTGTTCGCTTCCCGGGAATTCGGCCTCGTCCGTGTGCCCGACGGATTCAGCACCGGGTCGTCCCTCATGCCACAGAAGCGCAATCCCGACGTAGGGGAGTTGATTCGCGGAAAGTCAGGGCGATTCACGGGGAACCTGGTTTCGCTCCTCACCCTCCTGAAGGGGCTACCCACCGGTTACAACCGGGACCTCCAGGAAGACAAGCGGCTCCTCTTCGACACCTTCGATCAGTTGGCTCTGGTGCTGCCTGCGGTGACCGGGACCGTGGAGGGACTCCAGTGGCGTCCCGACCGGGCCGGGGAGCTCCTCTCGGAAGAACTCCTGGCCACCGATCTGGCCGATTACCTGGTGCGCCGCGGGGTGCCCTTCCGCGAGAGTCATGAGGCCATCGGCCGGTTGGTGGCGCTTTCGGAACGGGAATCCGTTCCCCTGTCCCGGCTCTCGTTGGATCGATATCGTGAAATACACCCATCTTTCGACGCCGATCTCCGGGAGGTCTTCCGCTGGGAGTCCTCGGTCGAGTCCCGGGCGACCCCCGGGGGCACGTCCAGAGCGAGCGTCGAAGTCCAGATCGCCGAAGCCCGACGGCGTCTGGGGGCCATTTCCACCTGATGATTTCCCGTCGTGATCCCCGGAGTATCCATGCGCCAAGATCTGACGTCGGTCACCCTCGGTCTCGCCCTTTCCCTGCTCTGGATCGTCGGTGGGTTGCTGCCCTCGGAGCTGGAAGCCCAGGAGAGCGGAGAGCGGGATGGGCCCCAGTGGCGGAACGCCGCCGAGATCAGTTTCCTGGTGGACGGGGGTAATTCCGCCGCCAGCTCGCTGGGGCTACGGAACACGCTGCGCCGGAGCGGGAGCCGCACCCAGTTGCGCGTCGACGCCACCGCCCTGCGCACCGACGCCACCCGGATCAGCCGGCGGGCGGTGGGCTCACCGGACGATTTCCGGGTGGAAGAGGATCGGGATACGGAGCGGTCGGCGGAACGGTACGGCCTCCGTACCCGTCTCGACCGTTCGCTGGGATCCCGGGCCTTCGCCTTTTCCGGCATCGGCTGGGAGCAGAACACCTTTGCCGGCTTCAACCACCGGACTGTCGCATCCGCCGGCGCAGGGACCCGGTGGGGCGACCAGGACGAAGAAGACTGGGAGCTGAAGCTGGGCGCGGGCCTCACCTACACGGTCCGTCGGGACGTGACCCCGGATCCGGACCGGGACCGGAGCTTCGCAGGTGTGCAGGTCACCATGGACTACGCCCGGGAACTGGGTCAGGACACCGAGGTGGAATTTCGCTGGGTGGTAGACGGAAACGCCCAGGAGTTCTCGGAGGTGCGAGGCGATCTGGTGCAGGCCCTGTCCACCTCCCTCACCAGTCGCCTCGCCCTCAAGACTACGCTCCAGGTCCTCCTGGACAACGATCCTCCCGTGGAATCGGTCCCCCTCTTCGCCCCGGGAGAGCCCGAAAGCGACGAGACGGTCCGAACCCCCTTGCGCCGGATGAGCTACGGGCTGTCGGTGGCCCTGGTCATCACCATGTGACCCGGGACTACACCGCGGCCCGGACCGGACGCGGCGCCCCCTCGGCCAAGGTCCTCTCCGCCGCGGCGGCGAAGGGGCGCAGCCGGTTCATGAAGTCACCGAAGGTCTGGAAGTCCAGGGACTGGTCCCCATCGGAGAGGGCCTCGTCCGGGGTGGGATGCACCTCCACCATGAGCCCGTCCGCCCCGGCGGCGATGGCGGCGAAGGCCAGCGGCGCCACCAGATCCCGTCGCCCTCCGGCGTGACTGGGGTCGGCGATGACCGGAAGATGGGTCTCCCGCTTCAACACCGGGATGGCCGCCAGATCGAAGGTGTTCCGGGTCGCCGTTTCGAAGGTGCGGATTCCCCGCTCGCACAAGATCACCTTCATGTTCCCCTGCTTCATGACGTACTCGGCGGCAAGGAGGAGGTCCCGGATCGTGCTGGACATTCCCCGCTTGAGGAGCACGGGCCGGTGCACCCGGCCCACCTCGGTGAGGAGGGCGAAGTTCTGCATGTTGCGGGCGCCCACCTGAAGGACGTCGGCGTGTCCGGCCACCTCCTCCACGTGCCGGGTGTCCATGACTTCGGTAATGATGGGGAGGCCGCTCTCGGCCCGGGCCCGGGCCAGGATCTCAAGACCCCGGGTCCCCATCCCATTGAAGGCGTAGGGGGATGTGCGCGGTTTGAAGGCACCGCCCCGAAGTCCCCGGGCCCCCACGGCCGCCACCGCGTGCGCCGTGGCGCGAAGCATATCGTCCCCCTCCACCGAGCAGGGGCCGGCGATCACCACCAACTCGTCCCCGCCCACCTCCACGTCTCCCATGGGCACCCGGGATGGGCCGGCCGAGAACTCGCGGGAGGCGAGCTTGAAGGGCTTCATGACGGGATGGACCGACTCGACCCCCGGAAGCGATAGGAGGGGCAGGCGCCGGAGACGATCTTCCTCTCCAATGCAACCGATGATGGTGTGGGTCTCGCCCCGGGAGATGTGGGTGCGGAGACCCGCCGATTCGACCCGTTCCCGGATCTGGTCCACCTCGTCCTCGGTGACCCCGATTTTCGTGACGATGATCATGCTGGTTGCGCTCCATGAAGAGGTGCGGGCTCTTCCCGCAATGGGTAAAAAAGAAGGGGCCCCCGGATTGTCCGGGGGCCCCTGGGGCGTCTGGCGAGTGACTGGATCCTAGATCGGCTGCAGTCGCGAGATATCCCCGGGCCCCCAAAAGAGGGCATAGGTAAAGCCCGCATACCAGCCGTCCACGTCGGTCAACGGCCCCGGCACAGACCGGGACCGACACACGCTTCCCAGGAGGAGGCATGAAGAGGCGACATGGTTCAGCTTCGACAGAATCATGCCGAGACGATGGGGATGGAAGGGTCGTGTGTCAAGCCGGGCAGTTGTTATCTTGTGGCCATTCCCACGACAAGGATGCGCATCCCGGCCGGTGCCCCGGGTCCGCCGGACCGCAGCACCGGACCTGTGGGTCGGCACCTTCCTTCCAACCTTGACCATGGACCATGATGCCCTCTCCCTCCCCTTCCACTTCCCATGGCTCTCCCTCCCTGACACCCGATTCGGGACTGTCCCCCATCGAGGCAGCCAAACGAGCGGCTGCCCGACGGACCCTCGGTGAGGTGAAGAGCGGGATGACCCTGGGACTGGGAACCGGGAGCACCGTGAGGCACTTCCTGGATCTCCTGGGCGAGGCCCTCGCCAAGGGTCGACTGGACGGTATCCGCGGCGTCGCGACTTCCCGGGACACCGAGACCCGTGCCGAGGCTCTGGGCATCCCCCTCATGGAGCTGGACGAGGTTGAATCCCTTGATCTGGCTGTGGACGGCACCGACGAATTCACGCCGGAGCTGGATCTGGTAAAGGGGCTGGGCGGCGCGCTCCTCCGGGAAAAGATGGTCGTGCAGGCGGCTCGTCGGTTCGTGGTGATGGCCGACGGCGGCAAGGCGGTGGAGCACCTGGGGAGCCGTGCTCCCCTCCCCGTGGAGGTGGTGCCCTTCGCCTGGCGCTCCCATCTCCCGTTCTTCCGGGCGTTGGGGGCGGACCCCCGGCTCCGGACCGGTGACGATGGAGAACCCCTTCTCACCGACAACGGCAACCCGATCCTGGATCTCCACTTCGATCCCTTCATTCCCGATCCCTGGGAGTTGGAGACCCTTCTCCGCACCCGGGCCGGGGTTGTGGAGACCGGACTCTTTCTCGGCGTCGCCAACGCGGTTGTGGTAGCGGAGATCTCCGACGGCAGGGAAAAAGTGACCTTCATCCAAGCGGCCGGGAGGCCCGAATGAACAATCAGCGAGCCCTTATCGCCCCCTCCATTCTCTCTGCCGATTTCGGGCGCCTCGCCGCCCAGGTGCAGGAGGCCGAAGAGGTGGGCGCCGACTGGATTCATGTAGACGTCATGGATGGCCGGTTCGTCCCGAATCTCACCATTGGTCCGGGGGTTACGGCGGCGGTTCGGAAGGCCACGTCCCTCCCCGTCGATGTCCACCTCATGATTGTGGAGCCGGAGCGGCTCATCCCCTCCTTCGCGGCGGCGGGAGCTGACCGGATCACCGTCCACCAGGAGGTCTGTCCTCATCTCCATCGCGTGGTGGAGGGGATTCGGGAAGCCGGCGCCTCGCCCGGGGTGGCCATCAACCCGTCCACACCGGTGGAGAGCCTTCGGGAGGTGGCAGGGCTCCTGGATCTCATCCTGGTCATGACGGTCAATCCGGGGTTCGGAGGGCAACGCTTCATCGGCGGGTCGTTGGACAAACTTCTCCGTCTGGGGGAGGCGCTGGATCGGTGGGGGGTCCAGGACCGGCCGGTAATCCAGGTGGATGGCGGGATCGATGCGCTGACGGCCCCTCAGGTTGTGGGGGCCGGCGCCCAGGTTCTGGTTGCCGGCTCGGCCCTCTACGGTGCCCCGGATGGGCTCTCGGCGGCCATGACCCGCCTGCGCACGGCGTGCGACGCCGCCGGGAGGGTGAAGGTATGACGGATTCATCAACAAGGGGCGCGGGGGATCCGCAGTCCCAGGGCGCTCCTGTGATCCTGGATCCGGCAGCCCTGGACCGACTCCGGGAGTGGGGCGGAGACGCACTTCTCGGTCGGATGGTTTCGCTCTTCCTGGAGTTGGGACCCGAGCGGGTCGGCAGTCTCTCGGGCGCCCTGTCAGACGGGGATCTGGAGCTTCTGGAACGTACCGCCCACTCTCTCAAATCGTCGTCGGGAAATGTGGGGGCGCTCCGCCTTTCCGCCGCCGCCGCCGAGCTTGAGAGCGCTGCTCGCGGGGCCCGGGCCGGGGAGGGGCAGGAGACGTTGACTGAACTTGTGGAGGCCGTCTGCCGATCCTGGGAACAGACATCCCAGGCTCTGGAGCGGGCGGTGCCTGCCCAGGGCGAGTCGGAGTAAGCACACGAGGTGTTCGTGCCCATGCGTAACATTGCTGTGGTGGAAGACAATCCGGATAACCGTCTGCTCCTCCAGGTACTGCTGGGGGACCGTTACGCCATCACGGAATACGAGACCGGGGTCCTGGCCCTGGAGGGGTTCGAGGCCTCGGTGCCTGAGTTGGTTCTGCTGGATATCTCATTGCCCGGGATGGATGGCACCGAGGTGCTCCGTCGCATGAAGGAAGAGCCGGATCTTGCTTCCATCCCCGTCATCGCCGTCACGGCGCACGCCATGAGTGGCGATCGGGAGCGCTTCCTGGCCCTGGGATTCGACGCCTACATCACGAAGCCCATCGTTGATGACCAGATCCTGTTCGACGCCATTGAAGCCTGGCTTCCCCCACAGGACTGACCGGAACCTCCATGCTCCCGTCCCCACCCTCCACGACCCTCTCGGCCTGGCGGCGGACTTTCTCCGCCGTTACGCCTCCGGGCGGGTGGCCGGAGGCGGGCCGCACCGCGTCCGACGTGACTCCCGGGCTTCGTTTGTCCGGGTCGCTGGAGAGTCTGGGCGCGGTGTTCGAGAGTACGGGTGATCCCATCTGGTCGGTGGATCGCCATCACAGGCTCCAGGCCTTCAACTCGGCCTACGCGCTCACCATGGAGGCACTGACGGGATATGCGCCCCGGGTCGGGCAGTCGCCCGAAGAGATCGTCCCCGAAGAACTCGTGCGCTTCATTCGCACCTGCTACGACCGGGCGCTGGCCGGACACCGTTTTTCGGTGAATCGGGACCAGGAGATGGACGGAACGCTCCGGAGCTGGGAACTCTTCTTCCACCCTTCCGAGGGACCGGACGGGGCCCCATCGGTGGTGGTGTTCAGCCGGGACATCACCCGTCGTCGGCAGACCGAGGCGGATCTCAAGATGGCCCGGCTGGAGGCGGAAGAGGCGAACCGGGCCAAGAGTCACTTCATGGCCAACATGAGCCATGAGTTGCGGACCCCCCTCAATTCGGTGATCGGATTCGCCAACATCCTCCTGAAACGACATCAAGGCGAAGAATCTGGTCGGGACCGGGAGTTCCTGGAACGGATCGTGGCCAATGGCAATCACCTCCTGACCCTCATCAACCAGATCCTGGACCTTTCCAAGATCGAGTCCGGCAAGGTGGAATTGGACCTTGAGGATGTGGATCTTCGGGAGCTGGTGCCCTCGGTGATCCGGCAACTGGAGGGGCAGGTGCAGGATCGTCCTCTCCGGCTTGAAGCCGGTTGGACGGTGGCTCCCCGGCCGTTCCTGGCCGATGCCGGAAAGCTTCGACAGGTTCTCATCAATCTGGTGGGCAACGCCATCAAGTTCACCGAGGCCGGAACCGTCACGGTGGAGGTGGAGGCGGATCCGGAAGATGGCAGACCCCTTGCCATCCATGTCCGGGATACCGGCATCGGCATCCCCGAGGATTGCCTGGAAGACATCTTCAAGGTGTTCCGGCAGGCGGATGGGACCACGGCTCGGCGCTTCGGCGGCACCGGCCTCGGCCTCACCATCTCCCGCTCGCTGTGCCAGGTGATGGGCCTCCAACTGGGGGTCAAGAGCAAGGTGGGTGAGGGGTCGGTCTTCACCCTGTACCTCGATGATGGCTTACCTGCCGGCTCACCGGGCCTGTCGCAACCGCCGGCCAGGGATCGCTGGGTTCCGGAAGACAACGGGTCAGAGCCGGCTCCCGGGATCCCCCTGGTTTCAGCCTCGTCACTCCGCGAACTCGGTGTCGCGGTGGTGAGTCACCGACCCGAGTTGCGCTCATCCCTGGCCGAGTACCTCCGCGAGATGGGGTTGCGCGTGACCATTCCCGCCCATGGCCGGGAGGCGCTGTTGGGACTTCGGTCCGGCGGGATTGATGTGGCCATCCTGGATTTCCTCATGCCGGGGATGTCCGGTTGGGAGGTGCTGGAAGAATTCCGGCGAGGCGAGGCGTCGTTCCCGACCGAATCCCGACCGGAGGTCGGGGAGCAGGAGGCCGGGAGTATGGGAGAGGGACCGGACGAGATGCCGCCGGGCACCAAGGAGCGAGGTGAGCGTGGTCCGGACCCTGTGATTCTGCTCACCGGGATCCCCGCCAATGGCGCGGGTGCCGGATGGGATGGTGCGCCCAGTTCCACCCTAAGGGTCGATCTCGAGCCCTGGGGTGGACTTCCGCAGCATCTCTCCCGGGCTCTGGAGCGAAGCCGGATCCACAAGGGTTCCGTGGTCCTGTTGATGGAGGAAGGGTGTGAGCCCGGAGACGCCTCCACGACCCTTTTCAGGGATCATGGGCTCGTGGTCCACCGTGTGGGAGGTCGGACGGGGGCGCTGGAACTCCTGGCCCGGATGGAGGTGGATCTGGTGGTCCTGAGGATTCGGAGCATCGGGTTGGACCACTTCGGGCTTCTCGCTGCCCTGGGTGGAGCAGCGACGGGGTCAGGCCGGCGTCCCCCCCCTCCGGTCCTGGTGGTCCCGGAGTCGGGAATGCGTGACGACGTCCGCGCTTCGCTCCGACGCTTGTCCATGGGAGCCGGTGCCACGAGCGCTCCCAGTACGGGCCGCATCGCGCTTGAGGTCAAGCGTCTTCTGGACGGGTGAACTCGCCGTTTCAAGGCGTTGGCATTCACCACGGCAAGGGCGTCGGTGGCCCTCGCAGGAAGGAAACGCCCGCCCGGCGGTCGGGTACGAACCGGCATGATCAAGAGCCGACCCGCGCTGGAAACCCGCATCCGCGCCGTGAATCAGGCTCCGGTTCGCCCCGGAGCGGAATTCGTCCTGTACTGGATGATCGCCACCCGCCGCCTGGACCGGAACGCCGGCCTCGAGCGGGCGGTGGCGTGGGCCCGTGATCTGGGCCTCCCCCTTCTGGTCTTCGAAGCGCTCCGCTCCGGATACCGCTGGGCGTCTCCTCGCTTTCACCACTTCTGCATCCAGGGCATGGCCGAGCATGAGGCCCGGCTCCGGGATACGCAGGTGGGCTACCTCCCCTACGTGGAGAGAAGGCCCGATGAGGGGAAGGGGCTTCTGGAGGCCCTGGCCGCCCGCGCCGCCGTGGTGGTCACCGACGATTTCCCGTCCTTCTTCATTCCCCGCATGGTGGCGGCGGCCGGCGCGAAGCTTCCGGTCCGCCTCGAAGCGGCCGACAGCAACGGCATCCTCCCGCTGTCCGTGCCCGATCGTTCGTTCACCACGGCCTATTCCTTCCGACGTTACCTGCAGAAGACCCTCCCCCATCACCTGGGTGAGGGACCTGTGGAGCACCCTCTGGTGGGCGATCCGCTCCGGCCCTTCGCCGGGCTTCCCGAGGAGTTGACCACGAGATGGCGCGGGGCGTCGACGGATGAACTGGCTGATCCCCAGGGACTCACCACCGCTCTTCCCCTGGACCGCGAGGTGGGCCCCGTGTCCCTGCAGGGAGGCTCCGGGCCCGCCCGCAAGCGACTCACGCGATTCCTGGATGTGGGTCTGCCGGGGTACGCCCAAGGTCGAAATCACCCGGATCGGGATCACGGCAGCGGCCTCTCCCCCTATCTCCACTGGGGGCACATCTCGGCCCATGAGGTTCTCGAGGCGGTCCTGGAGCGTGAGGGGTGGTCGCCGGACCACATTCCCGAGAAGGCCCACGGAAAGCGCGAAGGGTGGTGGGGCCTCTCAGCGGATGCCGAGGCGTTCCTGGATCAGATCACCACCTGGCGGGAAATGGGATATGTGACCGCCTGGCGGGAGCCGGATCACGAGACATGGGAGTCCCTCCCGGGGTGGGCTCGGGAGACCCTCCTGGAGCACGCCGCGGACCAGCGGCCCCACCTCTACCAGCGAGATGAGCTGGAAGAGGCCCGGACCCACGATTCCCTCTGGAACGCGGCGCAGCGGCAGCTTCGCCGTGAGGGGATCATCCACAACTATCTCCGGATGCTCTGGGCCAAGAAGATCCTGGAATGGTCCCCGCACCCCCGCGATGCCCTCTTCCGGACCCTGGAGATGAACAACCGCTGGAGTCTCGATGGTCGGAATCCCAACTCCACCTCCGGCGTCTTCTGGACCTTCGGTCGCTACGATCGGGGGTGGCCGGAGCGGGCCGTGTACGGGAAGGTCCGGTCCATGACCTCCGATTCCACACGTCGGAAGGTGGAGTTGAAGGATTATCTGAAGCAATTCGGGCGCTCCTGACGCCCACCCCGTTCCTCTTTTCCACGAACCGAATGCCCGTCTTCACCTACCGCGTCGAACTCGATCACCCTGTGGAAGATGTGTTCCGGTGGCATACCCGCCCCGGCGCCTTCCAACGTCTCAGCCCCCCGTGGGAAGACGTACGCATTCGCCACCAGGACGAGGGACTGGAGGTGGGGAACCGGGTGGTGCTGGGACTTCGAAAGGGGGTGGCCGAGCTCAAGTGGGAGGTGAAGCACACCGCCTTCGAGGCCAATCGGCTCTTCGTGGACGAGCAGGTCACCGGACCCTTCTCGCGGTGGCGGCACGAGCATCGGTTCCACGACCTGGGCTCCGGGCGCAGCGCAGTGGAGGATGTGGTGGACTGGGAGGCTCCGCTGGGATCCCTCGGGCGGACCTTTTCCGGCTCCTTCATCGAAGCCTCGCTCAGGCGACTCTTCGCCTTTCGGGAGCGGCGTCTGGTGAACGACCTGGCGCTCCACCGCCGCTACGGTGGCCCGCGCCTCACCGTGGCCGTGACCGGTGCCACCGGCCTCGTGGGATCGGCTCTCACGGCCTTCCTGCGAACCGGTGGGCACCGGGTGATTCCCATCAGCCGGGGGCGCGGCGAGGGGGAGTCGGATTGGATCCGGTGGGACCCGGCCAAGGGGATCCTGGACGGATCGGAGCTCGAGGGGGTGGACGCCGTGGTGCACCTGGCCGGAGAGTCCATTGCTGGTGTCCGCTGGACCGGGGCCAAGAAGCGGGCGATCCGGGAGAGCCGGGTGGAGGGCACCGAACTCATCTCCCGGGTGTTGGCCGATCTGAACCGCCCACCGGCAACCTTCATATCCGGCTCGGCGGTGGGCTTCTACGGCGACCGGGGTGATGAACTGCTCACCGAAGACGCTCCCGCCGGAAAGGGGTTCCTGGCAGATGTGTGCCGGGCCTGGGAGAAGGCCACCCACGCAGCTCGAGCCGTGGGAATCCGGACCCTCTTCCTGCGCACCGGCGTCGTCCTCTCTCCTGAAGGTGGGATGTTGAACACGGTGCAACTCCCCTTCCGCCTGGGACTCGGGGGGCGCCTCGGTTCGGGCCGGCAGTACGTGCCCTGGATCGATCTGGACGACGAGGTGGGGCTCATTCTTCACCTGCTCCGGACCCGGGAGCTACGGGGAGCGGTGAATGCCACGGCGCCGAATCCGGTGCCCAACGCCGCCTTCACCACCGTCCTTGGGCGCGTCCTGTCCCGACCCACTCTCCTCCCGGCCCCGGCGCTGGCCATCCGCGCGGCTCTCGGCGAGATGGGCGACCAACTCCTTCTCAGTGGCCAGCGGGCCGTCCCGGAGCGAGCCCAGGGGACCGGATACGACTTCCTCTTTCCGGATCTGGAAGAGTCGCTGCGGCATCAGCTGGGACGACCGGGAGGGTAGGAGACACCGGTCACCGCCCTTCACTGAGCCGGCTCGAGGGTTTCGGTGGGCCGGGGGGGCCAGGCTTCGGAGGCGGCTTCGCCGTGAATTCGGAGATGTCGGTGGATGAGGCTCAGGGCGCGTCCCACGGCTTCATCCAGCTCGCCGGGCGTAGGGACGTCCGTCCCCCGGTCCACCGGCCGGAGCGGCGCCGCATGGAGGAACGCTTGGGGGGCCACCGAGTTCCCCGGCTCCAGGTGCATTCCGACCCCCAGGACGGTACAGGGAGCAAGCCCCCGCACCAGCAGCCGCACACCTGGGCGAAAGCCCAGCGGCTCCCGGAAGGAGGGGTAGATGCGCCCCTGAGGGAAGAAGGCCACCACCGGTGCCACCCGTGGGGCCGTTTCCGAGCCGGCCATCTCACCAGCTCCTCGCCTCGAAGCCCGGTGGGGAAGACGAGCCAGGTCCCGGACCACGCCCCGAAGTCCCATGGGACGGTCCGGATCGAATCCCACGCCCCCCAGCGCCCGGAGGATGGGGTTCGCCCGCAGTTCCGACTCCAGCATCACCGTCTTGAACACCGCCGCCGGCCGCACCCTCCGCTGGATCTCGCGCAGGAGGAAGCCGTCGAACCAGCTCACATGGTTCGCCACCAGGACCAGGGGGCGGGTCGGGTCCGCAAGCGACGACGGATCCGGGAGCCCGGCGATGTGGATCCGGTTCAGCTTTCGCCGGAGCCACGGTTGGAAGAAGAACTCGAAGCTTTTCCATGCGCCGGGTCCGCCGGCTTCGAATCGAGTCACAACCTTGGCCTTCCGTCGAGGAGATCGGGTAGGAACTCCACCTCGGGGTCAGGGGTGAACAGACGGACCACGACGCCCCGGGTCGACGTCCGTCCATCGGGATGGGATGGTCGTCGCCTCACGCCCTGTGCCCCTGCGCTGCAAAAGGACTGACCACCATGGTGAGCACGACACCGGCCACCATCGATTGCCACGCCCATGTGGGGGAGTTCATCGGGTACGATCTGGCCGAGGACACGCTCCTCTCCGAGTTGGACCGGGGTGGAATCTCGCTGGCGCTCATCTCCAACATCGATGGCGCCGCCGTCCCGGGAAAGACCCGGGATATGGCGGAGGCTGCCGCCAATCGCGCCGCCGCCCACGCGGTTCGCCGCCACCCCGACCGTCTGAGGGGCCTGCTCTGGGCCCGCCCCTGTTCGGGATCCGCGGCCTGCCTCGCCACATTCCTCTCGGAACGACTCCGACTCCCGCCCGTGCACCCCTGGACGTCCCGGGTGTTCGTGGGCATCAAGATGCATCCGGAGATGAACGCCTTCCCCGCCGACGATCCCCGGGTCGATCCGTACATGGAGGTAGCCGCGGAGCACGGGACCCCGGTGGTCTTCCACTGTGACGGGTCGGCGGATGAGGCCTCGGCCGAGCGCATCCACAACCTGGCCCGGCGGCATCCGGACGTGCCGGTGGTGCTCTACCACATGGGATTCGGCGGACCGCACGAGCCGTCCATCCGGGCCGTTGAGGAGGCGCTGGAATGTGGGGACGCCGACCTGTATCTGGAGACTGCCCAGGCCCCGGTGGAAGCGGTGCTGGAGGGTCTTCGGCGCGTCGGGCCCCAGCGGGTTCTCTTCGGCACGGACGCCACCTACTTCGGTCGGGGTCACTACGATCATTATCGGGCGCTCAAGGCAGCCCTGGCCGGCAGCCTCTCATCGGATGAGCTGGCGCTGGTGATGTCCGAAAACGCACGTCGTCTTTTCCGTCTGTCCCGCGAGGAACGCTTCTGATGGCCGCCCATCCGACCCCCGAGTCCACCCCTGAATCCACCCTGGAGCGGGATGACCTCCCTGTTGGCCCCCTCCCCCTCTTCCGACGTTGGATGGAGGTAGCCACACGGGACTCCCGCATGGACTATCCCAACGCCATGACCCTCTCCACGGTGGATCCGGCGGGGTTTCCCGACGCTCGCATCGTCCTCCTGAAGGATGTGGACGAGCGGGGATTCGTCTTCTACACGAACCGCGAGTCCGCCAAGGGGCGAGCATTGACCCGGGATCCCCGGGGGAGCCTGACCTTCTACTGGGATGCCCTGGCTCGTCAGGTCCGGATCCGGGGAGTTTGCGAGAATGTCCCCGATGAGGAGTCGGACGAGTATTTCGGCAGCCGCCCCCGGGGGAGCCGGATCGGGGCCTGGGCCTCCCATCAGAGCCGGGAGCTGGCGAGTCGGAGTGAGTTGGAGGGGCGGGTCGTGGAGGTTCAGGCCCGGTATGAGGATCAACCGATTCCCCGGCCGCCCCACTGGGGTGGGATCCTGCTCCGGCCCCTGGAAGTGGAGTTCTGGCAGGGTCGGGCGAGCCGGCTCCACGATCGATTCGTCTATCGGCGAGTCGGGGGTCGGGACGGGCTGGCTGACCTCGGGATGGGCGCTGCAGCCTGGACGATCCACCGTCTGAATCCCTGACCGACGCGGTTCAGCCCCGGTAGAGGTCGTCGGGCAACTCCCCTTCGGGCCCCAGGGTCGGGGCGTCCAACCCCGCTTCACGGTATCGGCGGGCGTGCTCCGGATACGCCCAACGAAAGAGGATCTCCCGGTAGCGCTCCTGCGGGATCCGGGGTTGGTCGTACATGCCCTTGGCCTGGCGCTGCCGAAGAGCTTCAAAGAGGAACAGGGACGTGGCCACGGAGACGTTCAGGGACCGCACCATCCCTACCATGGGGATGACGGCGGTGACGTCCGCCGCCTCCGCCGCCGTGTCGCTGACGCCGAACAGTTCGGCGCCCACCAGGACGGCGGTGGGCACCGTGTAGTCCACCTTGCGGAAATCCACGGCGTTGTCGTCCAGGTGGGCTGCCACCACCTGGAACCCCCGGTGTTTCAGGGACTCCAGGGCGCCTGCAATGGAATCGTGTCGGTGGAGATCGATCCACTTCGCCGTCCCCCCGGACGTGTCCCGGTGCAGCCGCAGCCCCCGGTCGGGGACCACCGCGTGAAGGTCCAGCACGCCCACCGCGTCGCAGTTCCGGGCGATGGCCGAAAGGTTGTGCTCCTTGTTCACCCGTTCCATGAGGACCGTGAGGTCCGGTTGTCTTCGATCCAGTACGCTCCGGATGCGGTGGAATCGCTCGGGCCGCATCAGCGGTGCCTCTCCCTCACCAGCGATCCTCCCAGCGGGTCCCGCCCATGGGGATGATCTGGTTCCGGACGATCCCGATCCCCTCCACCTCCACAGTGATCTCGTCGCCCACCTCCATGGCCCGGCGGGCCCCTTCTTCGAAGAGAACCGTCCCGGTCCAAAGGATATCCCCCGGGAGCAGCGTCATGTAGCGGCTCAGGTAGGCCACCAGTTCGGCGGGCGTCTGGACAAGTTGCGAGGCGGTACCGTCCTGCGTGACCTCGCCGTTCAGGCGGTGGATGATTCGGACGTCGTCGTAGTCCAGCCCCACAGCGATGGCCGGCCCGATGGGCGCCCAGGTATCGGTCCCCTTGGAGATGAGGCGGGTGGGTCCCTCCCGGCCTGCTCCCTCTCCGTACCAGGTGTTCTCGCTCATGTCGTTCCCCGCCGTTACCCCCCAGATGTAGTCCGGGGCGTCCTCTACCGAGACGTGGCGAGCCTCTCGTCCGATGATGAGGACCAGTTCCGCCTCGTAGTTGAGGTTCCCCGACTCTTCCGGGAGTTCAATTCCTTCGCCGGTGCCGATGATGGAGTTGGGGAGCTTGGCAAACCAGCGCGGATGCGCCTCCGACGGGAGATCCGCCAGCTGCGGCCGCATGGTATTCACCGCCACACCCAGCACCTTGGAGACCCGGTCCGGGTCCAGCGGCGAGACGAGGCGGACATCCATGAGGTCGGCGGTCCGGCCGGTGGGTGACGGGTTGTCGAAGTAGTGGGACGAGAGCTGGCGGATGGTTTCGCCTTCGAGGATTCCGTAGTGGACCGCACCGTCCTCAAGGTACCGGACGTAGTAGGTGACGTCCGGGTTGGCCCGGGTGGTCTCGGCCAGGTGGGCGTAGTCTTCCCGGAGCGTCTCCATGGGGATGACCGGGTCACCGGGAAGTGCATGATTTCCGTAGGTGCCGGCGGGGGAAACGGCGACCGCGGCCCGGGTATCGAATCCGGCATTGGCGGTATTCGTCGTATCGCCACATCCAATGAGCAGGAGAGAGTATGCGACGAGGAGCGCCGCGAGGGGAGTGAATGCTGGGCGGGACATGGGATCCTTTCCGGTTGGAAGCGGGACATGAGCGGATCGACGGGGCGAATCGTAATCCCGGACTCCGGAGGCGGCAAGCGGAACCGGGGCTGGCGCCGCCACCGCCCATGGCGGTAGTGTGGCGGACAGTGCGGGTTCCCGGGTCTCCGTGGAGTCCGCGCCTCGATCCACGGGCCGGGACGGTGCGCGACGCTCCGGGCTCGGCCTCCTCTTCCCAGTATCCGGAGTGATCCGCCATGCGCCACGCGGCTGCCGCCCTTCGACGCTCTCTCCTCCTTCCCGTGGCCGCCCTCGCGGCGACCGTTCCCGTCGCCGAGGCCCAGGCCCAGGCATCGGGGCAGGACATCCGACTGAATCGGACCATCGAAACGCTGGATCGAGGAGAAGCCACATTCGGGATCTTCAACGGCGACTTCTCCCTGGCCAATGCCCGATCTCTGGCCAACTCCGGTCTGGACTTCGTCCTCATCGACATGGAGCACGGGCCGTGGAGTTCGGAAACGCTGCAGGCCTTCCTCCTGGGAATGACCGACAAGGCCTCCATCGTTCGGAACGGGCATCTTCAGATGGCGGTGACCCCCATCGTCCGGGTCCCCCAGAACGGTCGGGAGATGCTGGACTTCATCGTCAAGCAGGCGCTGGACATGGGGGCCTTCGGGATCATGTTCCCCTTCATCAACAACCGGGACGAAGCCATTCACGCCGTAGCCTCCATGCGCTATCCCCGGCCCCGCGGCTCGGACATCGCCGAGCCCCACGGGTGGAGGGGGCGTTCGCCCGGCGTGGCGACCTGGTTCTGGGGAATCTCCGGGGGCGAGTACTTCCAGCGGGCCGATGTGTGGCCCCTGAATCCCCGGGGTGAACTCCTGGCCGCCATCCAGATCGAGACGCCCCAGGCGGTGGAGAATATCGAGGAGATCATCACCGTCCCCGGCGTGGGAGCCATCTTCATCGGACCCCTGGATCTGGCCACTCAGATGGGGTACGGCGACAACACCGGACACCCGGATGTGGAAGCGGCCATCCAGACGGTGCTGGCCAGCTGCCTGGCCCACAACATCCCCTGTGGCCTCACCACCGGGGCCGGGAATGTGGAGCAGCGAATCTCCCAGGGTTTCCGCTTCGTCACCGTGGGCGGTGCCGGCGGAATCACCCCAGGAACAGCCGAAGCGCTGAGCCGTGGGATGTCGGCGGCAGGGCGTCGCTGATCCTCTGCGTCGGGCGGGAGGCCTCCCACCTGGGGACCTCCCGCCTGGACCGCCTCAGCTCCGTGCCTCCTTGCTTCCCCTGCGGAGCTTGGCATCCAACACCAGCGCCACCAGCGAGGCCGCCGTGGCGCCGGCCACCACCGCCAGCGACCCGGTGAGGCTCTCCATGAGGGAGGGATCCACCAGCAGGACCACGCCAAGGGCCATCATGAGCATGCCCCCGAAAAGCTTGAGGGTCCGGCCCTGCCGCTCCTGGAGTCGGGTGGCCTTGAGGGTGACCACCGCCCCCACCAGGATGACAATCTCCACCGAGAGATAGACGCCTACATACAGGAGGAGGAGGCTCACGAACCCGGCCCCCTGAACGCCCGCCTCCGCCACCAGCGTCGTCCAGATCACCGGGAAGCCGGCGGTGCAGGGGAGTTCTACCAACGCAACCCCCGCCGCCAATGCCACCGTGATGGCCAGGGTGGCCGGGAGGGATCGCTCTTCCCGGATGGCCCGCCCCCCCCGGTAGATGCGGGGCTTGAAGCGGTCCGGGATGGTGAGGGAGGGACCGCGCTTGAAGGCCAGGAAGTCCTTCACGTTGATGAGGCCGAACCCCAGGGCCAGGATGGCGACTGCCACCTGGATCCATCCGATCTGCTCCAGAACCGTCATGGCGGCGAACACCCCGGCGATGAAGGCACCGTAGATGGTGGCGGTGACCAGGAGGAAGGTCAGGCCCACGGCGGCGATGCGGCGTCGGGATCCGGTTCCCATGATCATGGCCAGCAGCACCCCCAGGACCCAGAGCGAGCAGGGGTTGAAGCCGTCCACGAAGGCGATGAGCGCCGTGGCCG
>REEG01000252.1 GCA_007695195.1 Gemmatimonadales bacterium | reverse complement strand
TCGATGGAGAAGCCGGGGAAGCTCACCTCGGTCACATTCCCCACATCCAGCACCCGCTGCCAGTCCATGGACCAGCCGTCCCGCATGTACACCCGGTACGATACGGCGCCCGGTACCGCATCCCACTGCAGCGTGGCGTCGTAGCCCGAGGCGCCCCGCCCCAGCCGCGGCTGGCCGTTGGGCGTGGTCACATTGGGTGCCGCCGGCGCCAGCGCCAGGTTCGCGGCCACCGCCAGGTTCACCTTGGTGTTCTGCACGAAGAAGGGAATGTGCATGTCGTCGGGCAGGTCATCGGCGGTGTGCTGCCGGCTGTAGTTCTCCATGAGCTCGGTGAACCGGATGGCAGCGAAGCCGAAGTTGTTGAAGGGCGTGTGATCTCCACCCCGGCCGAAGCGGTCTTCCCGGGCCACGCGGCGGATCTCGTGGTTCGGCACGTACGCCCCGGCGACCCGGTGGATGTAGCGGGCCAGCTCCCGGGCCGGAGAGTCGTCGGGCGGCGGCGCGAAGAGCTGCACCACCGTGGCGTTGATCTGCCCGTCCCCGCTCTCGATGTTGCCCAGCATGTCGTTGTTCAGGACCGCGTCGATCTGGATCCCCTCCGCCCGGGCGCGCTGGGCGTGGTAGCGCGCGCCGAACAGCCCCAGCTCTTCCGCCCCGAAGGCGATGAAGACCAGGGTGGCGTCGAACTCGAGCCCGCTCTGGGCCAGGATCCGGGACACTTCCATGGCCGCAACGGTGCCGCTGGCATTGTCGTTGGCCCCGGGCGCCGGATGATCGTTCTCGGCGAACTGACCCTCCATCCCCGGCGCCACCCGCGCCACCGTGTCGTGGTGACCGCTCACGTAGACCCGGCGAGCGGTGCGCCCGGGGAGGACGGCCATGATGTTGCAGACCTCCACCTCCCGGGTGATCCGCCCCACCGGCACGGGATTGAAGCACTCCCGGCTCACCTCAAGGCGCGGGCTGTAGCTGGACCACTCTTCCACCAGCCAGTCCATGGCGGCGCCGGTACCCCGGTCCGGATCATCCATGGACGACAGGGCGTGCCGGGTCTCGAACCCTGCCAGCGCCCGGACAATGCGGTCCAGGTTCTCGCCGGAGACCGAGTCCAGCATCTCCTGGATCTCCGGGTCGATCTGCACCATCCCCTGTCCCTGGGCCGGAGTCGGTGTCACCGTCACCGCGGCCACCGCCACAACGGCGGCCAGAACGGCGGAGCGCGGCAGCCCCGAAGCGGACCGGCCGGCAAGCGGACGCGGCAGCGAGCGATTCACAACGTCGAGAAATCTGTTCATGGAGTCCGTGTGTGTCGGTTGACGAGGGCTCAGGGCCCGATGTTCGGGTTGTTCTGACGCTCCTGGTCGGGGAGCGGCATGCAGGTGATGGGTCCCCACGCCTGACCCTTGTGATTATTCCCTGTGGGGAAGGGGATGTCAAAACGGAGCTTGTCGTTAAGGCGGTGCCCTTCGCTGAAGAGCTGGCGGCGCCGCTCTTCGATGATGAGATCCCGGTGGCTCGCCACGGGCTCGTCCAGAGCCGGAAGATCCTGGGCCGCCCGGAGCCCGTTGATGATCTGAACCGCCTGATCCGGGCGCGCCTCGGCCAGGATGAGCTGCGCCTCTTCCCACGAAGCCATGGGGATGGGCGAATCGGCGCTGGGATACTTCTGCTGGAACCAGTGATCGGTCACACCGTCGTGGCCCCGAAGCCCCGAGTCCTCCGTCGGCACCCGGTGATCCACCACGCTCCCCAGCGTAACGTTCCCGTAGGCGTCGGGCTCCACCGAGAGCACCCGGTTCCGCTGGTTCAGGTTGTACAGCCGGTTCTCCCGACGTCCGTTCACCGTGGAGTATTCGGCGTTCCAGACGAAGCCCTGGGGGACCTGCTCGGCGTCGGACGCCGCACCGGCAAGATCTCCCAGGTTCAACCGGGCGCGAGCACGGCCCGCCGTAGCCATGGTGCGGATCGCGTCGTTCCCCGCAGCCTGGGCATGGCCGATGGCTGTGGTGAAGCGCTCTTCAGCCACCTGCATCACCTGCTCCCGGGTCATGAGCGGCCCCTGATCCACCGCCATCTCGCAGAACCCTTCCCCGAGAAGGACGTAGCTGAAGGCCGAATAGGCCGCCAGTTGGCCCAGCTTGTCGGCCCGGTCCGGCACCGAGTTCTCGGCAAAGCCCTCGATGAGGCGGGTCGCTTCCTCGGCCACGTAGCGGGCCTGCTGAAGCGGCGTGTAGGCCCCGAGCCCGGTGGCATCCCGACCGGTGGGGCACGATCCGGTGATGGTGAAGAGCTCAAGGCCCCTCCACCCCCACGTGTTCACATTGAGCCAGCTCGATGCGTTCCGGTACTCACCGGCCAGGATCCCGGTGGTGGCCACATAGCTGGTGTAAGCACACTCGAACTGTCCCAGCGCGCTATTGACCAGCGTCTGGGCCAGGGCCGGGTTGCCCAGATCCTCCGCCGCCACCGTGCCGGGGAGGTCGACCTCCAGGAGTGAGTCGCACCCGGTCAGCGCCAGAAGGACCACGGATCCGGCGCCCAGGAACCGCGCCGGTGAGAACCGGCTGCGACGCCGGCGTGTCTGCCCCAAGGTGGGCGAATCAGTTTGATGGGTCATCTTGAATACGCTCCTCAGAAGCTCAGGCGGACGCTAAGGGTGGCACTGGCGGTGGGCGGAAGGACGGTCTGGTAGCCGGTGGCGCTCTGTCCCGTGGAGCGCACCTCAGGGTCCCAGACGGTGATCCCAGCCAGAGGCTCCAGGATGGAGCCGTCGCGCGGTGTACTCCACCCATGCTCGGCCGTCCAGAGCATGGCCAGATTTCGCATCCCCAGGCTCACCGAGCCCCGGCTCGCCCCAACCCGGGCCGCCACATTGTCGGGGAGGAAGTAGGTGGCCGACACCTCACGCAGCCGGAGGAAGCCCGCCTCGTAGAGCGACGTCCGGTCGTTCTCGAAGATCCGGATGGCCTGGAGGAAGGCGTTGTCGCGCCGAAGCACATCCTCGGTGGTGGCCTGGTTGTGCATGGCCCGGATCTCGGTGTTGGTGTGGTAATGTCCCCCACTCCCCTCGACCCGGGCGTAGAGGCTCAGGTTCTCGAAGAGGGTGAAGGTGTTCCCGACCCCGAACTGCCAGGTGGGCTGAGACGAGCCCACCCACACCTGGGGCGCTTCGCCGCACGGCACCGGAGCCCCGCCCGGATGCACACCCTGGGGACCGGCGCCCCCGTCGCAGAGCGCCCGGAGCACCCGCCCGGTCTCGTCGATGTCCACCTCCAGGAAGTCCCTCATGAAGAAGTCACCGATGGAGTAGCCCTCGCGGTGCTGGGCCTGGCCCGGGGCACCCACGAACTCCAGGCCTCCCAGGTCCTTGATCTCGTTCTCCATGGTGGAGAACTGGGTGTCCACCTCCCACCGGAAGCGGGGCGACTCAAGCACCCGGGCCGACAGCCCGATCTCGTTCCCCCAGGCGTGGATCAGCCCGATGTTCACGATCTGGGACCCGGTGAAGCCCGACGACGGCGGAAGGGGCCGGTTCACAATGGCGTCCCGGATCCGGCGGTCGTAGCGGGTGAACTCCAGGTCGATGCGGCCATCGAGGAAGCTGGCATCGAAGCCCACCTCCAGCTCCTCACCCCGCTCGGGCTTGAGCTGGGGGTTTCCGAAGGCCGCCGGAAGGAGGGCCGGGCGGTCCCGGTACCCGATGGTGGGATTGTAGAGGCGGGACGCGTCGAAGGTACCGGGCTGCTGACCCGCGGCGCCCCAGGCCATCCGGAGCCGGAGCTGATCGACCTGGTCGAACCGCCAGAAATCTTCCTCGTGCATGACCCAGGTGGCGCTGAGCTTCGGGTAGATGGCGGCATCGAACTCGACACCGAAGGCGCTGTTGTCGTCGGCCCGGACCGCAGCCGTGATGAAGCGCCGATTCTCCCACCCCACCTGCTGCTGGAAGTAGACCCCCACGGTGGAGTTCTCCAGGAAGGACTCACCACCGTCCCGCACCGCGCCACCGGAAACGGTGGTGATGGGCACCGCCGGGAACTGGGCGCCGAAGGAGTTGATGAAGCTGGATTCGGAGCGGTAGTACTGGAAGCCCACGGCGGTCTCGAAGTCGTAGGTCCCGAGCGTCGCCCGTGCGCTCCCCGAGTAGTCGAAGGTGATGAAGCGGCGCGTGCCCCGCGACACCGACTTCTGCCCCAGGGAGAGCTGTCCGTAGACGTGCTCGGCGCCGTCGGGGTGCTGGGGGTAAAGGGTCGAAGTCACCTCGCTGTTGTCATCAAGACCCACCACGAGGCGGTGGCTGGACCATGCCACGGGCTGGTACCGGAGCTCCACATTGGAGGTGGTCCGGTTGTTGTCGCTCCGGCTCTCCACCTCGCCCCAGTTCTCAGGCGGGGCCTGACGCCAGCCGCGCCGGTTATCGTTCAGGTTCCGGGGGTTGGACCAGATGAGGTTGCTGAACGGGTCCGGGTTGATGGCCCCCTGGGCCAGCCGCGTCTCGCCGGTGATGTAGGAGCTTCCCACCGTCATGGTGAGGTTGTCCGACAGGAGCACCTCCATGTTGGCGCGGAGGGTGGTACGGCGGTCCCAGTTGTGGGACACGATGCCGGTGTCGTCGTCCCGGGAGACCGAGGCGAAGTAGCGCACCGCATCGGTGCCGCCCCGCACGCTCAGGTTGTAGCTCTGAAGGAGCCCGTAGCCGAAGGGATCGCCGAGCCCGTTCTCCCGCTCATTCTGGTAGACGTTGAAGCCGATGAGCTCGCCGGGATTGTTGGGGTCCGGCATGTACCGCATCCCCGTGCGGCCTTCGGGATTCCAGAGCCAGTTCGTCCCCGTCCGCGTGGTCACATCGAACTGGGGCGCACCGGACGCGCCCCGCTTGGTGATGATCTGGATCACCCCGTTGGAGGCCTCGGTCCCGTACAGGGTGGCGGCGGCCGGCCCCTTGATGATCTCGATGCTGGCGATGTCGCCGGGGTGGATGTCATTCAGCCGGCTCACATTGGCCCCGCCTCGCTGGGCCGGCCCCCGACGGGGGTCGCTGTCCATGCGCACACCGTCGATGTAGATGATGGGCTCGTTGGCCAGGGCCAGGCTGCTGTTGCCCCGGATCCGGATGGCCGATCCCGTGCCCACCTGCCCGGTGCCGGGGAGCATCATGGCGCCGGGGGTACGCTGGCCGAGAAGCTGATCCACGTTGCCGATGGGCGCCCGACTCATGATCTCCTCGGCGTCCACCGTGGCCACCACGTTCCCGATGGCGCGACGCTGGGTCCCGCCGGCGGTGCCGGTGACCACGATCCCGTCCAGGTCCAGGGCCCGCTCGGTGAGCTGGAAGTCCACCTGCACCGTCTCTCCGGAGACCACGGTGACCTCCTGGCGGACTGCGGCAAAGCCGATGAGCTGCGCCTCCACCGTCACCGTCCCGGCCCCCACCCCGGAGATCTGGTAGGCTCCGGTGTTGTCGGTGATGGCGCCCTGCTGGGTGCCTGTCACGAAGACCTGCACCGCCGTCAGCGCCTGACCGGTGCGCCCGTGGGTGACCCGCCCCTGGATGGTGCCGGTGCGGGCGGTGGCCCGGAGGGGCTCGAGGCCCGGAGCCTCTCCTCCCAGACCCTGAGTCAGGACCGGCTCAGGGGCCAGTGCCACCTGCAGTGCCGTCAGTCCCGGCTCGCTCGGCTCCTGGATTTCGACCAGGACGCCGCGACCCACCGATGTCCACTCGAAGCGGGTGTCGGCCAGGATCTGGTCCAGCGCCTCCCGAACGGTTCGGGTGCTGCAGCGGCACTCCACCGCCCCATACCCCTCTACCAGGGAGGGCGAGAAGGTGATGGGCACCCCGGACCGGTCCCGGATGGCCAGGAGTACCTCGGCCAGGGAAGCCTCGCGCACATCCACCCCTGCCGGGCGGTCCAAGGGGTGGATCTGCTGGTTGGCCGCAACGGCGGCACTCCCCTGGCTAGCCAGGGCGACGGGCTCCTGCGCCTCAAGGGGCGTGAAGCCGAAGCCGGCCAGAAGGAATGAAAACAATGCCGTCCACATTCTCATGGGTGGACCTCCTCTAGGTAGGTCTGGGGCACAAAGGATCAGGGTCATGGGGCTGTCCCGGACCCAGCGGTCATACGGATCGTGTCTCCTGCGGAAACGCACTGAACAGCGGCGGCCCGGCATACCAGGTCCACCACATCTTCCATTTCAGCTTCGGTGAACCACCCGGTGAGGGTGCGGGCCCTCAGATCGGGATCGGTGACCTCGATGGGTCGTCCCAGCCGGCTCTCCAACTCGGCCGCCACCTGGGAGAGCGGCGTGGACTCAAAGGCCAGAAAGGTCCCGAGCCAGGCGATCCGGGCCTCCACATCCCGCACCGTCTCGATCTGGGGCTCGCGTTCGGCCTGGCTCCGGCTGCGCTCACCGGCTCGCACCTCCACCTCCCGGCCTCCGCCCGACACCGCCACGGCACCCTGGACCACCAGGAGGTCCAACTCGCCGGAGGTGGTATTGACCTCGAAGCGGGTCCCGATGACCCGGGCCTCCCCCTCGGGGGTGATGATGCGGAAGGGTCGGGTCGGATCGGGGCGAACGGAGAGGAAGGCACGGCCGTCCAGCTCCACCTCCCGGAGGTTCGCATCCTGCCGGACCTGAAGCCGGGTGTTGGGGGCCAGGCGCACCACTGTTCCATCGGGGAGGGTCCAGGTAGCCATCTCTCCGTCCCCTGTCCCCACCTCGGTGACAAAGGCGTAGGCGGCGGAGTCGGGATCGGTGAACAGGGTGCTGGCCAGGGCGCCAATGCCCAGGGCCAGGATCACCACGGCGGCCCAGCGAAGGGTTCGGGCCATCCCCGGGGCCAGGGACCGGACAGCTTCCCGGCGGCGGCGCACCCGCCCCTCCAGGTCGGAGAGGGTGGGGCGGGCGAAGCTGACTTCGCGGGGTTGCGCCACAGCCGTCCGCTGCCAGACCTCCACAAAGGCCTGGTAGCGGGATTCGTTCTCCGGCGAGGCGCTTCGCCAGGATCGAATCTCTTCCTCCTGAGCCCGGGTGGTGCGGCCCTGGAGGTAGAGAACGATGAGTTCATCCACGGCGTCGGATTCGTCCATTGCGGATGGGCAGTCCCTGGTTGTCCGGTCGGTTCTTGGGGGGCGGCGCCGGAGCCTGGCCTGGTCGCGGCGGCGACGTCAGGCGAGGCGGTGGTCCGTGCCGCATTTTCCCCTCCAACACCGCCGGCGGGGGATCACTACTATTCGGGGGGGATCACTACTACTGGGGGGGAGGAAGAGCTGGGGCCGACGCGTGCCCGGACCGGACATGGTCACCGGACCCGGCGGGGGGTCGTCAGAGATCCTGGCGGATCCCCTGGAGGCTCTCCCGCAGCTGCCGGATCGCCGAATTCATCTGGTTTGCCACGGTCTGGGGCGAGATCCCCATGACCTGGGCGATCTCCCGGTGGGTTTGCCCGTGGAAGCGGGAGAGGATGAAGATCTCCCGGCGCCGTGGCGACAGGCCGTCGATGGCCTCCCGGACGACCCGGGCGAGGCGACGCTCATCCGTCACCTCCTCAGGGGACGGCGCGGACCGGCGAAAGACCGGGAGTCGGTCCAGAAGCCGGAGGGCCCGGCCCCGACCCCGACGCCGGTTCAGCGCCTCGTTCCGGGTGGCGCGGTAGAGAAAGGCCTGGAGTTGGTGGGTAGGGGTCCACGACTCCCGCCTCTGCCAGATACGAACCAGCACCTCCTGCACCACATCCTCACCAGCGTCCCGGCCGTCGACCAGATCCGACGCGTAGCTCACCAGCGGCTCCCAGAAGCGCCGGATCACCTCGTCCATGGCGCCTCGGTCCCCCGCCTGGATCCGCTCCATGACCCCGAGAGGGTCGAAGGGCTCGCGCCCCCGACCGGTCCCCACCACCGGATGGGGATCGCCCTGCCGCCTCTTGGGTGCAGGATCGTGAACTGGCTTCGGCATACGCGTCACCTGGCCCGCTGCGGAGGTTCTCCGGCGGACGGCGGCGTGAGGATTTTTTGTAAGGAG
>REEG01000246.1 GCA_007695195.1 Gemmatimonadales bacterium | reverse complement strand
CCGGACCGGGTCATGGGTCCATCTCCCCACCGTACCGGTGCTCCAGGAGGGGCCGGTCCGGCTTTCCAATGGAGGTGCGCGGGAGGGCATCCACGAAGGCGAATCCCTTGGGGATCTTGTAGCGGGCCAGCCGCTCGGCCAGGAAGCGGCGGAGTTCGTCGTCGCGGGAACCGGAATCCGCTCCGGCGCCCTCTTCCGGGCCTCCTCGCATGGCCACCACCGCGAAGGGGACTTCGTTCCATACCGGGTGGGGCCGGCCGATGACGCACGCCTCGCTTACCTCCGGATGCTCCAGGAGCGCCTGCTCCACCTCCGCCGGGTAGATGTTCTCGCCGCCGCTCTTGAGCATCTGCTTCTTCCGGCCGGCGATGCGGGTCAGCCCCCCCTCGCTCCACCGAGCCAGATCGCCGGAGTGGAACCATCCGTCCTGGAAGGCCTCGGCGGTGGCGTCGGGGCGACGCCAGTACTCCCGGAAGAGGTTCGGGCCCTGGAACACCACTTCCCCCACGTCGCCCGGGGCCACATCCCTCCCTTCGCCGTCCACAATGCGGGCATCCACCCCGAAGGCGGGCTTCCCCACGATCCCGGCTCCCCTGCCCGGATCGTCCAGGCCGGTGAGGAAGGCCGTGGGCGCCGTCTCGGTGAGGCCGTATCCCGACGCGAAGGGCACGCCCCTCTCCCGGAAGCGAGCGCCGACCCGGTCCGGGCAGCGATCGCCTCCGTTGTACATGAAGCGCAGCGACGAGAGGTCGGCCTCATCCCAGGCAGGGCTGTCCACCAGGAGGGTGTGGATGGCCGGAACCCCCAGCATGAGGGTCACCTGTTCGTCCCGGATCAGGGCCAGGGTCTCGTCGGGGTCGAAGCGCCGGGGGAGCACCACGGTCCCGCCCGCCAGGAGAGTGGGGAGGGTGAAGAGGCCGATCCCGCCGGCGTGCATGAGGGGGAGGACGGTGAGAGAGGTATCCTCCCAGGTGATCCCCAGCGCCAGGATGTCGTTGATGGCGTTCCAGAAGAGGTTCCGGTGGGTGAGGACAGCTCCCTTGGGTCGGCCCGTGGTCCCGGAGGTGTAGACCATGAGGACCGGGTCGTCGTCGCCGGGAAGGGTGGACATGGGGGGCGGGGGGCCGCCGGAGGCTCCCTGGCCGGAGCGGGCACGGGCAGCCTCCCGGTCGTAGGCCGAGGGGACCGGGATGACCCGGCACCCCGTGGCCTCTGCCACCTCGCCGCCCAACTCCGTCTGCTCCGGGCCCACGAAGAGGAGGTCGATCCCTGCGTCCTCTGTCTGGAAGACCAGCTCCGGCGCCGCCAGCCGCCAGTTCAGGGGAACCGCCACGGCCCCCACGCGCCCGGCGGCGAAGAGGAGCTCCAGGAAGCGGGGATCGTTCCACATGAGGATCCCGAAGCGGTGGCCGGGCCCGATCCCCCGGCCGCGCAGAAGGGCTGCCGCCGCCGCGACCCCCTCCTCCAGCTCCTGGTAACTCCGGCGCCCCTCCGGCGTGACCAGGGCCGTCCGGTGGGGGTGGAGGAAGGCCGCCTTGGCCGTCCAGTAGCCGATGCCGGGGATGTGGCGCGAGCGGGCGCCCATGGTGGGATCGGTCATGGTGCCACCGCCTCCCGGGGATTCCACAGGAGGGCCACCGACCCCATGGCGAGGCCGGCGCCCGAGCCGGTGAGGACCACCAGATCGCCCGGGGCCACCCGCCCCGCCCGCACCGCCGAGTCCAGCGCCATGGGGAGGCAGGCTGATCCCGTGTAGCCCCATTCGCCCATGACGGTGTGGGCCTTCTCCATGGGCTCGCCCAGCGCCTCCATCACCAGCCGGATGGTGGAGAGGTTCACCTGGGTCCAGAGCCAGAGGTCCACCTCATCCACACGCCGGTCCAGGGGAGCCAGAAGCTCCCGGACCAGCCGAGGCCACCCCTCCAGATTCACCTCCGGCGGGTACTTCTTCACGAACCGGAGGCGGTGGCGCCCCCCCGTCTCCAGCACCTCGGAGGTGATGGGTTCGGCGGTGGCTCCCGCGAAGACGCCGAGGCCGTCGGAGAGGGAGCCGTCGGCACGGAACTCCGATGCCAGGATCCCGGGAGCGCTTCCCCTCCCCACCACCACCGCTCCGGCCCCGTCGGCGAAGATGGTCACCGTCTTCTTGTCCGCCGGGTCCACGTACTTGGTCATGGCATAGACGGCCACCACCAGGATCCGCCTGAGACGGGGGTCGGCCTGGAGGTATTTGGCCGCCAGGTCCAGGGCCACCACGAAGCCGGCGCAGGCGGCGTTCACATCAAAGGCCCCTGTGGTGAAAGGCAGCCCCAGACGGCCATGGAGGACCGAGGCTGTGGCCGGCGACACGTACTCGGGCGTGTCGGTGGAGACCACCAGGAGGTCCACATCCTCCGGGGTGAGGCCCGCCGCCTCCAGGGCCCGGCGGGCAGCCCCATCCGCCAGATCCGCCGCCGACTCGTCGGGGCCGCACCAGCGCCGCTCCCGGATGCCAAGCGTCTGCGAAACGAACTCGTCGATGTCTTCTCCCAGCGACGCGGAGAGTTCGGCGTTGGTGACGACGCGGTCCGGGACGTAGGACCCGGTGGCCAGGATGGTGGGATGGGTCATGCGGACCTCCGGGCGGTGGTTTCACGGACCATGAGCTCCACGCCCAGCGCCTTGCCCGTGAGTGCGCCCGTATCCCGCCCGTCCAGGGTCAGGAGGAGGAGACGGGCGGCCCGGGCCCCGAGCCCCCGGGCAGGCACCAGGACGGTGGTGAGCTCCGGGGTGACGTAGCGCGCCATCTCGATGTCGTCGCACCCCACGATGGAGATGTCGGTGGGCACCTGGACCCCCGCCTGGGCGCAGGCCTTGAGGGCACCCAGCGCCACCAGGTCGTTGGCGCAGAACACCCCGGTGGGGCGCGGGTCGGTGGCAAGGAGCCGACGCATTCCCGCCTGGCCGCCGGAAACGGATGCGGAGGTGCGGACCAGATAGGCGGAGGGGATGGAGCATCCGGCGTACCGGAGTGCCTGCACCCACCCCCGCTCCCGCATGCGGAAGGTGTGGGCCGGCGAGGCGGGGCCGATGAAGGCGAGGCGTCGATGATCCAGATCCAGCAGGTGGTGGGCGGCCCGCCGACCTGCGCCGTGGGCGTCGCTGGCCACCCCGGGGATGACCCCGGAGGGCTCATCCACCACCACCAGGTTCAATCCTTCCCGGATATCCTCCGGAAGGGCGTCGACCCCCACTCCGGCCACGATCACGCCGTCCACCTGACGCTCCGCCAGCCGCTTTACGTGCTCGGCGGCGGGAATCTCCCGTGCGTCGCCCAGGAGAACCCCGTAATCGGCCTCCGCCGCCACCCGCTCGGCGCCGCTCACCACCTCGGTGAAGAAGGGATTGTCCAGATCCGACACCACGATGCCCAGGGCGAAGGAGCGTCGCTGCACCAGGCCCCGAGCCAGGAGGTTCGGTCGGTAGCCCAGCTCCCGGGCCGCCTCCAGGACCCGCTCCCGGGTGGCGTCGCCGATGCGCGCCCGGGGGTTCCCGGAGAGGACCAGCGAGACGGTGGATTGGGATACCCCGGCCCGGGCTGCCACGTCGTGGCCCGTGACCCGTCCCCTGTGGGCCTGTGACGGCCCGGATCGACCCTTCGTGGCAGCGCTCATACGTATTAGCAAATACGGCGCGGCGAGCCTGGTGTCAAGGAGACCCCACCGGCGCACCGCCTGCAGCCCTCGTCCCATGGGGGCCGGGCATGGGGGCCGGGGCCCACCTACCCCTCCCGGTCTTCCAGGAGCACTCGGGCGGCGAGCTCTCCCGACACCAGGCTCGGAGGCATGCCCGGCCCGGGAACGGTGAGCTGCCCGGCGAAATACAGACCGCCCACCTTCTCGGACCGGAGCGGCGGCTTCAGGGGCCCGGTCTGGCGGAGGGTATTGGCCATGCCATAGGCGTTCCCCTTGAAGGCGTGATAATCCCGTTGGAAATCGTCCATGGCGTAGCTTCGCTTCAGGACGACACGGTCCCGGATGGTGCGACCCAGGTGCGCCTCCATCCGGTCCATGACCTGACGGAACAGGCGCTCCCGCTGGTCCTGGTCGTCGTCCAGCCCCGGTGCCAACGGAATGAGGATGAAGAGGTTGGTGTGGCCCGGAGGAGCCACCGATGGATCGGTGGCGGAGGGGGTACAGGTATAGAAGAGCGGGGCCTCGGGCCACCGGGGGCTCTGGTAAACCGCCTCCATGTGGGTGTCCAGGTCCCGGTCGAAGAAGAGGGTGTGATGGGGCAGGCCTTCCAGGTCCCCCTCCACGCCCAGGTAGAAGAGGAGACTGGACGGACTCATGACGCGGGACGCCCAGTACCGCTCCGAGTACTGCCGATGCTCCGGCGCCAGGAGGTCCTGCTCCACGTGGTGGTAATCGGCCGAGGCCACCACAGCGTCGGCCCGGATCTCTCCCGAGGCGGTGCGGATCCCCACGGTCCGACCGCTCTCAATCAGCACCTCTTGCACCGTCTCGCCGTAGCGGAACCGAACCCCCCGCGCCTCGGCCACCGCCACCATCCCCTGGATGATCCGGTGCATCCCCCCCTTGGGGTACCAGGTCCCCAGCGCCATGTCCGCATAGCTCATGAGGCTGTACATGGCCGAAGTATCCTTGGCCGACGCCCCCAGGAAGAGCACCGGCCACTCCACCAGTCGGGCCAGGCGCGGCTCCGAGAAGGAAGTTCGGGCGTAGGAGGCCATGGAGCGGAGCATCCGCAGACGGAAGAGTTCGCCCAGGAGACGGGCATCCACGAACTCGCGGAACGACAGGCTGGGGCGGAGGAGGTAGTCGCGGGTGGCGGCCTCGTACACCTGGCGGGTCTGGTCCAGGAACCGGTCCAGCGCCTGGGCGCCGCCGGACTGGTGGGAGTCGAAGAACTCCCTGAGCGCCGGGATGCCCGCCGGGACATCCCAATGATCCCCCTCAGGCCACACGATGCGGTAGGAGGGATCGAGGCGCTGAAGGTGGTAGAAGTCCTCCACCTCGTGCCCGAAGCGGCGGAAGAAGCGCTGGAAGAGATCGGGCATCCAGTACCAGCTCGGCCCCAGGTCGAAGCGGAAGCCGTCCTTCTCCCAGAGACGGGCCCGCCCGCCGGGCACGTCGTGACGCTCCACTACAGTCACAGCATGCCCCGCCTCCGCCAGATGGCAGGCGGCGGAAAGTCCTGAAAACCCGGCTCCGATCACGATGACATCGGTCACAATGGATGTTCCCCTGGAAGCAGGATGCAGTTCGGCCCCGTCGGCCGGTGGGGCCGACGGGGCCGGAAGGTCCGGCGTTGTCCCCTGGAGGCTAGGGCATGAGGACGCCGTCCACAACGTGGATCACGCCGTTATCGGCCTCCACATCGGTAGCGATGACCTGGGCTCCATTCACGAAGACGGTCCCGTTCTCAACGGATACGGTGAGCATCTCTCCACCCGCCGTTTCCAGCTCCGATCGGTCCGCTACCTCTTCAGCGGAGAGGGTTCCGGGAACCACGTGGTACAGGAGCACGGCCGTGAGCTGCTCGATGTCCTGGAGCAGATCGGTCACAGCTCCATCCGGAAGCTGGTCGAAGGCCTCGTCGGTGGGTGCGAATACCGTGAAGGGGCCGTCATGTTGCAGGGTGGGGGTGAGCTCCGCAGCTTCCACCGCCGTGAGTAGGGTGTTGAACTGCCCCGCCTCGACGGCCACATCCACGATGCTGTTGGAGGGTTCTTCCATGGGAGCCATCTCAGTGGGCTCGTCGGTCATGGGGGCCTCGTCCATGGGCTCCGGTGCCTCGCCACAGGCGGCCAGGGTGACGGCGAGAAGGACAGCGGCTCCGATCCCGGTGGCGCGGAGACCCACCGACGACCGAGCGGAAGCCGGGGAGTCGGGCGAAGGATGGCGGGCAGAGACGTGATTGGATGGGCCGGAAATCATGTGGTCAAATTCGGTCAAGGGATCCTCTGTTGGTTTCGGTCGATTATCATCCATCTGCGAATTGCGGCACTGCCTGAACCTGAACAGGTTATTCACATCTCGAGAGAAGCACAGTCCCGTCTTCGTGTCTCCTACAGTGCCCGCGCAAGCTTGTTCCGTATTGTGCAGTAGCTACGCATTCGACCCATACCCCTCCCAACGCAGACTCCCAGCGTTTCGTGTCCTTCTTCATTCGAAAAGCATTCCGATTCGGCCCCCTTCGCTTCAACCTTTCGAGGGGGGGGGTCGGCGTCTCCGCAGGAATCACCGGCGCCAGGCTGGGCATTGATGGTCGGGGACGCCCGTATGTGGCAGGAGGCCGGCACGGCCTCTACTACCGGGAGTACCTCCGGAAGCCCGGTGGAGGAGCGACGGCCGCACCGGGGTCCCCCGCAGGTGCCGGGGGGCGGGGCAGAGGCGCACCGGCAGGAAGGCTGAAGGGGAACAGGGTTGAACTGTGGGAGCCCACCGGAGCGACCTTCGCGCCGGAGAACGCCACGAGCCCGGAGCCACCTGAGCCCCCGACCGAGCCTCCCTCCGCCCTCCTTCCCTGGGGCACTCTGGCCGTGCTCGGGATCATCCTCGCCGTCTTCCTGGACGGAGTGGTGGCGGCGGCGGGCCTCCTGATCCTGGCGGTGGGTGCCGGCGGTGGGGTTTGGGTAGCGGTCCGGGAGCGACGGGTCCTCACCCTGGCCCGGGAACTGGACGCCATGGTGGCAAGGGGGCGTTGGGATCCGGCGCTGGGCCAGAGGATCGCCGCCGAGGGCCGATTTGAACCTGGCCGCACTCCCCGGGGCCGGCTGGTGTCTCACCTGAAGCAGGCCCACCGGGAGGCGTGCAGGGCCCTGGCCACCGGCGAACAGGTGGACGAGGACGAGTGGGTCCTGATCCGGGAACTGGAGCAGCTCCTGGGCGGGCCCTCCTCCGAGACCCGGGAGATCCGGGCCGATGCCCTCCGGGGACTCATCGTCGTGCTCGCGGCGGACCACCGGATCACCGACGAGGAGTGGGAGATCCTGGATCGGGTACGGGAGGGACTCAGGCTGGATCCGGAGGATCTGGAAGAAGATCTGGACCTGATCCAACGCCTCCGGGAGGTGGAACGGCTCCGCACCGGGGAACTCCCTGAGGTGAAGGCGCCGGTCCGCCTGAGACAGGGCGAGAGGGCGCACTTCAACGGCCGGGGCCGGCTCCTCCGGGACCGCCAACTCCGGCGGTTCCAGCGCGCCGGAGTGGCCCATGTGGTCCGGGGTTGGGTGGTGGACCGGGAAGGTCCCCTGGTGCTCACGGACCGGCGCCTCATGCTCCTGGACGGCGGAGCGTACGAGATCCCGTTGCGGGAGGTGCTGGACCTGGAGGTGGATCTGGACGACAATCTAATCCAGATCGTCCGGGACGGACGGGCAAATCCCATCGTCATCACCACGCCCGACGCCCTCTCCGCCGGTACCCTCCTTGCTCGACTAACGGAAATGTAATGATGGTTGTTCGCATCCTCGTGTCCGTGGTCGCCCTCCTGGCTCTTCCAGCCCTGGCCGAAGCCCACGGATCCCCGGCTGCCCAGTCGATGCAGCTCACTGAACAGGTCCAGGAAGTGGGGTCGGCCCAGGACATCGCGTCTGTCCAGGACGCCGGATCGGCGACGCTCTGGTACTTCTGGCGGGAGGGCTGTCCCTTCTGTGACCAGGCCGAACCCTGGGTCGAAGCGCTGGACCGACGCTTCCCGGAGCTGACCGTTCAGAAGGTGGGCGTCACCCGGGACCCCATGGCCCAGGCCGTCTTCGTTCGGATGATGGAGGAGCGCGGACAGCGCGCCTCGGCCGTGCCCACCTTCATTCTGGACGACGAGGTCTGGGTCGGATTCTCCGAACCGCTGGCGGAGGACATCGAGAATGCTGTGGCCGCCCGATTGGGGACGGCCGACCGGAGTCCGAGTACCGGGGCCTCGGTGCTGGACCTGGGTCCCCTGGGTCGCGTCAATGTGGCCGCCCAACCCATGGTCGCGGCCACGGCGCTCATCGCCTTCGTGGACGGCTTCAACCCCTGCTCGCTCTGGGT
>REEG01000206.1 GCA_007695195.1 Gemmatimonadales bacterium | reverse complement strand
TACACCAACACCGGTCCCCATGAGCCTACCTACCGCGCCAGGATCCACGCCGCCACGGCCTCCAGCGCCGCCGGGGCGAAGGTCTCCTCGATCTGGGCGTACTCGGCCGGGGCCCCGGTCTCCGCCGTCTGGAAGAGGTGGTTCAGACCCGGGAGGATCCTCACCTCCGCCCCGGGCGCGCCCGCCAGCGCCCACTCAAGCTCCGGGCGGTTCTCCTCGGCAGGGACCTGGGTATCCTTCCCGGCCAGGAGGGCCAGCGCCGGGATCTCCAGGCGAGTCAGGTGCTCCCGTGGGTCGTAGGCCAGGAAGAAGCGGAGCCACTCGCTCCCGGCCATCTGGAGCTGACCGGCGATCCACGCCTCCTCACCCCCCGGCGGGATCCCCTGGGCGGCGCGCTCGTCCGGATCGCTCTCGGCCACGACCTGCCGGAGGAGAGCCTCGGCTCGCTCCACCCGGAGATCGGGATCGTCTTCCTCCAGGATGATCTGGAAGAAGGCCGCCTGGATCCGGGCGCTCTCCTGGATGGCTTCGTCGCTCACCCCCATGGCCCGGCCGATGGCGGCGCCCTGCATGGCCAGGAGCTCCGCACCGGGGAGCCCTGGCGAGGCCAGGAGGACCACGAAGTCCACCCCGCCCCACTCCACCGCCACCATGGGGGCGATGACGCCCCCCTCCGAGTGGCCCACCAGCCCCACCCGTTCCTGATCCACCTCCGGACGGCTCCGGAGGTAGGCCACGGCGGCGGCGGCGTCTCCGGCGAAGTCCCGTGAGGTGGCCGAGGTGAAGTCGCCTCCCGACTCGCCCACCCCCCGATCGTCGGAGCGGAGAACGGCGATCCCCTGCCGGGTCAGGTGATCGGCCAGGACCAGAAAAGGCCGGTGCCCCAGGATGGACTGGTCCCGGTCCTGGGCGCCGGATCCGGTGATGAGGGCCACGGCGGGGAAGGGCCCCTCACCCTCGGGAACGGTGAGGGTGCCGGCCAGTTCGATTCCCGCCTCCGGATTCGGATAGCGGACGTCTTCGGCACGATACGGGAACGGCGGTTCGGGATCCTGCGGGCGAGGGGGCCGGGCGAACTCACCCGTCGCCTCGCCTCGCTCCAGCGGCAGCGGAAAGGCCATGGGCCCCTGCTCCCACTCCCCTTCCATTCGGTTGGGAGCGGTGACGGCGCCGCGGTAGCGGGCCTGCAGGGGCGGAAGCTCCAGGGTGACCGAGTCGCCGGCCACCGCCACCGACGCCACCGGCATCCCGAAGGCCCCCTGGGCCGGGCTGTCCATTGTGGCGGTGTAGGTCCCGTCCAGCTCCCTCAGGATGTGGAACACGATGGGGAGTTCCTGGCCTCCCGGGAGTTCCAGGATCCCGGTCCAGCTTCCTTCCACCGGGTCCGAAGGCTCCTGGGCCAGTGGCGCCGGGGCCGGCGTCAGAAGACCCGGCACCCCCACCAGGAGGAGAGACAGGAGAGCGACGGGGAGGCGGCGCGGGGGCGATGGGAGCCACGGGGGACGACGACGGGGCATGGGGAGACACTCCGTTCAGGGAAGTCGATGGGGCGACCCGGTGGGGGGTGGGATCCGCGGGGGAACGGGGGCCTCGAGTTCCACCCTTCCTCCCACTCTCAAGGGGAATACGAAGGGAGACGACCCCTTCTTCAGAAAAGGGAGAGCGAGGCCCTACGCCCCCTGCCCCCCGAACTCCCTCGCCCAGGCCCCGGCAATGCGGCCCATGAGGTGGGGACCGGTAAAGATCATCCCCGAGATGAGCTGTACCAGGTTGGCACCGGCCCGGAACTTCTCCATGGCGTCGTCGGCCGAGAGGATCCCGCCGCAGCCCACCAGAGTGAAGCGGTCGCCGTACGCCTCTCGGGTCCGGGCCAACAGTTCGGTTGAGCGCTCCCGGCAGGGCAGCCCCGCGAGGCCGCCCTGGTAGCTGGCCGGTGCTTCCTCGGGATGGAGGAGCTCGTCGTATTCCTTGTTCAGGTTGCCGATGACCATCCCGTGGAGCCCGTGCTCGGCCACCACGTCGGCCAGACGTCGGAACTCGTCCCATGAGGGGTTGATGGGCATCTTGGCGTAGACGGGCCGGTCGTGCTCCACCTGGCCGAGCCGGGTCAGAAGGCGCCGGAGCCGCGCCGGCTCGGAGAAGCTCTCCCCGCCGTGGACATTGGGGCAGGAGATGTTCACCGTGTAGAAGTCCCCTACATCGTTCCGGACCAGATGCTCGAGGCACGCGGCGTAGTCCTCGATCCCCTCCTCCTCGCCCACCACCTCCGCCCGGTTGCTCCGGGCCACGCTGACGCCCACCACGAAGTCCGAGGGCGGGGCGCCACCGAGCCGCTCCGCCACCACCTCCACCCCCTGGTTCATGAGTCCCTTGTTCACCACGATGGCTCGGGACCGGACCAGGCGGCTCATCCGGGGCGGGGCGTTGCCCGGCGTGGGTAGTGCGGTGACGGATCCCACCTCCATCCCACCGAAGCCCATGCGGGGAAGAACCCTCAGGAGCCGGCCGTTGTAGTCGAAGCCCGCCGCAAGGACCACAGGCGTCCGGTAGCGGAGGCCGTCCACCGTGACCGAGGCGTCCGGGCCCCGGTAGCCGTACATCCCCGACAGGAGCGCCCGGCCGGCACGCCGGCGCCCCACCTGCTCTCCCAGAGCCACGAAGCTGTCATGGATCATCTCCGGATCAAACCGGAAGAGGACGGGCCTCACGACGCGTTGATAGAGGAAGGGAAGCATGGGGTTTCCAACGGGGCGTGACAGGTCCAGGGTGTGAAACGTCAGTGATTCACCCAGAGGGCGAAGAGTGCGGCCAGTCCTGCCAGGAGGAGGATGAAGCTCACGGCCAGGCGGCGGATGACCAGGTGTTTCATGCTCAGGCGATGTTGAAGCGTTCGGAATAGGTGCGGGAGAGGGGGATATCCCGACGTCGGAGATGCCCTTCCACCACATCCATCATGGGCTCCGGGCCGCAGACGAAGTAGCGGACACCGGCGTGGTCCCGGGGGAGGTGGCGATCCAGGAGCTCGGGGGTGACCCGGCCCGCCTCACCCTGCCAGTGGGCCGGCGGGTCTTCCACCACCGGAACGATGGACTCGTGGGTCGTCGCCTCCTCCTCCAACTCATCCAGGAAGGTGGCCTCGTCCACCCTCGGGACACCGTAGATCAGGGTGCGGGGAAGGGTCGCCCCCTCCCGGCGAAGGGTCCGGAGGATGCTCATCACCGGTGTGATCCCCACCCCTCCCACGATGAAGACGGCCTCTTCCGCATTATCGTCCAGGACGAAGTCACCGAAAGGGCCGTCCAGGAAGGCCGAGGTGCCGGGCTCAACCTCTCCGATTCGGGAGGTGTGGTCGCCCAGTTCCTTGATGGTGAGTTCGATGTCCGGCGCCTCGGTGGCGGCCGAGGCGATGGAGAAGGGGTGCTGGATGTGGAGGAGCGGGCTGTCCTCGATGGCCAACCAGACGAACTGGCCGGGATGAAAGGAGATCCCCTCGTGCCCTCGGGGCTCGAGGGCCAGGGTCCAGCTACGGCCCCGCTCCCGCCGGACCTCGGTGACCGTCCAGGGGCGACGCCGAGTGCGGAAGGGCTTCACGAGGCGGGTCCACACCAGGAGACCCACCGCCAGGAGGGTGCCCCCGATCCAGAACGCCTGCTTGGCCGGTGTGGCCACGTACCATCCCACCTGCAGGATGTGGACAAGGCCGATGAAGAGGATGAGGAAGGCCAGGAGGCCGTGCCCCAACCGCCACCACTCATACGAAAGCCCCAGCTCGGTGCGCCGGACGGTGGTGACCAGGAGGGTGGCAAGGGCCAGGAGGACGGTCCAGAGAGCCAGCGCCCGGGGGATGTTCACCCGGGGATCCAGGTACCGGACATACTCCGGCTGGGCGGCCAGGAGGATGCCCACGTGCAGGACGATGAAGACCAACGAGGCGAAGCCGATCTGGCGGTGGAAGTGGAGGAGGTCGTCCAGCCCAACCACCCGCGAGAGCCATCGGAACTTGGCGGTGAGGGCGAACTGGCAGGCCAGCATGACGAAGCCCACGAACCCGATCCCCACTCCCAACTCCACGGCGAATCCCCGGCCGGGGTGCGGGTGGCCGGCGGCGGCCACCACCAGCGCCAAGGTCACAAGGCCCAGGTAGAGCGCCTTTGTGATGATGAGGGAGTGGGGGAAGCGGCTGACGCGAGGCACCGGGCTCCGGGGGTGGGTGGGAAAGGCTGAGCGGACTCTGCAGCGTCCGACGGCTCCACCATTTACGACCCCAAAGGGGACGCACCGATCCGGCGAATCCCCTTGTTTCCCGCCACTGCGGGGAAGAGCCCAGCGGGTGCCCCAACGCACCCCTGATTGCACAGATTGTAAGTGAGATTTACAATCCGTGCATGATCCAACGCACCCTCCACCCGATTCTGACCAAGGCTGCTCAGGAGATGCCCGTGGTGGCGGTGGTCGGCCCCCGCCAGTCCGGAAAGACGACCCTGTGCCGTGCGGCCTTTCCCCATCACGCCTACGTGAGTCTGGAGCCTCTGGACAACCGGGAGTTCGCCACGTCGGACCCCCGGGGCTTTCTCCGGCAGTACTCCGGGCCGGCCATCCTGGACGAAGCCCAACGGGCGCCCGAACTCTTCTCCTACCTCCAGGAGGCAGTGGATCTGGATCCGTCCCCGGGGCGCTTCATTCTCACAGGATCGGAGCATTTCGGGCTGTCGCAGCAGATCAGCCAATCGCTGGCCGGTCGGGTCAGGCTTCTGTCCCTCCTTCCCCTCTCGGCGGAAGAGCTGGAGGGAGGAGGGTTTGAGATAGCCGATCCCTGGCGGTGCCTGTGCACCGGTGGCTACCCCCGCATCCGTGACCGGGAGCTTTCACCCGATCCGTGGCTGGCCGACTACACAGCCACCTACGTCCAACGAGACGTCAGGCAGGTCCTTCAGGTCACGAACCTTGCGGCCTTTTCCACCTTCCTCCGGCTTACCGCCGCACGAACCGGGCAGGAGTTGAACCTCTCGACGCTGGGAGGCGATGCCGGAGTGAGCCACAACACGGCCCGGTCGTGGCTCTCGGTGCTGGAGGCCGGCTTCGTTCTCTTCCAACTCCCGCCCTGGCTTCGGAACCTGCGGAAGCGCGCCATCAAGGCGCCCAAGTTGCACTTCGTGGATTCAGGGTTGGCTTGCCACCTCCTGGGCATCCGGGAACCGGAGCAACTGGCTACCCATCCCCTCCGGGGAGCGATCTTCGAGAGCTGGGTGGCGTCGGAGATCCTGAAGTGGCGCCTCCACCGGGGCCTTTCCGCCGACCTCTTCCACCTCCGGGAGACGCGCGGGTTTGAGGTGGACCTCATGGTGGAATGCGCCCGCTCCATCCTGGCCGTGGAGGTGAAATCTGCCGAGACGGTAGCTTCCGACTTCCTGGACGGCCTCCGTGGTCTCCGGAAGCGGATGAAGGGGAGCGGGGAGGAGCTCGACCTTCATCGCCGTCTCGTCTATGGGGGGAATCGGGCCCAGAGCCGGACCGATGCAGAGATCATCCCGTGGAACCAGGTGCACCACCCCGGCTGGGAGTAGGGATCATCCAACCCGGGGTCAGGGGTCGTCGACTCCCCCCTCCGCCCGCTCGTACGTGGTCCGCAGCGTGATCCGCCGCTCCATCCCGTTGATGGCCCAGTTCTCCTGATAGACGGTCCCGTCGTCGCGGCGGTGGTAGTCGATGCCGGAGCGGCCCCCGTCCGGACCCTCGATCTCGATGCGGTAGAGGCCCGGCTCCGGCACCGAACCCCGGTAATGGAGGGGGACGTCATCGGCGCGGAATGACCAGGACTCGTAGGCACCGGCCTCCGGGTCCCACCGCTGCATGGCGTGGGCCTCCCAGAGGCGCCCGTCCGGGTGGTCGCCCCGGAACTCCACCTTCATCCAGGCGCCGTCGAAGACCCAGCGGTAGCTGAGTCGCCCCTCCGCCGTGCGACCGTCGGGGAATTCGCTGGTGGTGATCCATTCGCCCACCAGGAAGGCGATGGCCTCGTGCTCGGGGCTGAGGGTGGGGGTGGCCCGGTCCACCGTTGCCCCGCCGATGGAGACCGCCAGCGCCGTCAGGAGGGGGAGGAGGAAGGTGTGCATGCCGATCTCCAAGGTCAGGGGGTGGACGTAGCGTCGTCGCTGGATCCGGCCTCCTCCTCCCTTCCCCCCACCTCGCACCCGGCCTCCGGGTCGTAGGGTCGGGAGCCGGGACGGCGGGCGTGGATGTCGTCGATGACCGGGTGGAGCGCGTCCAGGGCGTCGGGGGCCGTCTCCTGCGCCGCCTCGAAGAGCTCGCGCTCTTCCCAGCGGATGTGGTCGTGGAGGGTCCGGCCCACCTTCTCCACGAAGGCCGGGTTCAGGGCGGCGCCGGGCTCGGCGGCCTGTGCGGCCAGGGTGCGGAGTTCGGCGTGCTCCGCCAGGAGACGGCTTCGCATCTCGAGGCTCACCAGAGGCCCCACAATGCGCTCTTCATCGGCGAAGTGACCCATGAGCTCCCGGTTCCAGGCATGGGTGAAGGCGGCCAGGGCACGGTCTCGCTCCTGGCCGCTTCCGCCGGAGGAGTCCCGAAGTCGCTTGGCCAGGACGAGTCCCTTCTGGTGTTCCCGGGAGAGGGGCTGGAGGGTTTCGTGGCGCTTCATGGTGGGAACTCCCGACCTTGTGGCAACGGCATGGAGAAGGTCATTCACTCAACTCTGATTCTGGCCCTGGGGGAGGGATGGAGGCAAGGGAACCCCCGGTCCATGGGCCGAAGCGGTGGAGGAAGCAGGAGAAATCCGAATCCAGATTCGCATTTTCGGGGAGCGGACCGGCCCTCCCTTCCCCGTGGCGAACCCGGACCGAACTGCGGCGGGACCGGGTATGTTCGACCGGAATCCAGAGGGAAGGAGTTCTCGTCGACCCCCTCGCCCACGCTTCTTCGCGACCCGCTCCCGGCCCTCGCCATGACCCGTCGAACCGCCCTCACCCGAGTAGCCGCCGTCTCGGCCCTGGGCGCTGCGGCCGTGGCCGGCGGGGTGGTGTGGGGAAGGCAGCAGGCTCCGAACCGGTACTACGACGGCCCGGTGCGGGACAACTTCGACGGCACCCGCTTCCGCCTGCCGGGGGCATCCACGCCCCGGGGGTTCGGCGACCTGCTGCGGTGGCAGCTCTCCGGCGAACGGACACCCTGGCCCGAATACGACCCCAGCCCCTACAGGGACCGGCCGCCCCGGCGGGTGGAGGGGCGGGATCTCCGGGTGGCCTTCGTGGGGCACGCTTCCTTCCTCATCCAGACCGGAGGGGTGAACCTCCTCTTCGATCCGGTCTGGTCGGAGCGGGCGAGCCCGGTGGGCTTCGCCGGGCCGAGGCGGGTGAATGAGCCCGGCATCGCCTTCGACGTCCTTCCGCCCATCGACGCCGTGCTCGTCACCCATAATCACTACGACCACCTGGACCTGGATACCCTGGAGGCGCTCCGGGCTGGGCACCGGCCGCGCTTCCTTGTGCCGCTGGGGAATGACGCGATCCTGCGGCGGCGGGATCCGCGCATGGAGGTGACGGCGCTGGACTGGGGCGAGGCGGCGACGGTCCGGCGTGAGGTGGGGGTGGCAGGCACGGCAGGCGGCGGGACCGGGGCGACGATCCGCGCCCACCTGGTGCCCTCGGTACACTGGTCGGCCCGGAGCTGGAATGACCGGCGACACGCCCTGTGGGGCTCGTGGGTGCTTGAGACCCCGGCAGGCTTCCTCTATCTGGTGGGCGACACCGGCTTCGGTGACGGCGAGACCTTCCGGGAGGTGGGCCGCAGGTTCCCGGGGATCCGCCTCGCCCTTCTTCCCATTGGTGCCTACGAGCCCCGCTGGTTCATGGCCGGGCAGCACGTGAACCCCGACGAAGCCGTGCGGGCACTGAAGCTGGTGGGCGCCGAGACGGCGCTGGGCCACCACTGGGGCACCTTCCAGCTCACGGACGAGGGAATCCGGGATCCGGTCCGGGCGCTGGAGGCGGCGCGGGAGGCCCACGGCGTCCCGGCCGAGCGCTTCGTCGCGCTGCGGCCGGGACAGGTGTGGGAGGGGTAG
>REEG01000244.1 GCA_007695195.1 Gemmatimonadales bacterium | reverse complement strand
TCAGGGCAGGATCGCATCCACGGCGACCTCCGCCCCGGGAAGCCCCAGGGGACGCAGCACCTCGCCGCGCTGGTGCGTGGTCACCTCCCCGTACCCCTCCTCCCCCGGCTCCCGACGGACCTCCACCCGCTCTCCCGGCAGATCAACAAGCCAGTACTCGGCGATCCCGGCCCCTGCGTAGAGGAGGGCCTTCACGCCGCGGTCCAAGTCCAGGGTGGTGTCGGCCACCTCAATGATGAGGAGCACCTCCCCGGGGCCCGGGTGGGCGTCGGCGTACTGATCCGGTCGTGGACGCAGGATCGCCACATCCGGTTCCGGCTCGGAGATCTGGCTCAGGCGAACCGGATTCTGGATGGCCACAACGGCCCGGTTCCCTGATGCCTCCATGAGCAGCCGGGTCAGGCGGTTCACGCATCCCGCATGTCGACTCCCGATAGCGGCCATCTGGACGATCTCCCCCTCGATCAACTCCACCCGCTCCCCGGGCGCCAGAATGCCGGCTTCGGCCATCCGGTAGTACTCGTGGACGGTGAATCGCCGGGTGGTCAGGGTCGTCTGCATCTTCGCACCTCCAGATTCCCGGGGCTCCGGGTTGGGTGTCGGAGCCGGAGAAGAAGAGTGATCCGAGGGAGGGGGCGCTTCCATAGCCATGTGGGAAAGGTATGAGTCGGTCCGGTCGTGGGCGAGGAGCTGCCCTGGGCGCCTGGACATCTCCTCACCCATGCCAGGGACTGGCACCGGTCATCCGGATCCCGCTGGATGAAGGCAAGAGCCGAGGCTCATGGCGTCAGACTCTGGTTGCTTGTTAAGCTGCGGCTCCAGGTCCACTATGGGGATGGAAGGTGCGTTGGATCTGGCTCCAGCGTGGGCTTCCGGGGGTGGTCGCACCGTGGCTACCTCGCTCCACCTCAGACCGGTGAGGCCATCATCATGAGCGATTCCCGCGTGTATTCCCACCTCGCGCCGGGCCTGGCCGCCCTCCTCCTCCTCCCGGCGGGAACCCTCGCCCAGTCTTCCGGACTTGGTCCCGAGGGCGTGGCCCAACTGGATCACGCTCCATCATGGGAGGTGTGGGAGTCTGTCCAAGAGGCCAGCGCCCGCATCTCCATCACCGGAAGCGTTGAGGCGGATGGGGAGGGGGAGGCCTTCTGGCTTCAGCGTCAGGATCCCATTTCGGGCCGGGACGGCTTCATCATCGTTCTCAGCCTTCGGGACGGAGGGGATCTTCGGATGCTGGAGTTCGGCTTCCTATCCGGAGACCGTCCAGGTGCCGGAACCCACACGATCCTGTCCCTCGACGAGATGATGGAGATCTCCGAGGGGGGCGGAGCGTTGACGGGTGTCATGGCGTCCTACCTCAGCGGTGACTTCGCTTCGTGGCAGGAGGTGTCGGAGCTGGTGGCGGACCCCAACGCCGACTTCCAGCTTTTCCAGACCCGGATGACGGGATCGGGGATGGGGGTCTCCGGCGAAGTCCAGATCCAGGCCGGCTCCGGGGACACTCTCGAAGGACAGGTCTCCGCGGCCATGGTCCTGATTACCGAGTTTGGCGACGAGCTCCCCTTTCAGGTCGAAGCGACCTTCCGAGCCTCCGCCGCGCCGTAGGAGGCCGGGACAGCGCCTCTCCCTACTGAGCCCCCCTACCGCGGCGCTTCCCCGAAGGCCGCAGCCGGCTGGATCCGGAGGACCTGGCCCGCGCCCTGGTCCGTGAGGAGGTAGAGGTATCCATCCGGACCGGTAGCCACCTCGCGGATCCGGGTGTTCAGGTCGGCCAGGAGGACCTCCTGGTCGGTGATCCGATCCCCATCCAGGGTGAGACGGCGGATGTGCTGATGCCGGAGCGCGCCCACGAAGAGGTTCCCCTGCCACTGGGGGAAGGCGTCGCCGGTGTAGAAGTCCATCCCGGAGACGGCGATGGAGGGGGTCCAGTGGAGAATGGGCTGCTCCATCCCCTCCCGGGCCGTGTCGGGGGTGATCTGGCGTCCGCTGTAGTCCACCCCGTGGGTGATGGCAGGCCACCCGTAGTTGCGGCCGGGAAGGATGAGGTTCACCTCATCGCCGCCCCGGGGGCCGTGCTCATTCTGCCAGATCTGACCCGTCTCCGGGTGGACGGCCATCCCCTGGGCGTTCCGGTTCCCCCAGGTGAAGATCTCCGGAAGGACCCCTTCCTCCCCCACGAAGGGGTTGTCGTCGGGCACCCGCCCGTCGTCGTGGAGGCGGAGCGTGGTGCCCACATGATCCGAGCGGTCCTGAGCCCGATCCATGTCACCCCGGTCCCCCACGGTGATGTACAGGTAACCTTCCCTGTCGAAATTCAGTCGGGAGCCGTAGTGGCGGCCGGGGCTCCCCACCGCCGCCGTCTCGATGACCTCTTCCACATCGGTGAGGGTCAGATCGTCCAGAACACCCCGAGCCACCGCCGTGGTGGTCTGCCCTCCACCTGCATCCTTGGAATAGCTCAGGTATACCAGGCGGTTCTCAGCGAAGTTCGGGTGGAGGGTGACGTCCAGGAGTCCGCCCTGACCCCGGGCCACCACCTCGGGCACCCCCGATACAGCCTCCGGAAGGAGGCGGCCGTCCCGGATCACCCGCAGGCGGCCGGGGCGCTCCGTCACCAGAAGGTCGCCGCCCGGTAGGAAGGCGATCCCCCAGGGATGCTGGAGTCCGTCGGCTACCACCAGGACCTCGAAGTCCCCAACGCCCCCCGGCGGCCGGATGATGTCGCCGGCATGAAGGGGGGCGCCGTCGGAGCAGCCGGCGAGGACCATCGCCGCCAGGATGGCGACGGATGCAAAGATGGGGCGGGTCCGGGACGGGCGATTCATGGCGGGGCGACTCGTGTGGGATGGGGCCGGGGGCCGGGGCTCGGGCGGTTTTCCAGAGGCGAGGGAGGGCGCCGCCAGGGGGTAAACCTCCTGTCAGGGTACGCCGGATGCGCCGCCGGGGTCCATCTCTCCGGGCGTGCCCCCGGAAACGACGACACGGCCCGAGGCGCTGGGCCCCGGACCGTGCCGGCGGTGCTACTTCTTCTGCCTTTCTTCCTGCCGTCCACAGGGTGAGACAGGCGACCTACCTGCGGCGAAGCGGGGCAGCCACCCCCGCCGAGGCAGACCTATCCTCGACGGGGTACCCCTCAGCGATCCTGGAAGATCACGAGATGTTGGGGTTGGCGTTCCGCTCCGCGTCCTGGATGGGCAGGCAGGTGAGGTCACTGTAGGGCTCGTTCTTCTGGTTCAGCCCCGTCTCCCAGGTGAACTCCCCCAGCTCGTCGTCGGTGTAGCGGAGCATGTCACCCATGCGGGTTCCCTGCATCCAGAGCTCCCGGCGGCGCTCTTCCACCACCTGGCGCTTGATCTCGGCCTCGTCGGTGCTGCTGAAGGCCGGAAGGTCGTAGTCGGCGCGGAGGGCGTTGATGATGTCCACCGCCGCCTGCCCGCCCCTGACCTCGGCCAGCATGAGCCGGGCCTCACGACCGGTGGCGAATGGCTTGTCCGTGGACTCGGACGCGAACTTCTGCTGGAGCGCCAGGGGCGTGATGTTGTCGTTGCCGGTTCTGGTGGTCACTTCCACCGGTACCCGCGGATCCGGCACCCCGTCCACCTCAAGATTCCAGAATCGCTCGTGGACCGACATGTCCAGGGTGGTGTTGTTGCGCTGCGGTACCTTGTTCCGGCGGCGCTGGGTGGTGGTTGAGTAGGTGGAGTAGCGGACGTAGTCCACCGAGACCTGGCTGGCGTCGGCTTCGACCCCGGCGTTGTCACCCAGGTTGAGGCGCGTGCGAGCCCGGCCCACCAGCGCCAGGTTCTCGATCTCCTCCACCCCCGCCGACCGAGCCAGGGAGAGCGCCTGGGTGAACTGCTCCTCGGCCATCTCGAAGCCCGAGGACCGGGGCATGGCGGCGCTGGAGCTGAAGGCCACCTCGCAGAACGCCTCGCTCAGCAAGAGGATGGAGTAGCCGGCGTAGGCGTGGGCCGTGGCCATGAGCTCATCCCGGTTCGGCACGTCGCCGGGATCCCACCCCTGGATCCGGTCCACCGCGTCCAGCGCCGTGAACCGCGCGGTCTGGAGCGGCCGCCACGTCCCATGGCTGGCGAAGGCCTCGCATCCGGTGGCCCCGAAGTTCCGGACCTCCTCGTTCCGGGAACCCCAGATGTTGTAGTTCCGGAGTCCGGACGATGTCCACCACTCGTCGGCGAAGAGCCCCGTGGCCACGCTGGTGGAGGTGAAGGCGCACTCGAAGTCCGCCACGGCGCCCAGCACCAGCGTCTCCGCCAGCCCCGGGTTGTCCAGCTCCCGGGCTTCAACCTGCCCGGGAAGGTCCACGTCCAGCAGGGAGTCGCACGCCGCCGTGGCCACAAGCAATGCCCCGGCCAGGGCCAGGCCCAGCGCCTTCCCCGATCCCCTGCGGTTCCTTGTCGTCGTAGTCATCATCTGCATCTCGGTTTCCTCCTCTCGATTCCCTGTTCCATGAGTCGTCTGTCGGTCGCGTCGCATGGACATCAGAAGGAGAACCGGAAGTTGATGGTGGCGGTCTTGAGTGGCGGCCAGACAGCCTGCTGCTCCCCCGGGAAGGCCTGACCGGGTCGGCCGATCTCGGGATCGATGATCTCCACGTCGCCGTAGTTGGTCACATTCTGCTTGACCCACAGGGTGGCCACGTTGCGCGCGGCCACATTCACCGACGCCCGATTGATCCCCAGACGGTCCACCCACTCATCGGGGATGGAGTACCGGAGCGACAGCTCCCGCAGCTTGAAGAAGTCCCCGTCGTGGAAACCGATGGGCGTGCGCCCGATGGCCCGGTAGGCCATGAAGATGGGATCGGTCTGCTCCCAGCTCATGCGGGTGTTCTGGAAGGAGGTGTGGGAGGCGTTGATGCCGTTGTCCATGACGATGTGTCCGCCGCGGCCGTCCACGCTGGCGTAGAGGCCCCAGTTCCCCACCTGCAGATTGGAGTTGAAGTTGGCCTCCCAGGTGGGTTCGGTGTGACCCCAGAAGACGGCCGGGGCTTCGGAACAGGGCACTGCGGCTCCGCCCGTTTCAACGCCATCCCGGCCGGTGCCGCCATCGCACATGAGGTTGGTCACCGCACCACTGTTTCCGCTGACGAAGTCGGCGGAAACAACCCGGGGGTGGAACCAGCCTGCCAGGGGGAATCCGGGCCGGTGCTGTCGCTGCCACCCGGCGCCGATGAATTCGCTCTCACCCAGGTCATCCACTTCGTTGCGCATGAGACCGAAGCCCATCCCCAGGTCCCAGCGGAGGTTGTCCCGATCCATGGCCACGAAGTCGGCGCTGATCTCGGTTCCCCAGTTCTTCACGAGCCCAACATTCACGAGCTGGGAGCCCGGGAATCCGTCGGACGGCGCCAAGGGCCGAGCCACGATGGCGTCCCGGGTGTTGCGGAAGTACTGGGTGAAGCCCACGGAGAGGCGGTCCTCGAAGAAGCCCGCATCGAAACCCATCTCCAACTCCTCACCCCGCTCCGGCGAGAGCTCGGGGTTTCCGAAGGCCTGGGGCGTCAGGACCGGCACATCGCCGGGGCCCGTCTCGGCTCGGTACAGGCGCGCCGCCGCGAAGACGTCGGGCTGCTGCCCGGCCGCACCGAAGGCGGCCCGGAGCCGGAACTGGCTGATGGCGTCGATGGTCCAGAAGTCCTCTTCGTGCAGCACCCAGGTGCCGCTGATCTTGGGGTAGACGGCGGCGTCGAACTCGGCGCCGAAGGCCGAGTTGTCGTCCATCCGGACGGCGGCGGTGACGAAGATGCGCTGCTGCCAGTCGAACTGCTGCTGGATGTAGCCACCCACCGTCACATTGTTGATGATGGACTCGCTGGCGGTGGACTCGGCGGCGCCGCCCACAGTGGTGACGGTGCGGGCCGGGAGCTGGTCACCGCGGCTGAAGGTGGTCCACTCTTCCTTCCCCAGATACTGGAACCCGGCGGAGGTGGCCATGCCGATGTTCTCGCCCAGGCCCCAGCGGGCTGTTGCCGAGTAGTCGAAGGTGGTGAAGGTGGCCCGGAGCCGGGTCACGTCCCGACGGCCGCGCGAATTGGCGCCCCACCACCCGGAAGCGCCGGCGGGATCCTGAAGCCAGAGCTGGGTGCTGAACTGCTCGGTCACGTCGGTGCCCATGGTAAGGCGGTTGGAGAGCCACTCCACCGGCGTGTAGGTGAGGGTGGTGCTCCAGGTGCTCCGGTCTACCTCTTCACCCACCCGGTAGTCCTCCACGAACGCTTCGTGGGGGCGCTGGTACCATCCGCGGATGGGGTTGTCGGATCCGGCCGCCGGAGCGGTGGAGGGGGTGTTCCAGTAGATGGCCTGCCAGTAGGGACCGGTCCGCACCGTCTCGCCGGTGGAATACGAGGCGTTCAGGGCAATGTCCAGGTTCTCGGTGGCCAGCACATTGATCCCGGCCCGGAGGTTCAGGCGGTCGCTGGTGTTCCAGTCCACGATCCCCTGGTCGTCCTGCCGCCGGATGGAGGCGAAGTAGCGAAGGGTCTCGGTGCCCCCGCGGGCGCTGATGTTGTAGTCCTGGAGGAGGCCGTAGTCGAAGAGCTCCCCGGCGCCGAACTGGCGCTCGGACTCGTACAGGTTGTGGCTGATGAGCTCCCCGGTGCTGGGGTTCCGCCAGAAGGTCTCGCCGATGGTGCCGGCGGGATCGTGCATCCAGGTGGTGCCGATGCTGGTGGACACGTCGAAGCTGGTGGCTCCCTCTGCGCCCCGCTTGGTGATGATCTGGATCACCCCGTTGGAGGCCTCGGTGCCGTAGAGCGTCGCCGCCGCCGGTCCCTTGATGACCTCGATGGAGGCGATGTCCTCGGGGTTCAGGTCGTTCAGCCGGTTCGAGGTGCCGTGCCGGTCCGTGGGGCCCGAGTTGGGGTCGGCATTCATCCGGATCCCGTCGATGTAGACGATGGGATCGTTGCCCAACGCAGCACTGGACGAACCCCGGATCCGGATGGGAGCGCCGCCGCCGCCCACCTGGCCGGCACCGGGGGTCACCATCACACCGGGCGTGCGTCCGCCCAGGAGCGCCTGGGCATCGGCGGCGGGAGCCACCTGACGGAGCGCCTCGGTGTCGAGACGGTCCACCACGTTCCCCAGCGCCCGCCTCTGAGTCCCACCGGCGGTTCCCGTCACCACCAACTCGTCCAGGGCCAGGGCCTGCTGGGTGAGCTGGAAGTCCAGCTCCACCGTCTCGCCCGCGGCCACGGTGACAGAGCGGGTCCGGGGAGCGTACCCCAGGATCTGCACCCTCACCTCCACCTCACCGGCGGCCACGCCGGAGATCTCGTACCGGCCGTCGGCGCCGGCCAGGGTACCCTGACCCGTGCCCACGATCTCGACCTGGGCGCCGGCGAGGGGACGGCCGGAGCCTTCCTCGATGACGCGACCAGTGACGGTGCCCTGGGTGATGGGAGTGGGGGATGCTTCGGAAAGCGCGACCGGAGAGGCCGGCGGTATCGCCTCGGGCGAGGCGGGGGAGTGCGCGTCCAGCGGTGCGGCCCAGAGGGCCGCGGCGGCTAGGATGGCACCGGTGGTCAGACGAACCTGGCTGCTCACCTTTTGTCCTCCTGTTTGGCAATTGAGTAGGCCCGACCGGCGTGGGTCGGGGGGCCGGAGCACGGGGCTCGGGCCGCGGTAAGGGGTGACTCGGGTGTGGGGTGACCTCCGAAAAGGTTCTGGTGGTGGAACCGGGATCCGCGCGGAGAAGCCCGTCTCTTCCCCGACCGGCGAGGCATTCCGTTCATGCCGGACGATGGTCAGTCCTGGCTGAACGGAACGCCTCACCGGTCAGGACCCGGACCCTGGACAGCAGGTCCAAGGCCGGATCCCGAGGGTCCCGGTACAGGATTTCTTGACAGTCGACGCAAGGACGTTGTCAGCTTGAATTCAGGACAGAGTAGTCCGGAATTACAGGTACGTCAAATCCTACGACCTGCCCGCCCTACCATCTATTCCGCTTCCAACGCCTTCACTGCGGCTTCGGCGCCTGCGAACCCCACTTTGCTGTGGGTCCCGTCGCAGAAAGGCTTGTTCTTGGAGGCGCCGCAGCGGCAGAGATAGGCGGGCTTGCCTTCCCGGT
>REEG01000258.1 GCA_007695195.1 Gemmatimonadales bacterium | reverse complement strand
CGCCGGAAGAAGTAGCCCCGCCAGGAGGCCGATCCGCATCCACCCCCGCATCCACCCCCTCACCCTTCTGCCCCCCCCTTCCCCAACCCGGCCAGAGACAGAAGCCGGGCCACGTAGGGCGACTCGGGGGCCTCCACCAGCCGCTCCGGCGAGGCCATCTCCTGAATGCGGCCGTCCCGGAGCACCGCCACCCGGTCGGCCAGCTCCACCGCTTCGTGAAGGTCGTGGGTGACCAGGACGGTGGTCATCCCCAGCTCCCGGCGAAGCTCCCCGAAGGCGGAACGGAGCTCGGTCCGGGTGATGGCGTCCAGGGCACCGAAGGGCTCATCCAGGAGGATGACCCGGGGGCGGGCGGCGATGGCCCGGGCAATGGCGACCCTCTGCCCCTGCCCACCGGAGAGCTGCCGGGGCCAGCGGTCGCCGAATCGCTCCGGAGGCAGACCCACTCGCTCAAGGGCGTCCAGGGCCCGCTCCCGGGCATCGTCCATCCCCAGGAGTCGGGGCACGAGCTGGACGTTCCGGAGCACCGTCCAGTGGGGAAGAAGGCCGCCGGCCTGCTGCACATAGCCCGTCCGGCGCCGGATTCGCACCGGATCCATGGACCGGGCGCTGTCTCCGTCGAGGAAGATCTCGCCCTGGTCGGGCTCCACCATGCGATTGAAGGAGCGGAGGAGGGTGGTCTTCCCCGACCCGCTCTCCCCCACCAGGGCCACGCACTCGCCACTGGCGACCTGCATGGAGACACCGTCCAGGGCCCGGAGCTCGCCGTACACCTTCACCACACCCCGCGCCTCCAGGGCAGGAGGGGAGGAGGAGGAGGACGGGGCCTTCACCGGGGAACCGTCGGACTCCGTGACCGAGTCAGAGCGCACGCACCATGTCCCAGGCGTAGAAGAAGATGAAGAGGTTCACCAGCAACAGGATCCCGGCGGGCAGGGTCTCGAGGAACGAATCCCGCACCCGGATCCTGGTGATGATACCCAGAACCATGAGAAGAGCCAGCCCCGCCGATGCGGCTAGGATCACCTCGGTGACGAAGATCCCAACCACAAGCCCAACGGCTCCCAGCACCTCGAGGCTCCCGGTGAGCCGCCGGTAGCGGCTCAGGCCGAACCGCTCGAATTCCGCCTCCATTCCATCGGAAAACAGACAGAGAAGACCGTAGAAAAGAAATAGAGATGCCGAAAGAAAGATCGCGGCCCCGTAGGCGAATGCCATCAACTGGACTCCAAAGATCGAGTACCATGAACCGTATCTCGCCGAAAGGGTACGCCACCCCGCCCGACCCAAAAATCCACCGACTGAGAGGCTACCCCCATGTCCTGGCTTTCGATTCCGTCCGTCCTGCAGCTCATTGTGGGGCTCGGCCTCCTGAACGTCTGGCTCCTCCGACCGAAATCGCCCACCGGCTACCGCGGCGGCGAGGCCAGGTCACTCCGGGAGGAGTTCGAGGTGTATGGACTGCCCGGATTCGCCTTCTATGTGGTGGGCGGCCTCAAGATCCTGGCGGGAGTGATCCTCATCGCCGGCGTCTGGGTCTCCCTCCCGGTGCAGCTCGCCGCCGGGGTGGTGGCGGCGCTCATGGTGGGGGCGCTCATCATGCATGTGAAGGTGGGCGATCCGGCGAAGAAGTCGGTGCCGGCGGTGGTCATGCTCGTCCTGAGCCTGGCCATCGTCTTCCTGTCGTGACCTTGAACCCTCCATGGAGCTACGAACCACTCGCGCGAGCTACGAAGCCCTGGGCGGGAAGGGCCGCACCAGCGCCGATAGGAGTAGCACCACCCCAAGCCCCCCCACCGCCGCCCCCAACCAGCCCACCTGCCCCGGGAGGATGGAGAAGAGGAAGAGGTAGTCCTGGGCGGCAGCCCACCCCACGCCCAGTAGGAGGACCAGGCCGGCACCTCCGGTGACGAGGCGGGGGAAGAGGGACGCGGGGCGTCGACGAAGGATCAACCGCAGCGCCAGCACCCCGGCCGCAAGTCCGAGAAGGAGGGTCGCGGCCCAGGCCAACGGCGAAGCCCGGGTGATGACCGACATCCCCACCGGCTCCACTCCCAGATCGTCCGACCAGGCCCGGAGGATGTGACCGAAGAGGGGCCAGGCCCGCTGGCTGTTGGCCAGGATCACCACCGCGTCGCCGGATTCGGGGACAACGTGGAGGTGGGTCATCCAGCCATTCCCCTGCCCTCCATGCCAGACCGCGCGGCGCCCATCGGAGAGGGTTTCGGTGAAGTACCCCAGCGCGTATCCGTCCGCCACGAACCGGAACACCCCCTCCACCGGTGCGTGGGTCCGGTAGAGGTGGGCCCGGCCCGAGGGCGAAGGGATGGACACCCGCGGTGCAAAGGGAGGATCCATCCCTGCGGCGGCGAAGCGGGCGATGTCATCCACCGTGCCCAGGAGCCCACCGGAAGCCCGTCCCGGATAGACGTGAGCCGCCACCGGCTCTCCCTTCAGGTCGTGCCCAACGGGCATGCGGGCCGCCAACTCCCCGGTCCAGTGGAAGCTCGCCGTCTCCATCCCCAGGGGCCGCAGCACCGCGTCCGCCATCCACCGGCTGAAGGGCTCGCCGGTAACGTCCTCCACCAGCACCTCGAGGATGTTGAACCCCACGTTGGAGTACTCGAAGCCCTGGCCGGGCGGGGCCACCACCTCCAGGTCCCGGGAGATGGACTCGCGAAGCGGCCGCACCGGCCCCTCCGGCGGAAAGCGGTCGGTGAAGTCCCCGATAGCGAGCCCGCCGGTGTGGCTCAGGAGGTGGCGGATCGTCACCTCTCGCCACTGAGGAGGGGGCGACCACGAATGAAGATGATCCGAGACCGGATCGTCCAGCCTCACCCGACCTTCTTCCACCAGGCGCATGACGCCCCAGGCCGTCACCGGCTTGGAGATGGACTCGACGCGAAACAGCGCCTCCCGGGTCATGGGCCGGCCCCGCGACGAATCGGCCGACCCGAAGGAGGCGGCCCAGGCCTCCCTCCCCTCCCGGAGCACCACGAGGTTCACCCCCGTTACCCCGTGGCGCGCCATGAGGCGGGGGACCGCCTCCTGCAGCCGGGTCGCCAGTGGATCGGCAACCTGCCCGGCCACGGTTGCGCCCGGCGAAGGATTCGCGGTGAGGGTCGCTATCGGTCCCGAGAGCCAGATCGCGCAGGTGAGCATGGCCAGGCCAACCATTACTGGCAGGGCATGCGCCACTCGCGGTGCATTTGCCCTGGCGCACATACCCGTGCGGAGTCCGTCGCCCCCATGAGAGGGCTCGTGCAGGCGGCAGTCGGGGGAGCGGTTCGCGGGGTGCATGCAGGGGTTCTACCCCATCAGCCTCCCCTGTTCGTGGTATTGAATGTCCCCTGCACATTGACGATGAGGGGATTGCCCACTGTGCCACGCTGGCCCTGGAAGGTGAAGGACCCCACCACACTGGAGGCAGAGGAGGACTGGATCGTGAGGGTCCCGGAGGTCGAGGTGTAGGAACCCACTGCGGGATCGGACACGAAGGAGGCAAAGAACGCCGTACCTGGAGTCCCCGGGGCCAGCACCGCCTCCACGATGGGATACGTGCCCACCGCAGGACGCTCGTTCTCCAGGGTCGTGATGGCGATGAATGGCGGCGCTCCGGTCCCCAGTGAGATTCCCCATCCGCCACTCCCACCACGCACCGAGTTGGCCTCCCCCGAGAAGGTGGTGGTCACGTGACCGGTCACATTGGCGTTGAAGGTACCGGCGCTGGGTGAGTCCGGGGAATCGTCCTGGCCGGTAGGACCGCTGTCGCAGCCCAGGAGGAGGAGCGAGAAGGCGGCTAGGAGCAGGCTGGGACGGGAGTACCGGAAGAGAGACGCGCAGATCATGGCAACCTCCGATCTTGAGGAAGGGAGAGGTCTACCGGAACCATTGATGGGCCTGGAGCCGACCGGCCACGCCACCCTGATGCAACGCCCCTCCCAACCCCGTAGTACTACCCCATACGTCGTTGACGCAACTCCAGTGCACCCAAGGGGAGATTGCACCCCTGGGCGTTTGTTCTTGGATCGTGTTGGTGGTGAATCCCCATGTAGCGACACCGTTCGAAGAGGTGCAACTGGGAATGTGGATTTGCGCGGAAGGAGAGGAGGGCCTCTTGAGGATGTGGGCCCCTCGTCCGCGCCCCGCCAACAGCAACCCAGAACAAACGCATAGGGGCCGCATCAGGCCTGTGCCCCCTCCCGCTCTTTCCTGCGCAGGTAGGGGGTGACAGCGATGGGTTTCCAGGCTTCTTCAGACAGATGAGGACAGTTTCATGCGTCGATGGATGATCGGCGTGGCCACCATGGTTCGCGCCTCCGCGCTCCTCCTCATCCTGGCCCTTCTGGCCGGGTGCAGTGACCACCACTCCCTCACGGGTCCGGAGAGTCCGGATTCCCCCGACTCCTCCGCGGTCTTCACCCTCGCCGCGGAGGGTGCCGTGGGCGACGAGGACGGATCCGGAGGGTTCCACTGGCTCCCCCCCATGGCCCCGGACCCTGCGGTCACCGGACAGTTCGACGCCGACCTCGCGCCCCGGGTCAGGATCTGTGAGTGGGACGGAGAGTGCACCGTGGTGGTGGCCGAGTTCTCGGGAGAGGGGAGCCCGGCTTCCACCACTGTGCGCGTGGATGATGTCGATGAGCACTACATCGTGAACTGGCATACGGAGCGGTTTGATCTGGACCCTCGCCTTACCTACCGGATCCAGGTATTGGTGGAAGGTCCCGAGGAGGGGAGTGACTGGGTCCTGGGGTACGCGGACATTCGTGTGGTAGCCAGTGCCCGGGACCTTCGGAATGTAGACCCCGCCTATCTTGGCGTAGTCCGGGGCAGGACCCTCCCCATCCGCTTCCGGGTCGAGACCGGGATCGCAGCCGGTCTCACCGTGGCCCCTTCCGAGGCCACCGTCCCGGTGGGGGGCAGGCCCAGCCTGGAGAGACGGAGGTGGTCACCTTCTTCGGCGAGGCCGACCAGCGAATTTCCATCCTCGTGGAGCACCTTGCCGGCTTCTGCGCCGCCTACACGATCCTGGACCCGGATGGGGAGGAGGTGGTTCTGGCGCCTCGATGCCGAAGCTGGTTCACAGACCTTCTGGTGCTGCAAACCACGGGGGAGTACCAGATCGAGATCGTCCCCACCAGCGAGGCCGGCGTCGACGCCCGTATCACCCTCTGGGAGGTGCCGCTTGACGCCAAGGCCGAGACCTTCATCGATGGCGAGCCCGCCGTGGTGGTCATCGATACACCCGGCCAGAACGCCTTCGTGACCTTCAACGGAGCCGTGGGCGACAGCATCACCCTTCAGGTCATCCGGACCTTCGGCTGCACCGATTACGAACTCCGCGCTCCCTCCGGCGACGCCTTCTGGATCCGCTTCGACTGCGGCAACCCCTTCTCCGACCTCCTGGTCCTGACGGAGACCGGCACCTGGACCCTCGTCGTCGATCCCCGCGGGAGCACGGTGGGACAGGGCACGGTCTACGTCCGGAGCGTCCCGCCCGACGCGGAAGGTGTAGCCATGATCGGAGGGGAGCGGGTGGAGCTGGCCATCACCGCCCCAGCCCAGAATGCCAGGGTCTGGTTCGATGGGCAGGCCAGTCAGCAGGTGCTGATCCAGTCGGACCGGGTGAGCGGTGTATGCGCACGCTACACCCTGTCCGGCCCGGCGGGGGAGGTCATCGGAGGGCTCAACCGTGTCCTCCGGTGCGGCGCACTCTCGGAGAACGTCACGCTGCCTTCCGCCGGCACATACATGCTCCTCATCGACCCGAACGGGCCCTGGACCGGCCTGACGAGGACGACGGTGAGCGAACCGTGAGCTCAGCGACCCCGTGAGCTCAGCGACCCCGTGAGGGAGCCTCCGCCGGAGTCGTGATGTCGGCCAGGGCGTCCAACAGGACCCTGGCGGTGGCACCGGCGAAGGCTCCCAGCGCCGGGCCCGAGTCCCGGACCCCGATCCGGTTGGCTTCGAGTTGGAAGCCGCAGATGCCGCCCCCATCCCGGCAGCCGTAACGCCGGGTGTTGTAGCCCCCCGAGAGGTAGGGGGCCCCGGCGGGGTGCCGATCCTGGGGAGAGGGCACGGCCGGGTATCCCTGGTGGTGGAAGAGGTCACCCAGGGAGCCCGGCCCCCTCACCACCTGCGACGGCGTCCGTCCCGTCCAGGAGGTCATCTCCCGGAGACTGGAGCGATCCGCCAGGTCGGGTCCGTCCAGCGCCGCGTCGTCCAGGGCGAGGTGAGCGCCGGTGAGGAGGTAGCCCAGCTCCAATCGCTGGACTTCGTGCCCGTGCCCGTGCACATCCATGTAGAGCCCCCTGGAGTGGGAAGCCCGAACCAGCGCCATGGCGGTCTCGGTCCAGGCGTGGAACTCCCGCCAGGCACGGATCGCCTCCGGGTTCCCCTGGGCGCCTTCCTCCACGTCCCGGTTGGCGTCCATCTTGCGCCGGTGGAGGTGGACCCGGATGAGATGGGGGCGCTCGCCGCTCAGGGCCTCCAGCGAGTCGGCCATGAGGAGCGCCAGCGTGTCGGTGGCCAGATCCCGAACCAGGGTGCCCCACGTCCGGTCCGGCAGATCCCCGGGAAGAAGGGTCCCTCCGTGGCTCGCCGTGATCACCAGGGGAAGGGTCCCCGGGGTGTATTCGACGAATTCCCGGTGCCCGGTGAGGCGAACCCCAACCTCCGGGGGCACCGTCCGCCCGGTGACTTCAGCCACGAGGCCCGGGGCGGCGCCGGCGCGCAGGCCGAGACGCTGTTCGGATTCTTCCGGGTCGGATCCGGAGTACCAGATCACCGCGGCCTCCCCCCGGGCATTGGTGGTGGGCGTCGGAGTGGTCACCCACCCTTCACCAGCGACGACGGTTGCCTCGATGGGATGCCCCGCCACCGGGTTTCCGCGCTGATCCTCCACGCGAAGTCGCACCGGTTCCGGGAAGGCACTCCCGGCGGGGGTGACCCGCACCCCCCCATCCCCGGCAGAGCCCCCACCCGGGGTCTCCACGATCAGGGTCGTGGCGATGGATGGCTCTTCCGGTTCGGGGGCAGTACCGGAGGCCGGCCCGCCGTCACTCCCGCAGCCCGCCAGGAACACGGACATCAGGACGATGAGGCCCGCGAGCCCCCTGCCCGTCCGGGAGGCGCCGACGCTCACGGAGTCGCCGCTCCGAGGACCCGGGCAGAGGAGGCCGCATCGCTCTCCACCTGCCGGGCGATGGCCTCGGCAAAGGCCGTGGCCGCCGGTGGGTGGAAGCGGAGCCAGAGCTCCGGCTCGATGATCTCGAGCTCCATGACCGCGAGCCCACCCTGGTTGTCACCCACCAGATCCACGCGCCCATAGGCAGGCGGTGAGGGGCACGCCGCGAAGGCGCCAAGGGCCACCTCCACCTCCCGGGGCGAGGGAGTATGGGGGTGGACCGTTCCCCCGTGATCGTCCTGCACCCGGAAGTCGCCGGGCCGGGCGCGCTTGCGCACCCCGTGGGTGACCTGGCCGTCCATGACCACCAGCGTCACCTCGCCGGAATGAAGAACCGACTCCTGGAAGGGCTGAAGGAGGAAGGCCTCGGTGGTGCGGGCGGCCTTGAGGTGCTCATCCACCTCCTCGGCGGTGGCCCGGTTGACCCGGAAGGTGAGGCGGGCCGCCCCGGAGATGCACGGTTTGATCACCGCCTCGGTCCACCCGGTTTCCTCCAGGAGCCGGGCCAGAGGGGTGTCATCGCCCGCCTCGACGAAGCGGGAGGGGACCACCGGCACTCCCTTCCCCGCCAGTTCGCCCAGATAGTGCTTGTCCATGTTCCACCGGACCAGCGACGCAGGGTTCAGAAGCCGGGTGGCGCCTTCCACCGAGTCGAGCCAGGTCCGGAATTGGCCGATGCGGTCGAAGTAGTCCCAGGTGGTTCGGAAGACCGCGCACCCGAAGCGCGTCCAGTCCACCGCCGGATCGGCCCAGTCCACCCGCTGCGACGACAGGCCGAGCCTGTCCAGCGCCGCTTGAAGCAGGGCGTCATCGGCCAGAATGTTTCCGAAGTACTCATCCCCAGGCGGAGCGGAGGGAGCGACGTACCGGGAGTCGGTGAGGAGGGCGATATGGGTGGTGGGC
>REEG01000140.1 GCA_007695195.1 Gemmatimonadales bacterium | reverse complement strand
TCCCCGAACCGGCAGTTGAACTCCACCACGCGAGGACCGTCGGCGGTGAGCATCAGCCCCGCGTAGAGGAGTCCCCGGAAGGGGCGCGCCGAGGTCTCCATGGCATCCAGGACCGGGAGGAAGATCCGGTCCCGCACCGTATCCATGAGACGGGCGTCCACGGCGGGCACCGGCGCGTAGGCACCCATCCCGCCGGTGTTGGGGCCCGTATCCCCCTCGCCGATCCGTTTGTGATCCTGGGAGGGGATGAGGAGGGTGACGTGGCGGCCGTCGGTGATCCCGAAGACGGAGAGCTCCTCGCCCTCCATGAAGTCTTCCACCACGATCTCCGAGCCAGCCTCTCCGAACGCCTCCCCGCGGAGCATCTCCTCCGCCGCTTCCAGGGCGTCTTCCCGAGTGGGCGCCACCACGGCTCCCTTGCCGGCGGCGAGACCCGACGCCTTCACCACCACCGGGGCGTCCCGTTCCATGAGGTGGGCCCGGGCCTCTTCCCACCGGCGGAAGGAGCGGTGCTCGGCGGTGGGCACCCCCACCCGCTGCATGAGCTCCTTGGCGAAGGCCTTGGACGACTCGAGACGGGCCGCCGAGGCCGTCGGGCCGAACACCGGCAGTCCCCGCCGGGCGAAGACATCCGCGATGCCCTGGGCCAGCGGGATCTCCGGCCCCACCACGGTGAGGGAAACGGACTCTCCCTGGGCGAAGGAGGCCAGGCCCTCCACATCGTCCGGGGCCAGATCCACGGCGGTGGCCATGGGCGCCATCCCCGGATTGGGACGGGTGACGAAGAACTGGGCCGATGGAGCGTCCTTCCGCAGCTTCCAGAGGAGGGCGTGCTCCCGGCCGCCATTGCCGACGATGAGAATCTTCATGGGGCAACTCTATCCGAAGGAGAAAGGGCTGTCAAAGCGGAAGTTCCCGAGCCGCACCCCCCACCGCCCGGTGTACGAAGGACCAGGAGATCCCCGCTCCGGACCTCCAGGGCCGCGATCCCCGGAAGAAGACGGACCCGGCCGGTGGCAGAGACCAGGAGTTGCTCGCCCCGGGCGCCGGGACCGCCGCCCCGGATGCCGTAGGGGGCAACCTTCCGATGCTGCGTCAGGAGGGAGAGGGAGAGGGGGCGGAGAAACCGCAGTTCACGCACCACCCCGTCGCCGCCGCGCCACGTCCCCGTGCCGCCGGACCCTGGTCGGAGGCCGAACCGTTCGACCCGGACGGGGAAGCGGTGCTCCAGCACCTCCACATCGGTGATCCGGGTATTGGTCATGTGGACCTGCGTCCCGGAGGCGCCGTGGAATCCAGGCCCCGCGCCGGCACCCCCCGCCACCGTCTCGTAGTAGGAGGTCCCGTCGTCGCCGAAGAGGACGTTGTTCATGGTTCCCTGGCCGCAGGCCACCAGATCCAGCGCCCGGAGGAGCGCATCCACCAGGCGCTGGCTGGTCTCCACATTGCCGCCCACCACCGCCGGGCATCGGGCAGGGTCGGAGGGGAAGGGCGGTGAGAGGATCCCTTCCGGAATGTGCAGGCGGACCGGCTCCAGGAGCCCCTCGTTGAGAGGGAGGTCCTCGCCGGCCAGGAGTCGCAGGACATAGAGCACGCAGCTCCGCACGATGGCGGGGGTGGCGTTGAGGTTTCCCGGGTGGACTCCCGAGGATCCGGTGAAGTCCACCGTGGCCTCGTCTCCCTGGATCTCCACACGCACCGAGAGGGGCGACCCGTCGTCCAGGGTTTCCACGGCGCTTCGGATCCCGTCCGGGAGGGAGGCCAGTACGGCTCGGATCCGGAGAGCCGCCCGTCTTTCCAGGGCCTCCATCCGCGACACCACCTCCGCTCCGCCTTCCGTCGCGGCCAGCGACCTGAGAAGGGAGGCGCCCCGGTGGTTGGCCGCCACCTGTGCCGCCAGGTCCACCAGATTCTCCTCGATCCGGCGCGTAGGATACGGCCCTGCGAGGAGGAGGGCACGTAGCTCGTCCCACCGGGCCTCACCGTCCCGAACCAGGAGCTGGGGCTCGATGACCACCCCCTCCTCCTGCAGCGATCGGGCATCGGGGGGCATGGAGCCGGGGCGGCGCCCCCCGATCTCGGCGTGGTGGGCGCGGCTGGCCACATAGCCCAGGAGGAGGGGCGGCTCTCCTCCGTCGCGGGCCGGCGCGTGGACCGGGGTGATCACGGTGACGTCAGGGAGGTGGGATCCGCCGGCGCCGGGGTGATTGGTCACGGCAGTATCGCCGGGACGGAGGTCCAGCGCTCCGGCGACCGCCCGGACACAGGCGCCCATGGCGCCCAGGTGGACGGGGACGTGGGGCGCATGGGCCACCAGCCGACCCTGGGGGTCCAGGAGGGCGCAGGAGTAGTCCCTCCGTTCCCGGATGTTCACCGAAATGGCGGTGCGCCGGAGCTGCTCTCCCATCTCCGTGACAAGTCCCCGGAACCTCTGGGCGAAGAGCTCACTCCCGGCGGCCGAGTGAAGGGCGACGGGAGTGTCGGCCAGGGCGGCGTCGGCTTCGAGAACCAGGGATCCGTCGCCGTGGACCCGACCCCGCCACCCGGACGCCACCACCACGGAGGTGTGCTCGGCTCGGATGAGGGCCGGGCCGTGGATGCGGCTGCCCGGCGCCAGCGCTTCTCGCTCCCACACCGGTACCTCCCGCCAGGCTCCGTCGAACCAGGCCCGGGAGGTTCCCGGAGGGGGAGGGGCCATGGAGGGAACCGTGGGCACCGGGGCCACTGCGGTTCCTCCCTCCGCCATGGTCACCCGAAGGGACACCACCTCCAGCGCACGTCCCTCGGGTCGATGGCCGAAGACCTCCTGGTACGCCGCTTCGAATGCCTTCCGAAGGTCCGCTACGTCCAGCGGAACTTCCAGCGTCGATTCCTGGCCGGCGTATCGCAGGTGGACGATCTGGTCCCGGACCTGGATCCGCTCCGGGTCCGCCCCCTCCTCCACCAGGCCTGCGCGAGCCTCCCGGCGCATCTCCTGGACCAGGGAATCCAGGTCAGGGGCCACCGTCGCCAGCGGAGCCAGGACCTCCTTCATGACCACCCGTTCGGGCGCCGCGTGCTCGAGACCCACCGCGCTCAGGATTCCCGCCTCCTCGGGGAGGACGACCCGGCGGATGTCCAGTCTCCGGGCCAGGGCACAGGCGTGCTGGGCCCCTGCCCCTCCGAAGGCCACCAGGCCGTACTCGGCGGGATCGTACCCCTGGCGGACCGAGATGCGGCGCACGGCCCCGGCCATGCGCTCGTCGGCCAACTCCAGGAAGGCTTCCAGGAGTTGCTCCAACGAGAGGTTCCGTCCGTCGTCCCGGAGCTGGGCCAGTACCTCCTCTGCCCGGATCCGGGCGGCCTGGACATGGACGGGGATCCCGAAACGGTTCGGATCGATCCGTCCCAGGAGGAGATTCACATCGGTGAGGGTGAGGGGACCTCCCGCCCCGTAGCACGCCGGACCGGGGTCGGCACCGGCGCTCTCGGGACCCACCTGCAGTTCACCCCTGTGAACCCGGCAGATGGAGCCACCACCCGCCGCCACGGTCTCCATGGCCACGGCCGGGGTCCGGAGGCGCGCCGGGCCCACCGTGTGTTCCTCCTCCACCTGGGGCCGGCCGTCGAAGCGGGCCACGTCGGTGCTGGTCCCCCCCATATCCAGGGTGATGATCCGGGTCAGCCCTGCCCGCCTCGCCACCGCTCCGGCACCCACCACACCACCGGCGGGGCCGGACAGGAGCGTCTCCCGGGCCCTCACCCGGTCCGCGGCGGTGAGACCGCCGGCGCTGGTCATGACCTGCACCCGGGAACTCCCCAGCCCCGCCAGGATCCCCGCCAGGTACTCCTGGATCACCGGAGCCAGGTAGGCCTCCACCACGGTGGTCTCGGCTCGCCGCAGGAAGTGGGTGAAGGGCGCCACCTCGTGGGAAACCGCCACGTGGTCAAAGCCGGCGGCGCGGAGTACCTCGGCCACCCTCTCCTCGTGGGCCGGGTTCCGGGGCGAATGGAGGAGCACCACCGCCGCCGACCCGATGCCGCGACGACGCAGCTCCTGGAAGGGTGCCCACCAGTCCTCCGGGCCCTCGGTGCTGCCCACCAGCCCCTCCAGGATCTCCCCCCCCACCCCGATCCGGCCGGGCACCTCCACCACCTCAACCACCAGGGGCGGCGGGCGGCTCACATCCAGGGCGAAGAGGTCGGGGCGGGACTGATCCCCGATGCGCAGGACATCCCCGAATCCCCGGGTCACCACCAGTGCCGACGGCGCGCCCTTTCGCTCGAGCAGCGCGTTGGTGGCTCGGGTGGTGGCCACCCGGAGCCTCAGATCCCCGGGGAGAGGCGAGCCGGCCGGGGTTCCGGTGGCCAGGCGGGTGGCCAGGAGCGGCGCAGTCTCCGGCGAACGGAGCTCCACGGTGGCCCCCGGCGTCGGCGGCGGAAACGGGACGGGCCGAAGACGGGCTATCCGGGGATCATGGGGATCCCGGTGATGGGCCTCCACCACCAAGCGAGCCCGGGGCAAGGGAGCCTCGGGCCCACCGGGGTGTGCCGGCTCACCGGGGCGGTGAAGGCCGAACCCCACCAGGAAGCCGTCAGGGAGCTCGTCGGGAAAGCGCACACCCAGCCCGTCCCCGCCATCTGTATCCACCACCGTACCCCGGAGGGCGCTGGATGAGAGCACCTTGAGGCGGTGCCGACGGCCTCGGGGGTCCACCGCCAGGCAGTCGGTGAAGGTACCGCCCGTGTCCACATGGACCGACCAGCGCCCCGGGGAAACCTCCGGGGCGTCTTCAGCCGTGGAGGTGGGTGTCACCAGTTGCCACCGGTTCGGCTGCCTCCGGATCGGAGATTCTCAAGGAGGGAGTCGCGCATCTTCCTGGCTGCCGACGCCAGGTCGTCCACGAATTCACGGGCCTCCCTCTGGTAGGAGGAGGCCGCATCTCCCAGGTCCTCTGCATAGGAGGGCTCGGGCTCGTCGCGACGCCGGTACTCGCCGGCCAGGATCCGGTCGTACTGCCCGGACTCGATCCACTCCCGCAGCTCCGACACCCGGAGTACGTAGAAGGGATGGGTGGCTCCCAGCAGGTTCAGGACCTTGAAGACCGAGTCGGCCATGTCCTCACTGTCCCGGTACGCTTCCGCCTGCTCCAGGAAGGCACTGACATTCATCTCGTCGGGTCTTCCGCCTCCAGCCATCTTCAACATGGCGCGGTACACGACACGGGGTTCCTGAACCCCCAGGAGCCCCGCCCGATCCGCCGACAACTCGCTCTTCCGGTACCACTCCAGGAGGGCCACCAGTACGCCCCTGGCCGCCAACCCGACGATGGGGAAGCCCCGTTCGGCGAGTTGGATCAGGATGATGAGCATGGTCCTGTACAGGACGTGCCCACTCAGGATGTGCCCCACTTCGTGCGCCAGGACGTACTGGAGTTCGTCGTCGTCCAGGAGGGAGACGGCCCCTGAATTCAACAGGACGAAGGGACGCTCCATCCCATACGCGCCGGCATTGACCATGGGCGTCTGGGAGATGAAGAGGGGGTATGCCTCCGGCGCATCCAGCGTTCGGAGGACCTCCTGGTAGAGGCCGTGGACCCGGCCGAACTGCCGATGGGAGACCTGCACCGAGTTGGCCTGGAAGGCCAGCCGGATGGGCTTCTCCCCGAAGAAGCCGAAGAGCTTCTTCAGGACCTCGTCGAAGATGGGGATGGTCCGGAGCGCATGGAGAGCGGCCCGGTCCGCCGGATGCTCCCAACTCCGGGACGAGATCCCGGTGAGGACACGGCGCGTCCGTGCCTCCTGGCTGCTTTCCGAGCTCTGGGGGTCTCCCTCGGGATTCGGGCGCTCGGTGGATTCGAAGTCGTCGGGTACCATGGAACCTCCTGGAACTGGATGGTCTTGCGGCGTGGGTGGCCGCGGGCGGGGGAACGGCCCGGGATGGATCTTATAGACCCGCCAGCGCCCCCTTCAGGTCCTCGATGAGGTCGCCGATGTCCTCGATTCCCACCGAGAGGCGCACGAGTCCGTCGGTGACCCCCATAGCCTCCCGGCGCTCCGGTGCCACCGACGCGTGGGTCATGAGGGCCGGGACTCCGATGAGGGATTCCACGCCGCCCAGCGATTCGGCAAGGGCGAAGAGCCGGGTACCCTCCACGAATCGACGGGCCCGGTCGCCGCTTCCCAACTCCACCGAGACCATCCCGGTGAATCCCGTCATCTGCCGAACGGCCAGATCGTGTTGCGGATGGGACTCGAGCCCCGGGTAATGGACCGCCTCGCCGGCGGGGTGCTCCTGGAGGAAGCGGGCCACAGCCAGACCGTTCTGGTTGTGCGCCTGCATCCGGAGGTGGAGGGTCTTGGCGCCTCGGAGCACGAGCCAGGCGTCCATGGGACCGGGGACGGCGCCGGTGGACTTCCGGACGAAGAAGAGCTCCTCGGCCAGATCATCGTCGTTCACAATCAACGCCCCGCCGATGACGTCGGAGTGCCCGTTCAGGTACTTGGTGGTGGAGTGCACCACGATGTCGGCGCCGAACTCCAGTGGCCGCTGATTGAAGGGGGTCGAGAAGGTGTTGTCCACCATAAGGAGGGCGTCGGCCTCGTGGGCGATGTCGGCCATGGCCCGGAGGTCGCACAGCCGCATCATGGGGTTTGTGGGCGTCTCCACGTGGAGGAGGCGGGTCTCGGGCCGCATGGCGTCCCGGACCTGGTCCGGATCCCGACTGTCCACGAAGGTGAACTGGATCCCGAGTCTGGAGAGAACCCGGTTGAACATCCGGTTCGTGCCCCCGTAGGTGTTCTCCTCGCTCACCACGTGATCGCCGGCACTCAACGTCTTGAGCACGGCCTCGATGGCCGAGAGGCCGCTGGCGAAGGCGATCCCGTGAGTGCCCCCCTCGAGCCCGGCCAGGTTTCGCTCAAGCGCCTCCCGCGTCGGGTTCTGCACCCGGGCGTATTCGTAGCCCAGATGCTCCCCCAGGGCAGGCTGCCGGTAGGTGGAGGTCTGGTAGATGGGTGGCATGACGGCGCCGGTGGTGGGGTCCGGCTCCTGGCCGGCGTGGATGGCCAGGGTTCCGAAGGCGAGGGGGCGTTGGGGGTCCGTGCTCATGGGCGGGGGCGTGGGTTGGATTGGTGGTGGCGGGGTGGCCTGGATGCCGACCCGTTCGTTGGCCTGGACCCTTCAAAGGTGGAACGGCTCCGCCGTCAGCGCCATGGCCGGACAGGCCAGTGCGTTGACACTCCGACCCCGCACTCTAGCTTCACCCTCGGTGGCCTCGGCGTCCGGCCGGTGGTCCCGCCGCCCACCCCATCAGCCCCGAGGAGTCTCCATGCCCGTTCATCTGCCGGAAGGCCTCATGGTCAGCGTCTCCGGGTTCCGGGGTCGTGTCGGGAATCCCCTCACCCCCGAACTCCTGGCGTCGCTGGCGGCGGGTTTCGGCGGATTCCTCCGTTCGGAGGGCTCCGGATCGGTGGTCTACCTGGGACGGGATTCGCGCACCTCCGGAGCCATGTTCGCCGACGCGGCCCGGGCCGGCCTCGTGTCGGTGGGGTGCCGGGTGGTGGAGCTGGGCGTCGTTCCCACACCCACCCTCCTCCTGGCCGCTCGCGGTGCAGGGGCGGCGGGGGCTCTGGGAGTCACCGCCAGCCACAACCCCGCCGAGTGGAATGCCCTCAAGTTCGGCGGGGGCGACGGTCTCTTCCTGGACGCAGATCGTATGGCGCGGTTTCAGGCTTACCTGGCTCGTGAGGAGCTGCCCAGGGCCTCGTGGGACCGGCTGGGCTCCACCTCGCTGGATTCCACGGCGGTGGACCGCCATGTCCAGGCCATCCTGGAACTTCCCTTCGTGGATGTGGAGGCGCTGCGCCGCCGCGCCTTCCATGTGGCGCTGGACTGTGTGCACGGCGCCGGGGGGCGAATGGTGCCCCAACTTCTGGCGGAGTTGGGCTGCCGGGTGAGTGGGATGGGACTGGAAGCCGACGGCCGCTTCCCTCGCGACCCCGAGCCCACGGCGAAGAACCTGGCCGGTCTGGGAGAGTTGGTCCGAACGTCCGGAGCCGAGGTGGGCTTCGCCGTGGATCCGGATGTGGACCGGCTCTCCCTGGTGAACGGCGCTGGGGAGGCGGTGGGTGAGGACCTGACCCTGGCCCTCTGCGCCGAGGTGGTGCTGGGCCGGGAGTGGGCCCGGGGGCCGGTGGTGACCAATCTCTCCACCAGTCAGGTGGTGGAGGATGTGGCGCGAGCCGCCGGGGTCCCCTGCCTCCGGGCGCCGGTGGGTGAGGTGAACGTGGCCCGAAAGATGCAGTCGGAACGTGCGGTGGTGGGAGGGGAGGGGAATGGCGGCATCATCCTCCCCCGTCTCCACTTCACCCGCGACGCGCCTCTGGGCATCGCGCTGATCCTTCAGCACCTCATGGAATCGGGGCGGAGTCTTGCGGAGGCGGTGGATCGCTGGCCCCGGTACGCCATTGTGAAGGAGAAGGCGCCCTTCCCCCGGGAGCGCATCGCCGATGGGTACGCCGCGCTCCTGACCCAACTGGCTCCTGCCGCCGATACCTCCAGTGGTGCGGTGGAGGTGGACCACACCGACGGCGTGCGTCTGGCCTGGCCGGAGCGTCGCCAGTGGCTCCACGTCCGACCATCCGGCACCGAGCCGGTGGTCCGGTTCATCGCCGAGGCGCCCACGGCGGAAGCGGCGGCGGAGCTGGTGGCCCGAGGACGGGATATCATGACGGCCGCAGGTAGCTGACTCCACAACCCGAACCACACCCAACCCAAGGCAGTCGCGTCCATGTGCGGAATCGTTGGTTACATCGGCCCCAAGCAGGCCTCCACCGTCCTGTTGGAGGGCCTCCGACGTCTCGAGTACCGGGGATATGACTCCGCCGGAGCGACGGTTCTGGGCGCCGACGGCCGGCTCCACACCGTCCGACGGGCCGGGAAGCTCGACGCCCTGGAGGCGGCGGTGAAGGAGCACGGGCTTCCGGGCCACTGCGGAATTGGCCACACGCGCTGGGCCACCCACGGCCCCCCCACCGAGGGGAACGCCCACCCCCACCTGTCGGCGGATGGATCCATCGCCCTGGTCCACAACGGGATCATTGAGAACGCCGGCGTCCTTCGCCAGAAGCTGGAGGCCGATGGGGTCCAGTTCCGGAGCGACACGGACACCGAGGTGGTGGTGCACCTCATCCAACGCCTCTGGCCCGAGGGAGGCGCCCTGGAAGATGCGGTGGTGGCGGCACTGGACCAGGTCATCGGAGCGTACGGGATCGCCGTGGTCAGCAGCCGGGATCCCAACAAGATCGTGGCGGCCCGGCAGGGGTCCCCACTCCTCCTGGGGATCGGCGGCAACGGGGAACTCCTGGTGGGCTCGGACGCCGCGGCGGTGGTGGCCCACACCCGGGATGTCGTGTACCTGGACGAGGGCGACTACGCCGTCCTCACGCCCGACGGCTACCGCACCTTCCACCTGAGGCAGGGCCCCGTTCAGCGTCAGGTCCACGAGGTGACATGGGATCTGGCCGCCATCGAGAAGGGCGGCTTCGAGCACTTCATGCTGAAGGAGATCTTCGAGCAGCCCCAGACCTTGCGTGACGTGACGCGAGGGCGCCTCCTGGAAGAGGAAGGGGCCGCCCGTCTCGGTGGGATCACCATGGCGGACCACGACCTCCTGTCCGTGGACCGGATCATCATCACCGCCTGCGGAACTTCCTGGCATTCGGCCCTCATCGGCGAGTACATGCTGGAAGAGATCACCCGGATCCCCACCAAGGTGGAGTACGCCTCCGAGTTCAGGTACAAGAACCCGGTGGTGGACGAGCGCACCCTGGTCATCGTGGTGAGTCAGTCCGGCGAGACGGCGGACACCCTGGCCGCCCTGCGGGAGGCCAAGCGCAGGGGTGCCACCGTCATGGGGATCGTGAATGTGGTGGGGAGCTCCATCGCCCGGGAGACGGACTTCGGTGTCTACCTCCACGCCGGACCCGAGATCGGAGTGGCCTCCACCAAGGCCTTCACGAGCCAGGTGGCCGCGCTGGCCCTCTTCAGCCTCTATCTGGGCCGCCGCCGGGATATGTCCATCCTGGAAGGGCGCCGGCTGGTGAAGGCCTTCCAGGAGCTGCCGGGTCAGGTGGCCGAGATCCTCAAGCTCAACGACGAGATCCGGGCGCTGGCCGAACTCTACCGGGACGCCCGCAACTTCCTCTATCTGGGTCGCGGTTATCAGTTTCCCGCCGCCCTGGAGGGTGCGCTGAAGTTGAAGGAGGTGAGCTATATCCACGCCGAAGGCTACCCCGCCGCCGAGATGAAGCATGGGCCCATCGCCCTCATCGACGAGGAGATGCCGGTGGTCTTCCTGGCGCCCCACGACGGCGTATACCACAAGGTGGTGTCCAACATCGAAGAGGTGAAGGCACGCCGGGGGCAAGTCATCGCCGTGGTGAACGACGGCGTCGAAGAGTTGGAAGGGAAGGTGGATCACTTCATCCGGGTCCCGGAAACCCATCCGGTCCTTCTTCCCATCCTCACTTCCATCCCCCTCCAGCTCCTGGCCTACCACATCGCCGTCCTCCGCGGGTGCGATGTGGATCAGCCCAGGAATCTGGCCAAGTCGGTGACGGTGGAGTGAGCTTCCCGTCGAGGGATGGATCGTCCATCGGCGGCTCGGGGTGCTCCCCGGCCCGTTCCTTTCCCTCTCCCTCTCCCTCTCCCTCTCCTTCTCCATGGATCCGGTGACCAGCACATGAGAGTGGTCCTGCAGCGGGTGTCCGAGGCCTCCATCACCATCGACGGGTTGGTGTCGGGAGCCATCGGCCGGGGGCTCCTGCTCCTGGTGGGGTTCACCGAGGGAGATACGGAGGAGGAGCTGGAGTGGATGGCCCGCAAGATCGTGGGCCTCCGCATCTTCAACGATGCCGAGGGGAAGATGAACGACACCCTGGCGTCGGTGGGCGGAGGGATCCTGGTGGCCAGCCAGTTCACCCTCTACGGTGACACCCGGAAGGGGCGCCGTCCCTCGTTCGTCAGGGCGGCACGGCCGGAGGTGGCCATCCCCCTCTACGAGCGCTTCGTCGAGCTTCTGCGCCGGGAGAGTTCCGGACCGGTGGAGACGGGAGAGTTCGGGGCCATGATGGACGTCCGGCTGCTGAATGACGGTCCGGTGACCCTCATCCTGGAGCGGGAGCCCGGCGGCGGAGAGGGGCCATGACGGAACGGCCCAGGGGCGGGGGGCGCCCCCACCTGATCCTGGCTTCGGCGTCTCCGCGGCGCTCCGAAATCCTCCGGGGATTGGGGCTCTCCCACCAGATCCGTCCCGCCCACGTGGACGAGACCCCCCTCGCCGACGAGTCGCCCTCCTCCCTGACCGAGCGATTGGCCCGTGCCAAGGCGATGGCGGTCCTGGCCCACACTGAAGGGGTGCCGGTGGTGGGAGGGGACACGGTGGTGGCGCTGGATGGCGAGATCCTGGGAAAGCCCGTGGATGCGGATCAGGCCGTGGCCATGCTTCTGCAGTTGTCGGGGCGGGATCACCATGTCTACTCGGGCCTGGCCCTGGCCATGGTCTCCCCGGAGGAGGACGTCCGCGTCGTCTCCGGCGTGCAGGCGACCCGGGTCCGGTTCCGACCCTTCGATGCGGAGGTGGCGGCGGCCTACGTGGCCACCGGCGAGCCCATGGACAAGGCCGGTGCCTACGGGATCCAGGGGCTGGGCGCGGTTCTGGTGGAGGAGATCCAGGGAGATCACTCCGGGGTGGTGGGACTTCCCATTTCCCTCCTGGTGCGACTCCTGGGCGAAGTGGGCATGCCGTATCGCTTTCCGGCTTCCGTGCCCGGCGGCTGACGGCCTGTTATTCTGAAAGGGTCCGGACCTCGCCTTCCCGAACCCGTCCCGCCATGCCTTCCACACCCGCCATCCTCGCCCTGGACCAGGGAACCACAGGCACCACGGCCCTCGTCATCGCCCAGGACGGTCGGATCCTGGGGCGGGCCTACTCCGAGTTCACCCAGCACTTCCCCCGCCCCGGGTGGGTCGAACACGACGCCGAGGAGATCCGCGACGTGACGATCCGGGTGGCCCGGGCCGCTCTGGAGGCGGCGCGGAACCGGGAACCGCACCGCATCGAGGGTATCGGGATCACGAACCAGCGGGAGACGGTGGTCCTGTGGGACCGGGAGACCGGTCGCCCCGTCCATCGTGCCATCGTCTGGCAGGACCGGCGGACGGCGGCGCTTTGCCGAGCCCTCCGGGAGGCGGGGAAGGAAGAGGAGGTGCGGCGCCGCACCGGACTTCTCCTGGATCCGTACTTTTCGGGAACCAAGCTCACCTGGCTCTTCCGGGAGCGTCCGGATCTGGCCCGACGGGCCCAGGCGGGTGAACTGGCCTGCGGCACCATCGACTCCTGGCTCATCCATGTCCTGACCCGGGGCGAGGTTCACGCCACCGATCCCACCAATGCCTCCCGGACCCTCCTCTACGATCTGGAGTTGGGGGGGTGGGGACCCGAGTTGGCCCACATCCTCGAGGTCCCCTCGGCCCTTCTCCCGGAGGTGCGACCGAGCTCCGGGGACTTCGGGGTATCCCAGGGGCATTTCCTGGGAGTGGAGGCACCCATCGCCGGGGTGGCGGGTGATCAGCAGGCGGCCCTCTACGGTCAGGGGTGCTGGACGGCCGGTGCCGCCAAGAACACCTACGGGACCGGCGCCTTCCTCCTGCTCCACACCGGAGATTCGGTGGTGCGCTCGGAGCACGGCCTGCTCACGACCGTGGCGTGCGACGAGCGGGGGCAGCCCGCCTTCGCGCTGGAGGGATCCATCTTCATCGCCGGGGCCGCCATCCAGTGGCTCCGGGACGGCCTGGGGCTGCTGGAATCTGCGCCCGACTCCGAGGCCATGGCCCGTTCGCTGGAGGGCAACGACGGCGTCTACTTCGTGCCGGCCTTCGTGGGCCTGGGGGCGCCCCACTGGGACCCGGACGCCAGGGGCGCCATCTTCGGGCTCACCCGGGGCACACGGGACGCCCACCTGGTGCGCGCCGCCCTGGAAGCCATGGCCTACGGCACCGAGGAGGTCCTCCGGGCCCAGGAGGCGGACTCCGGGGTCCGGGCCGAAGAACTGCGCGTCGACGGAGGCGCCGCCGGTAACGATTGGCTCATGCAGTTCCAGTCCGACCTGCTGGGAATCCCGGTCCGAAGGCCGGCGGTGGTAGAGACGACGGCGTTGGGAGCGGCGGGACTCGCCGGCCTCCATGTGGGGTTGTGGAAGAGCCCACAGGAGTTCCTGGAGGCCCAGGGGGAGGCCCGGGTGTTCAATCCCCGGTCCGGGGTGGATCAACGGGAGCGACTCCGGGTAGGCTGGAATCGGGCGATCAAAGCGGTCCGCAGCTTCCGGGCCGAACCGGAAAATCATTGAACCGCCCCACCTGAACCCGTAAGTTGTCATCGTTGCTTGACACCCCCCCGCTCGATCCCCTTCGGAGTCTTCCATGAACAGGGACAGAAGGTTCTTTGCCGGCCTGGTCGGAGTTGCCGCTATCGTGACGTGGCTCATCTGGACCGGGATCACCGACACCATGGTCTACTACCTCACCCCCACTGAACTCTACGAACGGGTGTATGAGCGAGCGGATGAGGCGTCTGAACGCATGGAACGGGGGGTCAAAGTCAGCGGCGACGTGCTGCCGGGGAGTCTCGTGGCGCACACCGATGAGCTCCTCCACCAGTTCGTGGTGGTGGACCCGTACAACCGGGACGTGCAGCTCACGGTCCACTTCCGTCATCCGCTCCCCGATACCTTCACCGACGAGGCGGAGGTGGTGATGGAGGGGCGCTACCTGGGCGACGGGATCTTCGAGGCCACCGAGGTTCTCACCAAGTGTGGAAGTCGCTATGAAGCCCTTCCCGAAGACATGGATGATCGGGATTCCGGGTACGGGTCAGAGGATCCGTATGCCGGAGTCGATGGTGGGGATGCCTATGGCTCCTACGGGGCCGGTGCGTCGTATGGAAGCGACGATTCCTATGCTACGACCGGAGGCATTTGACCGTGCTTCCAGCCATAGGGGAGTTTGCGCTCTGGATCTCCCTTCCCATCGCCCTCTGGGGGGCCGTCATGGCCTTCCTGGGAGGTCGTTGGGGTCGGGGTGACCTGATTCTTTCGGCTGAACGAAGCGTTCACGCCGTCTTCGTTCTCCTGGCCGTGGCCTCGGCGGGCCTCATCGCCGCCTTCCTGGCCGATCGGTTCGATTACTGGTACGTCTCCAACTACTCCAGCCGGAATCTCGAGACCTATTTCAAGGTTTCCGGGCTCTGGGCCGGACAGCGGGGGTCCCTCCTCTTCTGGGCCCTGAACCTGGGGTTCTTCTCATCGCTTGCGGTCTGGATGAACCGGAAGCGGAATCGGGACCTCATGCCCTGGGTCTCGGGTGTGCTGCTGGTGGTCATCGCCTTCTTCATCGGGATCACCCTCTTCATCACCCCGCCTTTTGAGCGGCTTCCCTTCACCCCCCAGGATGGTCGGGGTCTGAACCCCCAGCTTCAGAACTACTGGATGACCATTCATCCGCCCACGTTGTATCTGGGGTTCACCGCCTTCACCATTCCCTTCGCGTTCGCCATCGCCTCCCTGCTGTCGGGGCGGTTGGACGCGCGGTGGATTGAGGTGACCCGGAAGTGGATCCTCACCAGTTGGTTCTTCCTCACCCTGGGGATCGTCTTCGGGATGCGGTGGGCCTACGAGGAGCTGGGGTGGGGCGGCTACTGGTTCTGGGATCCGGTTGAGAACGCGTCGCTCCTTCCCTGGATCGTGGCCACGGCCTTCCTCCACTCGGTGATGATCCAGGAATCCCGGGGGATGCTGAAGATCTGGAACATGGCGCTGGTCTGTCTGACCTTCATCATGACCATCTTCGCCACCTTCCTGACCCGATCCGGGCTCATCGAGTCGGTGCACTCCTTCGCCCTGAGCCTGGACATCGCCTACGCCTTCCTGGCCTTCATGGGGGTGACTTTCGCCGTCAGCGCGGTGCTCATCATCTGGCGGCTCCCCCAGCTTCGGAGCGATCGTCAGTTCGAGTCGTTCCTCTCCAGGGAGTCGGCATTCCTGCTGAACAACCTGGTCCTTCTCGGGTCCGGGTTCGCCGTCCTCTGGGGCACCATGTTCCCCCTCATCACCGAGGGGCTCACCGGGTCCAAAGTGGCGGTGGGGCCCCCCTTCTTCAATCAGGTGAACATCCCCATCGGCCTCATGCTCCTGGCCCTCATGGGGATCGGTCCGGTCATCGCTTGGCGCCGGGCCAGCGCCCGGAACCTGAAGAAGAACTTCCTGATTCCCACGGGGGTGGGTCTGGGGACCGGCGTACTTCTCTTCGCCCTGGGGGTCCGCCATACCTACGCCCTCCTCACCTTCGCCATCGGCGCCTTCGTTCTCTGGATCATCGTGGTGGAGTTCTGGAAGGGCACCAAGGCCCGGGCCCGGATCGAGAACGAGAATCTGGCCATCGCCTTGAGCCACCTGGTCAAGCGGAATCGGCGTCGGTGGGGCGGCTACATCGTCCACGTGGGTGTGGTGGTCATGTTCATGGGCTTCGCCGGTGCGGCCTTCGACCGCGAGGTCCGGCAGTCCATGGTTCCCGGCGAGTCGGTGTCCATCGCCTCGGCCTTCGGTCACACCTACACCCTCACCTACGAGGGGCTGTCCACCGCCCGTGGCCAGAATATGTGGCAGTGGATCGCCCTCATGCGGGTGGAGCGGGACGGACAGTCGCTGGGAACCATGACCACCGAACGGCGCTTCTACGAGGCGCCGCCCCAGCCCATGACCGAGGTGGGGATCCGCTCCACGGCCTTCGAGGACCTCTATGTGATCCTCTCGACGCTGGATGAGCAGGTGGGGATGGGGAACGATCCCCAATTCCAGCGTGCCACCTTCCAGGTCATGGTCAATCCGCTGGTGCCCTGGATCTGGTACGGGGGACTGGTCATCGCCATCGGAACCCTCATCGCCATGTGGCCGGGTGGGCCCATTCCGGCTCAGCGGGCAGGAGGCACGGGCACCCAGGCGTCCAGGCGTGACGAAGACGATGCACCCGGGAAGGGTCCGTCGTCCGGCGGTGACTCGGGGCCGAAGGGGACTCGGACCGCCCCTGAACCGGTAGGCACTCCGGCCGGCGTCTCCTGATGACATTTATCGTTGGCATCGTCCTGGCCACCCTGGTGGTCTTCTGGGTCCTCTTCCCCCTGGTTTCGGGGCGATCCGCACCCATGGAGCGGGACGAGGAGGAACTGACCGAGGCGCAGCATCGCAAGCGTATTGCCCTCTTCGCCCTTCGCGATGTGGAGTATGACTTCCACGCCGGAAAGCTGGACGAGGACGACTACCGCAAGATGAAGCGGGAGATCGCGTCCGAGGCCCTGGAGGCCCTGGCGGAAGAGGAGCAGGAGTGGGCGGCGCGACAGGGGCGCCGGGCGGCAGAGGCCGAGCGGAAGGCCGGATCCAACGGCCGTGTTTCGGCGTCGGTTGGTGACTCTGCGGTGGAGGAGGAGATCCGGGCACTCCGGAGCAGTCTCAAGGGGGGGATCATCTGCCGGGAATGTGGGCACCCCAATCCGGCCGGGAGCCGGTTCTGCTCCGCATGTGGGAGTGCCCTGGCGGCCGCCCCGCCGGCTGCGCCATCGGGCTCTCCCTCGGGATCACCCTGAGTTCGGCTCGTCTTGAACAGGGATGTGGCCGGAGCCACCTCATCATCCCCCCTTCTGGAAGCTCGGGATCTGACCCGGAGTTTCGGGGCGGTTCGAGCGGTGGATCGTGTGTCGTTCTCCCTCGCCCAGGGCGAGCTCCTCACGATTCTGGGCCCCAACGGCGCCGGGAAGAGTACGCTTCTGGGGATGCTGGGTGGCGCCCTCCGACCGGATGAGGGCGAGATCCTCTTTCGCGGCGAGCTTCGGGACCCGGGCGAGACGGCATGGCGCCGGGAGATCGGGGTCCTGTCGCACCGAACCTTCCTCTATGGACCCCTCACGGCCCGCGAGAACCTGACCTTCTATGGTCGGCTCTACGGGCTCCATGGACTCGGGGATCGGGTCACCACGGCCCTGGACGATGTAGGCCTCGCTCCCCACGCGGATCGCCAGGCTCGAGGTTTCTCCCGCGGTATGCGGCAGCGCTTGGCGCTGGCCCGGACCCTTCTCCACGACCCTGCGCTGGTGCTCCTGGACGAGCCGTTCACCGGGTTGGACATCCACGCCTCGGCTCTCCTTCGGGAGGTCCTGGTGCGGCTCCGGGATGGAGCCCGTACTGTGGTGCTGGTGACACACAACCTGGCCGAGGGATTGGCGTTGGCCGACCGCGTCGCCATCCAGGCGCGCGGGCGTTTCGTCTTCCTTGGAGAGCGGAGTGAGTTCCCCGCCGAGGGGGAGGAACGCTTCTACCGGGAGAAGGTGGAGGTGACGGCCTCGTGAAGGAGTACTTCGGGCAGATCTGGGCCATCGCCGCCAAGGACCTGCGGGTGGAGCTCAGGACCCGGGAGCGGGTGGCGGCCATGGGGGCCTTCGTGGTCCTCACCGCCATCCTCTTCAACTACGCGGTGGACCGGACGGTGGTGCACCCCCGGGAGTTGGCGGCAGGGATGATCTGGATCGTCATCTCATTGGCGGGGCTGCTGGGGCTGGGCCGCACCTTCGAACTGGAGAAGGAAGATGGGGCGCTGGACGGCCTGTTGGTGGCGCCGGTGCCCCGGGATGCGCTCTATCTGGGGAAGGTGCTGGCCAATTCCGTCCTCCTGGTGGCTGTCACGGCCCTTACGGTGGCCGTCTTTGCCCTCTTCTTCCAGGTCCGCCTCCCGGGGAACCCCCTGCCGTTGGCCGGGGTCCTCCTGACGGGGACCGTGGGCTTCGTTGCCCTGGGCACGCTCTTCAGTGGAATCACGGCGGGCACGCGGATGGGAGACACCCTTCTTCCCATCCTCCTCTTCCCGTTGCTGGTTCCGCTCATCACCTTTGGGGCGGCCGCCACCGCCGATCTGCTGGCGGGGCTTCCGCCGGCGGAGTCGGCGTACAGCTTGCGGATACTGGCCGCCTTCACCCTTGTCGCCCTGACCGCCGGGGTGGGGCTCTTTCGATTCATTGTGGAGGATTGACCGAGATGTCGCTTCGCACGGTGCGGTGGGTGGGAGTCGTTCTGGGCTTCCTGGGGGTGGCATTGACCATCCTCTTCCACTGGCAGGTCTTCTTCTGGGTCCCCACGGAGGCCAGCATGGGGATCGTCCAGCGGATCTTCTACATCCATCTCCCGGCTGCCTGGGTGGGGTTCTTCGCCTTCGGGATCGTGGCGCTGTGCAGCGCCGTCTACCTGTGGCTCGGTGAAGAGAAGCTGGATCACGCCGCCCGCGCCGCTGCCGAAGGCGGCATGATCTTCACCACCATCGTGCTGACCTCGGGGCCGCTCTGGGCCCGACTGGCGTGGGGGACCTGGTGGACGTGGGAGCCCCGGCTGACGCTGACGCTCCTGCTCTGGTTCATCTACCTGGGCTATTTCCTGGTGCGGAGTTCCACGGATAACCTGGATCGCGGCCGGAAGTTCGCCGCGGTGGTGGGAGTGGTGGGAGCACTGAACATTCCCCTCATTCATATGAGTGTCTACTGGTTCCGGTCGCTACACCCCCAGCCGGTGGTGGCCCGGGTCGACGGGCCCCAACTCCACCCGGACATGGCTACCACCGTGTTCACGGCCCTGGGCGCCTGGACCCTGGTCTTCCTGTCGCTCTTCCTCTTCCGGTACGCCGCTGCCCGGCTGGAAGCCTACGCGGACCGGGTGGAAGCGGCACGTCTGGACCCGTCCCGGACTCCCACTCCCGAAGGCGCCATCGTTCCGTGACGAGATGCGTCTTCCCGGCGTCCACGATTCCGTCCCCGACACACCATTCTCCATGAGCATTCTCAAAGTCCTCGTTCCCGCTCTGGTCCTGGGCCTTCTCCTGGTGGTCCCGGAGGTTGTCCACGCCCAGGCCGCCGGCACCGCCCCGGGCCGGCAGATGCGCCACTTCTGGCACGTGTTCATCGCCTACGGCGTGGCGTGGGCGCTCCTGTTCGGATGGGCCGTGGCCATCGCCCGTCGGATCGCCCGGGTCGAGGAACGGCTGAAGGGGTGACGCGCCGGTGATCGATCTCCTGAGTGATACCGTCACCCGCCCCACCCTGGCCATGCGGGAGGCCATGGCCACGGCGGAGGTGGGGGACGACTGCTTCGGAGAGGATCCCACCGTTCGGCGCCTCGAGGAACGGGTGGCCGAGCTTCTGGGCAAGGAGCGGGCCCTCTTCTTCCCCTCGGGGATCATGGCCAATCAGTGCGGGGTCATGGCCCAGACCCGTTCCGGAGACGAGGTACTTCTGGAGGCCCGGGCGCACCTCCTTCATTACGAGGAAGGGTCGCTGGCCGTGCACGGTGGCCTCCTGGTCCGGACGGTTCCCGCCGCCCACGGGCTGCTGGACGGCGACGAGCTGAGGGCGGCGCTCCGTCCTCCGTCCCCCTTCCACCCGCCAACCACCCTCCTGGCTCTCGAGAACAGTCACCTGGACTCCGGGGGGCGGGTCATGACGCCGGAGCGAACGGCTGAACTGGCTGGGTTGGCTCGGGGGTCGGGGCTGGCTGTTCATCTGGACGGAGCCCGGCTCTGGAATGCGGCAGCCGCGCTGGAGGTGCCGCCGGCGCGTCTCGCCGAGTCGGTGGACACGGTCATGACCTGCCTGTCCAAGGGGCTCGGTGCGCCGGTGGGGTCCATGCTGGCAGGTCCTGCCCCGGTCCTGGAGCGGGCCTGGCGGATTCGGCGCCGGCTGGGTGGTCAGATGCGACAGGCGGGGATGCTGGCGGCGGCGGGGCTCCACGCCTTGGAGCACCACCTCCCGCGGCTCCCCGAGGATCATCGCCGGGCCCGGATGCTTGGGGAGCGGCTGGCCGGGTTGCCCGGGGTGTCCGTGGTACCCCCCGAGACCAACATCCTCATGCTGGACGTGGCCGAAACGGGCCGGCGTGTGCCGGAGCTCCTGGCCCAACTCCGGGAGCGGGGCGTGCGAATGGGTCCCTTCGGCGGGAGCCGGATCCGGGCGGTGCTGCATCACCAGGTGACGGACGGGGATCTGGAGGTGGCGGTGTCGGCCTTCGCCCGGATCCTTGGCCGGGAGGGCCTCACTTCCTCCGCGTACTGAAGAGCCACCCTCGCCGGATGGTCCGGGGCTCCTCCACCGAGATGAAGGCGTCATGGTCTTCGGCTTCCACCGTGGCGATGACGCGGTTGATCTGCCGACGCTTGACCAGGGTCAGGAGAAGCTCCACCCGACCCTCCCGCCCGTAGCCGGAAAACTCGGTGACGCCGAAGCCTTCGTGCCGGAGGGCGTCGGCCACCGCTTCTCCTGCGTTTCGCGAGATGATCCGGACCGAAGCCAGGCCCATGGCCAGCTTCCCTTCGAGCCAGAGCCCCACCAGGGTGCCGCTGGCGAACCCGCCGGCGTACCCCAGGATATGCCACACCGAGTGGAGGTTCTGGATGGCCGTTCCGATGGCCAGGACCCAGATCGCCGCTTCGAAGAAGCCGATGAAGGGGACGATGGTCCGCTGATTCCGCATGACCAGCAGCATGCGCATGGTGGCCAGCGTCACATCCACGATTCGGAGGCCGAAGATGAGGATCGGCCCCCACGGTCCGGCGAAGAGCTCCGTCACGAGGCGGTGCCGAGGAGAGAGGGTGGGACGTCGGTGATCCGGTCCACATCCACCCGCATGGGAAGGGTCTGGACTGTCAAGCCGGCGGATCGGGCACGGGCGAGGGTGGTTTCAAGCACCTGGGCGGTACTCCAGGGAACGTCCCGGAAGAGGGTGGGCTCGAGCCGGTTCATGGCCAGAAGATAGTATCCTCCATCCCGGGCCGGACCCACCACCACGTCGGCCTGGTCCAGTTGGCGGAAGGCGTCTTCTACCACCGCCCGGTCCACCGCCGGGGTATCCGTTCCAACGAGGCAGACCTTTTCGGCTTCCCGGAAGGCCGTTGCCGCCGCCACCTCCATGCGCCGTCCCAGGTCTCCGTCCGCCTGAGGCTGGAACTCCAGCCCGTGGTCCCCGAGCCAGTCCACCATCTCGTCCCGGGCGTCGGGGGGGGCGAAGCAGATCCGGGTCCGGTAGGGGCCCCCGCGGAGTCCATCCGCCACCTGTCGTCCCATGGTACGGTAGAGGGAGGCCGCCGCCTCGTCTCCCATGTCCGCAGCGAGTCGGGTCTTCACCTGGCCGGGTCGGGGGGCCTTGGCGAAGACCAGGACCAGGGCGGAAGGGAGGGACGATCCCGCCGGGCTCTTCCCCGGGGCATCACGCGTCATGGAGGGGACCGTCGATTCCCTCGGGACATGGTGGGGCGGGTAGAGGGGGGCAAGGCGCCGGGGAGGCACGCCCAGGCGGTAGAGGCCGATGAGAGCCGTGTTCCGGAGCCACCCCCGAAGCACACCGGAGCGCCGGTACCGCCGGCCGCTGGTGACCACAGGGGCACCGATCCGGTCCAGGCCCCCCGACCGCTTCAGGCGCAGCACCATCTCCACGTCTTCCATGATGGGCAGGGGAGGGAAGCCACCCACCGCCTCCCATCGGCGCCGCGACACCAGCAGGCCCTGGTCACCGTAGGCCATGCCGGTAAGTGCCTCCCGCAGCCGCTGACCTGTCTCGATGAAGGTCCACCACGGACCCCTCTCGTCCAGTCGGAAGGCGAAGTGGGCCGCTTCGTGCTGCGGCGGGGAGTACAGCCACGCCTGGAGGGCGGCGCGGGTCTGCTGTGGGAGCCGGGAGTCGGCGTGGAGGAAGAGGAGCCAGGGGGTGGAGAGTGCCACGGCCCCCACATTCATCTGGGCCGCCCGCCCCCGTGGGGCCCGGACCACCTCGGCCCCCGCTTCCCGGGCGATCTCCGGGGTTCCGTCGTCGGACCCCCCGTCGGCCACCACCACCCGAGGGGGGGGCTCGATCCGTTCCAGGTCGCCGAGGAGGCCGGGAAGGGATCCTGCCTCATTCAGGGTCGGGATGACCACGCCCAGCCCCCCGCGGTCCCCACTGGCCGTCGAGGCGGAGGGAGCCCTCACCGCGTCACGTCGTTCAGGGTCCAATCGTACTCGAAGAACTCCACCCGGGTGTCCGGCCGCAGGACCACCTCGGCCTCATGGGACGGAAGATAATCGGCGAAGAAGGCCTTGAGCCCCTCCGCTCCGCCGAAATCTCCCGAATACCAGTCCATGACGCGGTTCAAGCGCAGCACGGCGGGTTCACCCGGTTCGATCCGGAAGTGCTCGTGGCCGGCCATGAGATGGCGGACCGCCCGATCCAGCTCCTCGTCCAGCGTGGCGGCCTCATAGGCCATGGGCCAGAGGACCGGGCAGCTTACTGCGGCGCAGTTCACGGCGAAGTGGATCCGGGGCTCATCGAACTCCGGCCGGATGATATCGTGCTCGATCTCGTCCTGGGAGCGATCCCGACCGGCCACATGGCAGTGGTTCCGGGAGAAGACGTCACGGATCTGCCAGACCGAATTGTCCGGGTATCCGGCCACCCGATTGCGAATCCCGCCGAAGAGTCCGGCCCGACCCGCCTCAATGGGATAGTGATCGATGACCAGTTGCAGCATGCAGGCGTTGTAGGCGTTGATCCAGAAGGCCAACTGCTCCGCACGGGACGCCTCCGCCAGCTCCGCCTCGGAGACGGCGCCCAACCGGGCAATGTACGCATCGAGAGCGGTGCGATCGTCCTGCAGCGCCTGGTAGTCCACCAGGGGCATCTGGACCACCCGGTCCAGAACCCGTGTGAAGTCGCCATGGTCCGGGAGCTCCGCCGGAACGCCGTCGGCGGTTGGGTGCGCCGGGGTGCCGGAGCCCATGGTTCCCATCAGTACGACGAGCACTGCCAGGGCGGTGGTCACGAGGCCCACCACCAGAAGGGGACGACGCAGAGCGGGACGGGGCATAGGACTGGACGCGGGGCTGGGGAGACAGGCTGGGGAGACAGGAATGTTCCGGTGATACACGCGGGACGGGTCCCGAGTTCGTGGGGCCGAGGCGAGTTTCGGGACATGACTCCCGGTACATGCCGGGATCGTCCCCGCTCGGGTACTCGACCTCCGAATCCCCAGGGATACTCCGGGGTTCCAATCTCACAAACGCCGCCGGCTCTCACGAACGCCGTCGGCGCGCACGCTTCAGGGAATGCGGAGCCCATGACCCACCTGGCCATTCCCCGGTCCCGGCACTCCATCTACCTTGAGCCTGACTTCCGGAGGGGATGAGGTGGACCCGGTGCGCGGTTCCGGCCTTTCGTATTCTCTTCGGGAACTCTAGTATTGGATGTCGGCGGGGAATCCTGCGGATCCGCGCCCCCTCTGCAACCTGGACAAGGGAACTGGACGTATGACCACGGCGGAGCTGAGCAAGCAGAAGCAAAAGGACCTGGCCACGGCCCTGAGCCAGATCGAGCGGCAGCACGGAAAGGGCGCCATCATGCGGATGGGGATCGACGGAGCCCGGATCCAGATCGAGTCCATCGCCACGGGTGCGGTGAACCTGGATGCAGCCATCGGCATCGGAGGGATTCCCCGGGGGCGGATTTCCGAGATCTACGGACCGGAGTCGTCGGGAAAGACGACGCTCTGTCTCCACGTGATCGCCAATGCCCAGAGGGGTGGAGGGGTTGCCGCCTTCATCGACGCCGAGCACGCCCTGGACATCCAGTATGCCCGAAAGCTCGGCGTGGACGTGGACAACCTCCTGGTCTCGCAGCCAGACACCGGCGAGCAGGCCCTGGAGATTGCCGAGGTCCTGATCCGCTCCAACGCCGTGGAGGTCGTGGTCATCGACTCCGTCGCCGCCCTGGTCCCCAAGGCGGAGATCGAAGGTGAGATGGGCGATTCCCACGTGGGGTTGCAGGCTCGTCTCATGAGCCAGGCGCTCCGTAAGCTCACGGGTGCCGTCAACCGGTCCCACACGGCGGTGATCTTCACCAACCAGATTCGCGAGAAGGTGGGGGTGATGTTCGGCAATCCCGAGACCACTTCCGGGGGTCGGGCCCTCAAGTTCTACGCGTCCCTCCGCCTGGACATTCGCCGGATCGGGGCCATCAAGGACGGGACGGATCTGGTGGGCAACCGGACCCGGGTCAAGGTTGTGAAGAACAAGTGCGCACCCCCGTTCAAGCAGGCCGAGTTCGACATCATGTACAATGAGGGGATCTCCCACTCGAGCCTCCTCCTGGACCTGGGCAGCGATCTGGACATCGTCCAGAAGTCGGGCGCGTGGTACTCCTACGGCGATCTGCGCCTGGGGCAGGGGAAGGAGAACGCACGTCAGTTCCTTCTGGAAAACGATGACGTGCGGGAAGAGATCAGCCAGAAGCTCAGGGAGGCCATGGGCTTGGGAGAAGGGGGCGACGACTCCCCGGAAGAGGAAACGGAAGAGAGCTGAGCCATCTGGCGGCGGGGCTGGAAGGGCAGCCCCCGGGGCCTTTATCTTTGCAGTTCCTTTTTCTCTCAACCGGGGGACCCACTCCCGAGGCAACGCATGAAGGCTTCCGACATCCGACGGCGCTTCCTGGACTATTTCCAGCTCCGGGGGCACGAACTCCGCCCCAGCGGCTCGCTGGTGCCGGGGAACGATCCCACCCTCCTCTTCACCAACGCGGGGATGGTTCAGTTCAAGGGGGTCTTTCTCGGCCAGGAGGACGTGCCCTTCAACCGGGCGGTGACAAGCCAGAAGTGTGTGCGGGCCGGGGGCAAGCACAACGACCTTGAAGAGGTGGGCCGGACGGCACGGCACCACACCTTCTTCGAGATGCTGGGGAATTTTTCCTTTGGTGACTACTTCAAGCGCGACGCCATACATTTCGCGTGGGAATTCCTCACCGTGGAAATGGGGCTGGATCCCAACCGGCTCTTTGTGACCATCCACTACACGGATGACGAGGCCCATGCCCTCTGGCAGGAGGTGGCCGGCGTCGACCCCACCCGGATCTTCCGCCTCGGCGACAAGGACAACTTCTGGCAGATGGCGGATACCGGTCCGTGCGGGCCCTGCTCCGAACTCCATTACGATCTCAGGGCGGACGGCGAGCGGTCGCTTCCCTCCAAGGAGGAGTTCGAGGTGCTGGGGGAGTCGGGGCGGGTGGTGGAGTTGTGGAATCTGGTCTTCATGCAGTTCGACCGGGATGAGGAGGGAACGCTCAACCCCCTGCCGGCTCCCTCCATCGACACGGGCCTCGGCCTCGAGCGCCTAGCAGCGGTTCTCCAGGGGGAGGACTCCAACTACCACACCGACCTCTTCACTCCCCTCCTGGAGAGAGCCTCCCAGGCGGTGGGCCGCCCCTACCAGGCGGATAGCCCGGACGGCGTGAGCTTCCGGGTCCTGGCGGATCACAGTCGGGCGGTGGCCTTCCTGCTCGCGGACGGGGTCTTTCCGTCCAATGAGGGACGCGGGTACGTCCTGCGCCGGATTCTTCGTCGTGGTGTTCGCCACGCCTGGCTCCTGGGGCGCAGGGAGCCGACCCTGGTGACTGTGGTGGAAGAGGTCCTCCGGGTCATGGGTGGGGCCTTCCCTGATCTCCGGGAGCGCGCCCCCACAATCCTGGACACCACTCGGACGGAAGAGGAGCGATTCCTCCAGACCATCGAAGGCGGGATGGCCCGGTTCGATGAGTTGGCTCCTGTCCCTGAAGGCGGTGCCCTGGCAGGGGACGGTGTGGTGCCAGGCGAGGAGGTCTTCAAGCTCTACGATACCTTCGGGTTCCCGCTGGACCTCACCGAACTCATGGCCAGAGAGCGGGGGTATGCCGTGGACGTGGAAGGATTCAACCGGGCTCTCGATGAACAGCGCGCCCGGAGCCGTGCCGATCGGGCCGCTGCCGGCGCGGAGCGAGGGGGCGGTGAATCCCTGACCGACTGGACTCTCCTGGAAGAGTCTCCGGACCAACAATGGGTCGGATGGGACACCACCGGAACCGAAGCAAAGGTCGTGGGATTCCGCCGGGATGACCGGCGTCTCGGGTTGATCCTGGACCTGAATCCCTTTTACTCCGAGGCGGGCGGACAGGTGTCCGACACGGGAGAGGTCATCGGCGACGGGTGGTCCCTGCAGGTGGACGAGGTCCTGACGGTGACCGGTCTGACCGCCATTTCCGGTGAACTCAAGGGAGACTTCCACCCGCCGTCTGCGGCTGATGACGCGAGGGTCCATGCGCGGGTCGAGGATCGGCGTCGTCACGATACTGAACGCAATCACACCGTGACCCACCTGCTCCACGCCGCTCTCCGTGAGACGTTGGGGGAGCATGTGGCACAGCGGGGGTCGCTGGTGGCCCCCGATCGACTCCGCTTCGACTTCTCCCATCCGCGGCCGGTCACGCCCGACGAGCTCGAGACCATCGAACGCCAGGTCAACCAGGCCATCTGGGACGACCACCCCGTGCAGTGGGAGATCGTCGCCCGGGACGAGGCGCTTGGCCGGGGGGCCATGGCCCTCTTCGGCGAAAAGTATGGCGACGAGGTGCGGATCGTTGAGATTCCCGACGTGAGCCTTGAGCTCTGTGGAGGAACGCACCTTCGCCACACCGGCGAGGCCGGTCTCTTCGTGATCCTGGGGGAGAGTGGCGTGGCGTCCGGCGTTCGTCGGATCGAGGCCGTCACGGGCCCCGCCGCCTTCGCCCATCTGCGTCGCAAGGAGGAGCAGCTGGCCGACGTGGCGACGCTGCTCCGGACCACGCCTTCCAATCTCCGGAAGCGGGCTGTGGAATTGCTGGAGGAGCGTGCCCAGCTCGAGGAGCTTCTGGAGGAGATCCGTCAGGGAGGAGCGGCGGGAGGGGAGGACGTGGTTCATGAGGTCCACATTCCGGGGCCCAGTGCCCTGGGCCTCACACCGGATGAGGTGGTGACCTACCGGGCCGTGCGAATGAAGGTGAAGGATGCAGACGATGCCAGGCGGTTCGGCGATGCCGTTCGAGACGAGGCGATCCGCACCGTGGCCGTGGTCGCCGCCGAACAGGTGGATGGCAAGCGGACGCTGTTCGTCTTCGTGACCGATGATCTCATCGGTCGGGGCATCCGTGCCGGTGATCTGGTTCGTGATCTGGCCGCCAAGGTGGGCGGCCGGGGGGGCGGGCGTCCCCACATGGCGCAGGGCGGAATCGAGCAACCGGAGAACCTGGAGGCTGCGCTGGCGTCTGGTGAGCAGCTCCTGGTACGGGCGTTGGAGGCCTCCGTTGGGTAGGCCTCCGCAGGGGATTCCCTCGATCCTGGCAGAGTGGATGCGGGGCTACGGGGACCACGATCCAGCAGAGCATGGGGCAACCAATGGCCTCCGCGTCGCTGCGGAGCGGTCCCTGAACCAGGCTCAATCCAGACCCGGGCGGGATCGTGAGGCGGCCCATGCCCTCCTGGCGGCCGACGCCTTCCTGACTCTGGCCTGCGCCGAGGCCGCCGAGGCGGATGACCCCGACGCGGTACTTCTGAGCATTAGCGGGAAAATGGGGGATGGCGGGGGGTGACTCGCCCTGCGTCCGAAGTCCCGGCCGAGAGCGGCGCAGCTTTTTCCGGCGGCGTGGATCTCCATTCCCACCTGGTCCCGGGTGTCGACGACGGGGCCTCGACTGTGGAGAACGTGCTTGAGGGGATCGGCCGGATGGTGGAGCACGGTGTGGATACTGTGGTCACCACCCCTCACCTGGAAGGGAGCCTGACGCTTCTGCCTGAGGCATTCCAACGCCGACTGGAAACCATGGAGGCGTCCTTTGCCGAGGCCCGGACGGCCGTCATGGAGGCGTTTCCGGACCTGGTCTTCCTGAGAGCCAACGAGGTGGCCCTGGACCATCCCGAGCCGGATCTTTCCGATCCCCGCATTCAACTGGGCGATGGCGGCTATCTTCTGGTGGAGTTTCCCCGGCTTCGGGTACCGCCGGGCAGTGCCGCCGTCCTGAAGCGCCTCGTCGATGAGGGGAATCGTATGCTCCTGGCCCACCCGGAGCGGTATCGGCTCGGCGAGGGAGAGCGGGCTCTCCGGCAGATCACCAGGTGGCGCGAGACCGGGGTGCCCTTTCAGGTAAACTACGGATCTTTGGTGGGCGCGTACGGTCCCGAACCACGCAGGCGGGCGCTCTGGCTTCTTCGGAAGGGTTGGGTCGAATGTCTCGCCACCGACTTCCACGGGCGCCCGAACCTCCGTCTCTACATCCGGGACGCTCGCCGGCAACTGATCCCGGAAGAGGTGGGGGCGGAGCCGGAACCGGCGTTCTGGCAGCTCCTGACCTCCACCAATCCCCGCAGGATCCTGGGTGGAGAGGAGCCACTGCCTGTGCCCCCCGTTGAGATTCAGGATGGGATATGGCAGCGATTCACGTCGTTCTTCCGTTAACCTCCCACTTGTGGCGGGGAATCTCGAACCCACTGCCTGGCGCTCGGCTCGCGAGCCGGACATCCCGGGCTTTCCGATGGATCCCTGTGGATCACACGTCTACATGAAAGCGGAGGTGAGTCGTACCGTGGATTCCGTATCCCAGCGCATCGTTGAATTGCTCCGGGAAGGGCGTGAGCGGGAGAAGCGCCAGAGTTCCTTCTATCGCCGGCTGGCTGCAGCAGCCGAAGATGAGGGGCGTCCCGACGATGTGGAGCGCCTCAATGAACTCCTGGCCGACGAACAGCACCACCTGTCCCGACTCACGGCACGCCTTCTGGAACTCGGAGATCAGCCGCCGGATCTGCCCCCCGGGGAGGGGACCGCGAATCTCGAGGGCTGGGAGGCGGAAGCCCGGGCCCGTGAAGCCGGTGAGGTCGCCTTCTACAAGTCCGCTCTCACTCGGAGTCTGGATGACCGCACCCGGGATATCCTTCAGGAGATTCTCCACTCCGAGTGCCATCACCGGGAGCAGCTCCGGGGAAAGTGGATGTCTGCATGATCGATCCTGCAGACATCCTCGGACTCCGCGGTAGACGCGTCCTCGTGACTGGTGGGTCCAGGGGCGTGGGTCGCGCCGTCGCCCTTGTCCTGACCCGGGCCGGGGCCGAAGTGGGGGTGGCCTATCGGTCGCGGGGGCAGGACGCGGAGGACCTGGTTGCCCGGGTGCGCCAACTGGGCGGGCGGGGGTGGAGCCATTCCGGTGACCTCCGGGACCCCGAAGTGGTGGCCCGGCTCTTCGACGTGTTCGAGGCGGAGTATGGAGGGGTCGACGTGGTGGTGGGAAACCATGGCGTCTGGCCCGCAGACCACGTCCCATTGGCGAGGATGGAGTTGGATCAGTGGCGGCGCACCCTCGAAATCAATCTGGACGGGATGTTCCTGGTCTGCCGTGAAGCCGCTCGGCGCTTGACGGCCGGTGGCCGTCTCATCGTCGTTACCTCGACGGCGGCCCAGCGCGGTGAGGCCGGCCATGGAGACTATGCGGCCTCCAAGGGAGCACTCAACTCCCTGGTGAAGGGCCTTGCCGAGGAACTCGGTGTCCGGGGGATCACCGTGAACGCCGTAGCCCCCGGTTGGGTGGATACGGAGATGACCGAATCCGTTCTGGTAGGAGAGCGCCGCGCCCGGGCCATCGGGGAGATCCCCCTGGGCCGGATCGCCCGACCGGAGGATGTGGCGGGACCCGTCGTCTTCCTGGCCTCGGAGCTGGGGCGCCACGTGACCGGTGAGATCCTGAACGTCAACGGTGGATCGGTGCGTCCGGGATGATGGATCTGAATCCGCCGGGCCCGGTCCCATGGATCTGCCGGACCCTGGAGCGGGCGGGGTTCGAGACGTGGGCCGTCGGGGGTGCCGTTCGGGACGGGCTCGCCGGGCGCAGGACCGGCGATTGGGATCTCACCACTGCGGCCCCGCCGGGAGAGATCCGCAAGCTCTTCCGGCGCACGGTCCCCATCGGCATTGAGCACGGGACCGTGGGGGTGCTGGCGCGCGACGGCACCCTCTACGAGGTGACCACCTTCCGACGGGATGTGGAAACCTCCGGGCGGCACGCCGTGGTCTCCTTCGCCGAGACGCTGGATGAGGATCTGGCCCGCCGGGACTTCACCATCAATGCCGTGGCCTGGCATCCACTCCGGCGCCACGTTCACGATCCCTACGGAGGTGTCGACGATCTGAGGCGAGGGCGGCTCCGTACTGTGGGAGATCCCCGCGAACGATTTGCCGAGGATTATCTCCGGATCCTCAGGGCTCTGCGCTTCGCCGGGGTCTTCAGCCTCCAGGTGGATCCCGCCACATGGCGAGCGTTGGTGGAAGCTGTTCCCAGGATGGGGGTCCTTTCGCCGGAGCGGGTCCGAGAGGAATTGGAGAAGATCCTCTCCGGCGACGAGCGCCCGTCCGCTTCTCTCTCGCTCTATGCGGCCAGCGGTGTCCTGGCGTTCCTCTATCCGGAGTTGGACAGCCTTGTGGGTCTCTCGCTCGGGTCGAAGGGTGGATCCCCTGGCCGGAGAATGGATGCATGGAGTCGCTCTCTCCTCGCCGTCGACGCCATTCCCCGTGCACGGTGGTCCCTCCGCCTGACGGCGCTCCTGAGTCGACTGGGGCTTCCCACCGGATCCGCCGGCGCCGGTGAGGAAGGCCTGCCGGCTCCTGAACGAGGACGTCGGCGTGCGGCCGCCCTTCTCAAGCGTCTGCGGTCATCCAACGCCCGTATTGCCCGAGTCGCCGACGCTGTGGAGTGGGTGGTTCAGCCGCCTCCCCACGACGCCCCGGACCAGACGCTTCGCCGCTGGTTGGCCGGCGCAGGGCGGGAGCGGCTCTCGGATATCGGGCACGTCTGGATCGCCGAGTCCCGGGTGGGTGGAGGACCTAGGCAGGAGCGCCTTCTGATCCTGATACGGCGCCTTCGGCGGATTTCTGCCAGTGACACACCGCTCAGCGTGGGGGAGTTGGCGTTTTCAGGACGGGACCTGATCCGGATGGGCTACCGACCCGGCCGCTATTTCGGCGATCTTCTGGAAGCGCTTCTGGATCTGGTGCTGGAAGATCCGGCTCGGAATCGGCGGGAGACCCTGGAGGCCGAGGCCCGCCGGTGGATTGAGCGATGCGGGATCGACGCGAAGAACGGAATCAACGCGAGGGAGCAGGGACATGGCGCCCGATAACCCTGGGCTGGACCTCTTTCCACGGGAATCCGGGACCGGCTCGGGTGAATCGGAAGGGGCTCGGCCGGCCCCGCCGGATCCGCGGCCCGGCACCACTCCACCGGCCCCGCTGGCGGCCCGGATGCGGCCTCGGGACCTGAGTGAGATCAGGGGTCAGGACCACCTCCTGGGCCCAGGTCGTCCCTTGCGTCGAATGCTGGAAGACGGCCGGATCTCGTCCTGCATCCTCTGGGGGCCGCCGGGGACGGGCAAGACATCCCTGGCGCGACTCCTGGCGGATCTCACCGAGGCCGCCTTCGTCTCCTTCTCGGCCGTCACCGAGGGCGTGGCCCGCGTCCGGGAGATCATCGGCGAAGCCCGGACCCGCCTGCAGGTTTCCGGTCGCAGCACCATCCTCTTCTGTGATGAGATCCACCGGTTCAACAAGTCCCAACAGGACGCCTTCCTGCCCCATGTGGAAGACGGCACCGTGATCCTGGTGGGGGCCACCACGGAGAATCCGTCGTTCGAGGTGAATCGACCGCTCCTGTCGAGAGCTCCGGTATTCATCCTGAATCCCCTCTCCGAGGCGGCGTTGCAGGAGGTGCTGGACACGGCGCTCCACGACGGGGAGCGGGGTCTTGGAGATCTCGGGCTCACCATTTCGCCTGAGGCCATGGACTTCCTGGTCCGCGGGGCCGACGGCGACGCCAGGCGTGCGTTGGGGGCACTGGAGGTGGCCGGGCGTCTCGTGGGACCGGATCGCTGCATCACCCTGACCGTGGCACAGGAAGCTCTGCAGCACCGCTTCGCCCTTTACGACAAGGGCGGAGAGGAGCACTACAACCTGATCTCGGCCCTTCACAAGAGTGTTCGCGGAGGAGATCCGGACGGGGCGCTGTACTGGCTGGCCCGGATGCTCGAGGGGGGAGCCGACCCCCTGTATATCGCTCGTCGAGTGGTCCGCATGGCCGTGGAGGATGTGGGATTGGCCGATGCCGGTGGGCTCCCCGGTGCCGTGGCGGCCTGGCAGGCGTACCACTTCCTGGGATCACCGGAGGGGGATCTGGCGCTGGCCCACGCCGTAGTGCGGCTGGCCACCGCGGAGAAGTCGAACCGGGTCTATCGGGCATTCGGTCGGGCCCGGGAGGCGGCTCGGGAGTCTGCCTCGGCCCCGGTTCCCCTGCATCTCCGGAACGCACCCACCCGGGAGATGAAGGATTGGGGCTATGGAAAGGACTATCGCTACGACCCCGACGAGCCGGGCGGTTTGGCTCGTCAGAGCTATCTTCCTTCCGGTCTGGAACACCTTCGTCTGTACGAGCCCACGAACCGAGGGGAAGAGGCGGATCTGCGACGGCGGCTGAAGCGCTGGGATGACATCCGAAGGGAAGGGGGTGGTGCGGAGCCCCGCGGATCCGGCGGGAGCCGTGATCAGGAACCGGTTGCTCCCGACGGACACCCTTCGGAGAGCGGAGGGTAGAGGGCTGCATGTGGAAGCGTAGCGTGCTCCGTCTCGTCGCCTCGATCCTCCTGCTCACGGGGATTGCAGCTTTCTCCACCGGGTGCTCGGCGCTCTATCGGGCCCCGGAGGTGCACCTGGTGGATGTGCAGATCACCGGGTTGGGTCTGACGTCGGGAATCGCTCGGGTATACCTTGAAGTGGACAATCCGAATCCCGTGTCCCTGGAGGTTCAGCGGGTCGAATACCTGCTGGAGCTCAGGGGACGTGACGGGGAGTGGAACGTGCTCTCGGACGGCATCTCATCTGAGAGCCTGACTATGGTGCGACGCGGTACGACGGAGGTCCCCCTGGAGGTGGTGTTCCAGTACCGGGCCCTGGGTGCCGGACTCCTGGGGTGGTGGGAATCGGGAGAGGTGACGTACCGGATCCAGGGCGATCTGTCGGCCCGAGGACCCCTTGGTCCGGTGAATCTGCCCTTCCGTGCGTCCGGTCGCTTCTGATATCGCCTGTCTGTCTGATATTCCCTGTCTGAGTAGCGGACGGCATCACCCGGATCTCCGGGATTCCAACGACGAACAGCAAGGACGGTCACAATACCTACACAGCTGCTGGACAACCGCACACCGGTGGAGCGCACGGTGCTGGTGGGAGCCCCCCTCCGGTCGGAGGATACCCGGGTGGTGGACGAGCACATGGAAGAGCTCCGACGGTTGACGGACACCGCCGGTGGGGAGGTGGTGGGTCGGCTGGTGCAGCGCATTGAAGCCCCCACACCCCAGTTCTACATCGGTCGGGGGAAGGTGGCTGAGCTCCGGGACCTCACCACCGAAACCGGGGCCGATCTGGTCATCTTCGACGAGGAGCTGAAGCCGGATCAGGCAAAGAATCTGGAGCAGTCCCTTTCCGTTCGGGTGATGGACCGATCGGAGCTGATCCTCGACATCTTCGCGTCCAGAGCTCGGACGAGGGAGGCCAAGCTCCAGGTGGAGTTGGCGCAGCTCGAATACCTGCTACCGCGGCTCCAGCGGATGTGGACCCACCTCTCGAGGATCCGCGGCGGCATCGGCCTTCGAGGGCCGGGAGAAACACAGCTCGAGACGGACCGCCGTTTGATCGGGCGGCGAATCGCCGACCTCAAGAGCAAGCTGGTGGAGGTGGCCGAGTCCCGCGCCATACAGCGGCGCCGGCGACAGGGCGAATTCCGGGCGGCGCTGGTGGGGTATACCAATGCCGGGAAGTCGTCCATTCTCCGCAGCCTTTCCGGGTCGGAGCTCTTCGTGGAGGATCGCCTCTTCGCCACCCTCGATTCAGCGACGCGTTCGGTGGAGCTGGACGGTGGGCACCAGGCTCTGGTGACGGATACGGTGGGCTTCATCCGGAAGCTTCCCCACCACCTTGTAGCCTCGTTCCGATCCACCCTGGAGGAGGTCCGCGAGGCCGATCTGGCCATCCACGTCATCGATGCGTCCCATCCCGAGTGGGAAGAGCATAAGGTGGTGGTGGACGAGGTGCTCCACGATCTGGAGTTGGATAAGGGCGCCCAGGTCCTGGTCTTCAACAAGGTGGATCGCCTCACCCACGGGGAAGAGCAGGCCCTTCGAGACCGGGTTCGTGCCCTGGAGCGGACGCCTGCCGTGTTCACATCCGCAGTGGAAGATTCAGGTCTGGAGGCGCTAAGGGAGACGCTTCTGGCCCGGGTCCGAAGTCGGTTGGCTCTGGTGGAGATTCGCCTTCCGGCTGCGGAGGGTGAATTGATGGCGGCTCTCCATCGGGAGGGGGAGGTGATGGAGATGGAGAGGACTGGTGTGCGACTCCGACTGAAGGCTCGCGTGCCTGCGCCGCTCCTGGGACGGCTGCGGCAGGCATCCAACGTGGAAGTCTCCGAGATCTGACGCGGGCCTTGGGCCCCACTGCATGGGAGGCGCGGGTGGAACGACTGATCATTGTGGGACCGGGCCGGATGGGGCTCGCACTGGGGTATGCTCTTGTGCACGCGGATGCGGTGAACTCCATCGTGTACCATGGCCGTCGCCCGGAACCGCCATCCCACCCTCTCTTCCACCAGGGTCTGGCCGAGTACCGCTACGGTTTGGAGCGACCGGCGCCGGGCACCACGGCCCTCATCCTCACAGTCCCTGATCCGGTTCTCCCCGAGATCGCCGGAGCCATTGCCGCCCGGGGGCAAGCGCCGGAGGGATGCCCCGTCATCCATACCTCCGGAGTGCAGGGCGGCGAGCCGCTTGGGGCCCTCAACCGGGTGGGATATCGGGTGGGTACCCTTCATCCCCTGCAGGACATTGCCCACCCCATCACCGGAGCGGACCGCCTCGTCGGCGCCGGCTTCGCCGTGTCGGGTGAGCGGGAGGCCCTGTCTGTGATCCGGCGGATCGTGGACGCCCTCAGAGGCCGGTTTCTCATGATCCCCACCCAACGCCGAGCCCTGTACCACGCGGCCGGCGTCCTCGGATCCAATTATCTGGTGGTTCTCATGTCCGAGGCGCTTCGCCTTCTATTGCAGGCTGGTGTTTCGGAAGAGGACGCCCTCCCCTCACTGGTGGCACTCGCCCGAGGAGCGGTGGAGAACGTGGCGGAGTTGGGGTTCTCCACCTCTCTCACCGGACCCATCGGCCGAGGTGACGCCGACACGGTGGATCTTCACCTCCGGACGCTGGATGCGGCCGACGCATCCCTCTATGCCGACCTCGGTCGGCTGACCCTCGAACGCACCCGGGCGACCCTTCCGCCCGAGGTGGCGGATCAACTGGAGACCCTCTTCCAACGGCACTCATGAGACTGTACGTCAACATCGACCACGTGGCGACGATCCGGGAAGCCCGGAAGACCGACGAACCCGACCCGGTCCGAGCCGCTGTACTGGTGGAACTGGCCGGGGCCGACGGGATTACCGTGCATCTTCGTGAAGACCGGCGGCACATCCAGGACCGGGATGTCCGGCTCCTGGCCGAGACGTGCCGGAGTGTCCTGAATCTTGAGGTGGCCGCCGAGGACGGCGTGGTGGACGTGGCCCGGGAGATTGCCCCCTTCCAGGTGACGCTGGTGCCGGAGCGGCGGGAGGAGGTCACCACCGAGGGAGGACTGGATCTGGCCTCTCCCGGGGTGGTGGAGCGGGTGGCGAGGGCCACTCGTCGTCTCCAGGAGGCGGGGATTCGGATCTCTCTCTTCATCGATCCATCTCCCGAGGCGGTTCGGGCCTCGGCCGAGCTGCATGCGGAGGCCGTGGAATTCCACACCGGAGAGTACGCCCACGCCCGCACCCTGGAAGAGCGGGAACGGGAGGTGGCACGACTCCGTGAGGCCGCGGCATTGGCGGTGGAACTGGGGCTAGCGGCCCACGCCGGTCACGGATTGACCTACGAGAACGTGGCGGCCGTGGCGGCCATCCCCCAGCTCGAGGAGCTGAACATCGGTCACTCCATCATCTCCCGGGCCGTCTTCGTCGGCATGGAGCGGGCCGTGCAGGAGATGAGGACGGCCATGGACCGGGGCCGAGGGGTCCAGGCCCGAGGGACTGCGGAGTGAGTCCACTGCCATGAAGTGGGACTGGAAGGCCACCCTGGGGCTCCTGATCAGTGGAGTCCTCATCTGGTGGGTGCTCCGGGGGGTGGACCTGGGTGAGGTCTGGACCGCGATCCGTGGGGCTCGCTGGGGCTGGCTGGTGGCAGCCGTCGCCGTCGCCACCTCCGGGTTCGCCGTCCGGGCCCTGCGTTGGAAACTCCTCCTTGAGCCCATCCGGCCGGGAATCGGATTCCGGGAACGGTTCGCCGCCGTGAACATCGGCTTCGCCGCCAACAACCTCCTTCCGGCCCGGGTTGGCGAGTTCGCTCGGGCCTGGGCCATGTCGCGGCTGGCACCGGTGCCCGTCTCGGGGGCTCTGGGCTCGCTGGTGGTGGAACGCTTCCTGGATTCAGTCGCGGTGTTTTCCCTTCTCGCCTTCGCCGTCCTTCATCCGTCGTTTCCCTCGGAGGCGACGGTGGGGGGGCAGTCGCTGGGAACCGTCATCGTGACCCTGGTGGGGCTCATCGTGGTGCTTCTGGTGGGTCTGCTGTTCCTCGTGCTCTTTCCACGACCGGTGACCGCCGTGACCCGTCGCGTTTCCCTCTTCCTCCCGGACCGGGCTGCGCGCCTCCTGGTGGAGGGGTTGACGGCGTTCCTGTCCGGTCTTGGATCCCTCCAGAATCCGCGACTCCTCCTGGGGGCCCTGGCATGGTCCTTCGGCTTCTGGGCCTGGAACGCGGTTTCGTTCTGGCTTGCCTTCCAGGCATTCAACATTGACCAGGGCTACGTTACGGCGCTGTTTGTTCAGGGGATCATCGCCATCGGGGTAGCGGTCCCGTCGGCGCCGGGATTTTTCGGTACCTTCCACGCGGCTGCCGTTGTAGCATTGAGCGAGGTCTACGGCGTGGCCGAAGGAGCGACGTTGGCCTTCGCCTTTGGGTACCACCTCGGGGGGTTCATCCCGGTGACGATCATGGGCGTGTGGTACGCGGCCCAGTTGGGAATGTCCTGGCGGGAACTGGGACACTCCGAGGAACGAGTGGAAACATGACGGAGGAGATCTCCATGGATGAAGTGGGCAAGGGGCAGGGCGAGCAGCCGGCAGAGGGCAGTGAGGCCGTGGGGGTGGAAGCGGCCAGGGGGACGGAGGTGACCGGACGCCTCCCACGATGGGAGGGAAAGGCCAGGGCCAAGGTCAATCTGGTTCTCCGTATCCTGGCAAGGGAGGAGGATGGGTTCCACCAGATCGAGACGGAGTTCCAGACGTTGGATCTGGCGGATGACATCTCCATCGAGTTGTCTCCATCCGAGGGGGTCTCGCTGGAGGTGGAGGGAGTGCCCGCCGGCGACCTGGGTGAGGCTGAGGACAACCTGGCGGTCCGAGCCGCCCGAAGCTGGCTCGAGGCGTATGCCGACCTCCGGGAGCCACACGCAGCGATGCCGTTTCCCGGGATTCGCATCCGACTCCACAAGGCAATTCCCCACGGCGCCGGCCTGGGTGGCGGCTCATCCGACGCAGGAGCCGTCCTGAGAGGCCTCGACGAACTGCACGGCAATCCATTGGGACGCGGGCGCCTGGTGGAGCTTGGATCGGCCCTGGGCAGCGATGTCCCCTTCTTCGTCCTCGACGAACCTCGGGCCCTGGGCTGGGGAAGGGGAGACCGGCTTCTTCCCCTATCGGCACTCCCCGCCCGTCCCGTCCTTGTGGCCCTCCCACCTTTCAGGATCTCCACCCCGCGGGCCTATCGCACCCTGGCCGGACAACGGGAGCGGGAGGGTCTCGGTTGGGCTGGTGGGCGTTTGCTGGAGCCCGAGGAGTTGAACGGCTGGAGTAGGGTGATGGAACGGTCCAGCAACGACTTCGAGGCTGCATTGGAACGCCTTCATCCTGAGCTTCTCGGAATTCGTCAGACCCTGGATGCCTTCGGCGCCCGTCCGGCGCGTCTGTCCGGCAGCGGTTCTGCGGTCTTCGGGGTCTTCGAATCGGAGTCGGACATGGAAGAAGCCCGGCGGGAACTCCGTGCCGTCCTGCCGGAGGCCCGAGTGATTCCTACGCGGACGGCTGCAGGGTAGGGGGGCTCGCTCCGAATGTCGTGCGAAGGGTGGGGCGGGGAGATCAGTGAGTGGCGGGTCCCCGGGGCGTCGGGAACCCCGCCCCGGGCCGCACCATCCAGCGCGCTGCACTGCCCAGGGAGCTGCACCATCCAGGGAGCTGCACCATCCAGCGAGCTGGCGGAGATGGCGGAAACCCTTCAACGGGGTGGTACGATAGAGTTCGTCGTAGGGTTGACCTTGCTAAACCGGGGGGGATCTCTTCAACGGTCCTGGTCGAGAGATCTGCTTGCAGAGTTGCCCCTCGTATAGGCGGACAAGTCTTCAGCCGTTTTTCGGGCCTGCGCTTCTCGAAGAGTTTATCTCAGATTTTCCGGGATTTCTCTTCATTGATCGCAACGATGCCACCCGTTGCAGACTTCCGCTCACCTGGAACCGGGCCGGCCCCTGGAGATCGAGCGGCCGCCCTGCGTGCCACCCTTCCTCAGAAGGGCTTGCTGAACGCAACCCACCCAGCCAGCACCGCCAGGACGGGAATCAGGCCCATAAGGGCGAGGGAGCGGGAGGGCCACCAACGCGCTGCCAGCAATGTCCCGCCCAGCACGGCCCATATCCCGAACTTCGCCCAGAGCCAGCCCGGGAACGGTTCGCCATGGTCCACGCCGATCCTTGCCATGAGTCCGAACCCGCCCAGCAGGATGACGAACAGAGCCACGGCGTGGATGGTATTCCATCGCCTCCGTAGCGGATCATCCCCATCGAGGACGCTGCGTCGTCCCAGCGCCAGCCCGACGACGGCGATGAGAAGGAAGATTCCCAGGTAGTGAATGAGCTTGTAGGTGAAGTAGCTCATGGGTAGGTCCAAGGGGGGCGGAGTGAAGGCACGATCCGGTGGTCGGCGCGGTCCAGGGGACGCCGAGTATAACATGGGCTGGGATGGCCTGCTCGCGTGTCGCCGGCCCGCCGCCATTCACCCCTGTCTCTCCCTTCTGGCCCATCGTCTAATGGCAGGACACCGGTCTTTGGATCCCAGCCGGGTGCATACGGCTTCGGCCTCTTGGGGAAATCCAACTCCGGTACGGCCTCCCCTCGATGTCGTCCTTGGGTGCACGGATCTTTCCTTGCCAACGGCCGAGTCCACTGCGACCTCACCTCGGTCATTCACCCTGCCTGTGCATCTCCAGGGCGGATTCGGGGATCCCGCCCAACAGTGCAATGAGATCCCAACGTGCAGTGATCACCTTACGCCTGCCGATCCTGACACAGAGGGCCATTGCATCCATGCAGCGGGGGCCACCCACCAAAACCTTGCGGGATGCTCGAGCCGGAGCCGGCCAGTTGGAACCCCGTCACCTCAACTTGCCTGCAGGTATGGGCCCCATGAACTATTCCAAAGAGGCGTCCCGAGCACCAGGGAGCGGATCGATTCCAATCCCGCAACGCCCCGTTCCAGAGGCGCGGTGGACGCACGCCATGGCTCCATACGGGCTTGCGTGCACAATGCCTTTGCCGCCCCGAATGCCTGCTACCACTTCGCTCCCGAAGCCGACCTTCGGGACGAGGCCCATCAGCGTTTCTCGTACGCTCTTGAGCGGGATGATCCCGCCGTGGTCCGATCCCTTATTGGGGGCTCTCCGATGGCATGCTCTTCCCCACGAGACCGAGTTAGGTTAGCGGAGGCTCTGGCCGCTGAACCGGAACTGCTTCGGAACCCGTACACGCGGTGGAGGGGGAAGTGTGTGATCCAAGGGGCCACCTCTTCGAGCGAGAGCCCTGGCTGATGGACCGGGATGACCCCTGTCACCCCGGCAACCGGCCGTCGCGTATTCCAGGGGGGGGAGGTCCGATTACTCAGGAGAATCTCAGGGTCGCGTTCGTTGCTTTGGGGTACAACCCTCCCATCTCCGGACCTTGCTCTGCAGGAGTCAGGTGGTCAAGTTTCCGGTGTGGTTTCTGAGTGTTTTCCCAGGCCGGGCACTGCACATGCGCTGCAAGCCGGACCTGGAGTGTGGTGGCGAAGTCCCGTAAGTCTTTGCTGAGCAGGGTTTTCTGGCCCGTCGTCTAATGGCAGGACACCGGTCTTTGGAACCGGCGGTGGTGGTTCGAATCCACCCGGGCCAACTGCCCCGGCACCAGGATGCACCCTGGTGCCGGGGCGGGCGGACTCCCAGCCCTCGTCGGGAGTTCGCCGAGTAGGTTCCTTGCCGGTAGGTGGCCTTCGACGATGGTGTTTTCCTATCTGGTGGCTGCGGCCGCGTTCCTCGCGCCCGCCCACCTCCCTCCGCCCGATTCACTGGCCCTCCATCGCGAAGCCCGGTCCGCCCAGGAGCGCTTCGAACGATCCCGGGTTCGCCACGCCCCCATCTCGTGGTGGAGTGGATCCGGCCCCTGCGACGAACGGGTCGGTCGGTTCTGCCTTCGGTTCGGACGGGAGAGCGAGGAGGAAGAAGAAGATCGACCCTCCTGGATTCCGCCTCCCGACGCCCCCGAGGTCCTGACCGCTCGCGATGACCTCATCGCCACCCTGGACGAGATCGCCGGCCTGATTCCTGGCGACGGATGGATTGCAGGTCAGCGTGTAGCCTATCTGGCCGAAGTCGGACGCTGGGACGACGCCTTGGCGGCGGCTGCCGCATGTCAGGCCGAAGAGGGATGGTGCCGGGGCCTGGAAGGGATCGCACTCCATGGCCTGGGTAGGACGCTGGAAGCCGCCCAGGCGTTCGAGGCGTTCATGGACTCCCTGGACCCCGAGGAGCGGGACGAGTGGACAGACCCGGGGGTCCTGGGCGGGACGGAGTGGCGCAGACACCTGGGGCGAATGGACCACGCCCAGCGCGCACAGGAGGAGGAACGAATGTGGCGCCTGGCCGACCCCCTCTTCCTGCTGGACGGAAACCCGCTCTGGACCGAGCACCTCTCCCGGCGAGTGCTGGCCATGACCCGGGAGACGGCGCGCAACGGTCACGCCATGCGCTGGGGGCGTGATATGACCGAACTCCTGGTCCGGTACGGGCCGGTGGTGGCGTACGAACGCACCCGTGAACCCATCAGTTACGTGGGTCCGCCCCTGGTGGTTGGGCGGTACGATCCGGTTCCCCGGAACCTCATGCCGTCGTTCGAAGCCATTGTGGACCCGGCGCAGTCCGAGGCCCGGGACTGGTTGACCCATCAGCGGCGTACCATCTCCAGGCACGCCCCGGCCCTGGCTCGTCGGATCCACGCCATGGATGCGCAGATCACCCGTTTCCGAGAGGGGGATATGCTTCTGGTTCGGGTGGATTGGGCGCTGACGGAGCCGCCCGTGAGTCTTGACGCCTCGGTCCAACCCCTGGCCAACGGGCAGGGTGGTGCCCAAGAGGACGGCGACCCCCACGAGACGCAGCCATTTCCTCCTGATTCTCTCGTGGCCCACCTCTTCCTCTTTGATGTGGAGACACTGGAGCGCTTCGAAATGGAGTCCCGCATTCACGACGGGATGACTCGAGGCTCGGCCGTGATCCGGGTTCCCGCCGGGCGTTACCTCCTCTCCATAGAGGGACTGGATCCCCAGTCGCGGCGCGCCTGGCGGCAGCGGGTGGGTGTGGAGGGTAGACCGGCGCACCGGGGGGTGGTCACGCTTTCGGACCTGCTCCTCCTGGAGCCTCTCGAAGCCCCGGCGCCGGATACGCCGGTTCCTGCTCTGGACCCCGAACTCACCCGAGCCCTCTCCACACTCACCGTCCCCCCGGGCCCGGTGGAGGTGCTCTGGGAGGTCTACGGTCTGGAAGGAAGCGACGCCGAACTTCGCTTCGAACTGAGAGTCGAGCGGGAAGGCCGGAGCCTCCTGCGGCGCTTCGGCGAGGCTGTGCGGCTCCTGGGTGGACAGGACCCCCTGGAGGTTACCTGGCGTGAGGGGGTTCCACGGGAGGAGGTGGCCGGTGGCGGCCCGCTCAGGCGCTCCATGGTGGTGGACCTGTCCAGCCTGGACCCCGGCGAGTACGAGCTCATCCTCTCGGCGACCCCGCCCGGCAGGACCACGGTCACCACGGGCCTGCGTGTCCAGGTGTCGGAGGGTGGGGCGATTAGCCGTTGACGGCTGCGGAAGGTGGTTCTACCTTCCAAGGCTGCAACTCTTTTCGACCCTGTCACACGACGATCGGCGAGTCCGAAATGGAAGATCCCAACGGACGTGGTCCCCTCCTGCTCCTCGCGGGACGGGCCAATCGACCCCTGGCCAGGGAGATCGGAGGGATCCTCGGCGAGGATGTGGATTCCGCCTTCATCAAGAACTTTGCCGACGGTGAGATCTTCGTCCGCATCGATCAGAATGCCCGGGGCCGGGATGTGTTCATCATCCAGCCCACCGTGGCTCCGGCGGACACCATCATGGAGCTTCTGCTCCTCATCGACGCCGCCAAGCGGGCGTCGGCGGCCCGGGTCACGGCGGTAATCCCGTATTTCGGCTATGCCCGCCAGGATCGGAAGGATCAACCGAGAGTTGCCATTGGGGCCAAGCTGGCAGCCAATCTGGTGGTGAAGGCCGGGGCCGACCGGGTCCTGGGAATCGACTTCCACCAGCATCAGATCCAGGGGTTTTTCGATATCCCCGTCGACCACCTCTACGCCGCACCGGTACTCACCGAGTACTTCCGGCAGAAGGAGCTGGAGGATCTGGTGGTGGTGGCGCCCGACGTGGGTTCGGCCAAGATGGCACGAGGGTTCGCCAAGCGCCTGGGCGCCAGCTTCGCCATCATCGACAAGCGGCGTCCCGCTCACAACCAGAGTGAGGTCCTGACGGTGGTCGGGGATGTGGACGGTAAGAATTGCCTCCTCACCGACGATATGGTGGATACGGCCGGTACCATGGCGTCGGCGGTCCATGCGCTGCACAAGCGGGGCGGGCGGGCCATATACGCAGCCGCAACCCACGCCCTTCTGTCCGGCGAGGCTGTGAGCCGGTTGCGAGATGCTCCGCTCACCGAGATGGTGGTGACCAACACCATCCATCTCCCTGAAGAGCGGTCGTTCCCGGGCCTCACGGTCCTGTCGGTTGCCGGACTCCTGGCGCGGGCCATCGAGTACATTCATTCGAACGACTCGGTCAGCCAGCTTTTCGAAATCCGCTCCGGCGGAGAGTGACGATCGCGCCGGAGCCCTTCGCACCACGGGCTTCGGGGAATCACGGGTCCCCCAAGGGTGCCCTCAACAGCAAGGTAGATCCATGAGTACGCAGGTGATCCTCAAGGCGGACCGCCGCCACGGGACTGGGAAGGGAGTTTCCCGGAAGTTGCGAGCCGCCGGCAAACTGCCGGCCGTCCTCTATGGGGGCGACAAGGAGAGCCTCTCTCTCTCCATGGACGCCAATGAAACACTGCTCCTCTTCCAGTCCATTTCGGTGGAAAATACCATCGTGAATCTGCAGGTGGACGGAGCCAAGGCTCCGATTCCTTCGCTGGTTCGGGAGATTCAGGTCCATCCGTACAAGACCGAGATCCTGCACGTGGACTTCCTCCGCATCCAGGAGGGTGTCGAGGTGGAGCTTGAGGTGCCCATCGAACTGATTGGCACCCCCACCGGCGTGTCCGATCAGGGTGGTGTCCTGGAGCAGACCCAGTACGTCCTCCCGGTGGCCTGTGTGCCCGATGCCATTCCCGACGTTCTCGAGATCGACGTCGCCGGACTCACCATTGGGGATTCGCTTCAGGTCCGCGACCTGAATATTCCCGAGGGTGTCCGGGTGCTGATGGATGAGGATCAGACCCTCTGTTCGGTACAGGCGCCCAGCGTCACCGCTGGCGATAAGGAGGATGATGCCGATGGGGAGCCCACCCTGGTGGGTGAGGATGATCCGGAAGCTCCGGTCTCCGACAGCTGAGCAGAGGACGGAAAGCCAGGTTGGGCAGGGAAGGGAAGAGGGCCCGGCCGGCACCGGGTCGGACATTCTACCGAAGTTGATCGTCGGTCTGGGAAATCCCGGCCCGCGGTACGATGCCACCCGTCACAACGTGGGGTGGTGGGCGGCCGATCGGTTGGTGGACGAGTGGGGACTGGGAAGCTTCCTGTCCGAGGGCGCCGCATTGGTGGCCCGCGGCTCCGTTGCTTCCCGGCCCATCGTCATCCTGAAGCCCACCACCTACATGAACCGCAGCGGCGAGGCTCTGGCTGCGTTTCTTTCCGGTCGCGGTATTGTACCGTCTCGTGACCTCATGGTTCTGGTAGACGATGCCACTCGGCCACCGGGATCCCTACGGCTGCGTCGCTCAGGTGGGGCCGGGGGTCACAATGGACTGAAGAGTCTGGAGGCCCTCCTCGGGAGGGACTACCCACGTCTCCGGATCGGGGTGGGGCGAGCGCCGCCGGGGACGGATCTGGCGGCCTGGGTGTTGGACGCCATGCCACCAGACGACGAGGACCGGGTTCTGCAAGCGGTGGACTCGATCCCGGACGGTCTGCGGGTCTGGTTGACCGATGGATTGGATCCAGCCATGAACCGGTTGAACCGCTGATCCGCCGTCCCCAGCCGCCCCCCGGGGCATCAACTCATGGGGACGTACTGGAGAAGCCTTCCCTCGATGCGGTCGAAGATCTCCTCCAGGGATTCACCGGTGATGGTGAGGCCATGGTTCTTCAGGCCCACCACGGCGCGCTCCGGCTCGTGGTGATCCCGGACGATATCCGCCACAGCCTTTCCCAACTCGTAGGTTCCGCACGGATAGTTGAACTCTGTCGAGCGCACACCCTCGATCCAGGCATGGACATGGAGGATCGCACCCACTCCCGGGTGCTCCCGGTAGATCATCCAGTGCTCGATGGCATCCACCGAGACGCGACGAGGCTCAACCTCGGGCGGAACCGAGATGACCATGGCTCCCTTGGATTCGTCGTAGTCCTTCACCAGCAGGATATCCCGGCCCACCTCGTTCAGGTCGGATTTGTCCACGCCGGAGGCACTCATCCAGAACCGGTGTTCATCGAGACGGGCCGAGATGTTGCCGTAGGAGAGGCCGCCCATGCCGTAGAGGCGCTTCAGGTGACGCCGATCCCGCTCCGACAGGATCTCATCGATGGGGAAGGGAGCGGGCAGCAGGTTCAGGCCGTCGAGACGCTTGCCCGCCTGCCGAATAGACCGGGTGACCTCATCTCCGTCCCAGAGCTCCACAGGGAGGTCGGGGTCGAAGATGTTGTCGATGATGAGTCTGGACGTAGCCAGGGGTTCGATTCGGGAGTAGACCCGCTCAAAGAAGTCGTTCCGATCCTCCCTCCCCGGCACTTTGTAATACCCCTGCTCGGGCGTTACGAAATGAGCGTCGGGGTTGGAATCCTCCGGGCCGGTGAGGCCGATGAGAAGATTCGAAAGGGACCGGACCAGGAGGGGGTAGATCTCGGGAATGGCTTCGTGGATCGTCTTGTCACCGGGCTCGAGTTCCGTGACTGAAACCACGAAAACCGCCTGTGCTCTCCGCCGGAAGGGACGCGCCGAATCCCGGGGAAAGAAGTTGACGACGAGGGATGCGTCGTCGGGGTCGGCCACGAAGCGATGACCCTTCCGGGTCATGACCTCTCGAAGACCCTTCACAAACCACTGGAAGCGGGGTTGATCGAAGTGTCCGGCGAAGGAGAAATCCATGAGGGTCCAGGGGGTGGCGGCGAGTGGCGAGCGCCCGGTTTCGTGGGCCGCCCTCGGGTAACAGTCCGATAACTCGGAAAAGCTCTAGGGAAGGCCCGGTTCCCGCAAGGGGGAATAGGGCATCGTCGCCACCCCCCTGTTCCGGGCCAGGCACATCGCCCACTTCGCTTCCGTGACTTTGACCGGATGGAGGTCACGCGGATACCTTTCCGGGCTGCCCCATGTCTCATGCGTGTGGCCGGATGGTCGGACTTGACCACGACAGGGTGAACCCCATGGTGAACCTCCGGACTGCCGCACTCCACCTTCCCATCCGTCAGGATACTCAGTTCATGCTCAAAGCAGGAATCGTCGGTCTTCCCAACGTGGGGAAGTCGTCCCTCTTCAATGCTCTCACAGCACAGGGGGCGCCTTCCGAGAACTATCCCTTCTGCACCGTCGATCCCAACATCGGAACCGTCGAGGTTCCCGACCCCCGGCTGGATCGAATCCATGACCTGGTGGCTTCCCGCCAGAAGATCCCTACCGTGGTGCAGTTCGTGGACATCGCCGGCCTGGTGAAGGGAGCATCGGAGGGTGAGGGACTCGGGAACAAGTTCCTGGGGAACATCCGAGAGGTGGACGCCATCGTCCACGTCCTTCGCTGCTTCGATGATCCCGACGTGACCCACGTCCTGGGCGAGGTGGATCCACTCCGGGACCGTGAGGTGGTCAACGCCGAGTTGGCGCTGGCAGATCTGGACGCCGTGGAGACGCGGATGGAGAAAACGGTACGACGAGCCAGGTCCGGCGAGCGGGAGGCGCAGGACGAGCATGCCCTTCTGGAGCGCCTGCAGGAGCAGTTGGGCAGGGGGCATCCGGTCCGCGCCCTCGACCTGACGGACCGGGAGACGAAGATCCTGCGCGGGTTCCAATTGCTCACGGCCAAGCCGGTGCTCTACCTGGGGAATGTGGCCGAGTCGGATCTGCCTCAGGGTGAGAATGAGTGGACCAGGAGGGTGAGTGAGGTTCTGGCGGAGGAGGAGCAGGATGCCCACCTGGTGACCCTCTGCTCGGCCATCGAGTCGGAGTTGGCCGAACTGGATCCTGCGGATCGGAACGAATTCCTCGGAGATCTCGGCATTTCCGAGCCGGGCCTCCATCGGTTGATCCGGGGCACCTATCGCCTGCTGGGCCTTCTGACCTTCTTCACGGCGGGCGAGAAGGAGTCGCGGGCCTGGACGGTTCGACGGGGCGCCCTGGCGCCCGAGGCGGCCGGCACCATCCACTCTGATTTCGAACGAGGGTTCATTCGAGCGGAAACCATCGGCTTCGAAGAGTTCGAGGGCCTGGGGTCGCTGAAGGCGGCTCGGGAAGAAGGCCGGATCCGGTCCGAGGGGAAGGAGTACCTGGTTCGGGACGGGGATATCATGCTCTTTCGCTTCAACGTCTGAACCCGAGCTGGCCCACGTCCGCCGGCTCCGGATCCGGAGTTCTCCCTCGGGATCCCTCGGGCTGCCGGCTCGTTCGCGGCTCCCAAGCGGTTGAAGTGTCGGCGAGGGTCTTATAGCTTCTATAGCTTCACCCGCTCCGCCCCCCGGCGGGGCCCGTTCACATCGACGGACCACGGGAATCGACAGTCCATGAGAAACTACGAAGTCGTCTACATCTTTCACCCCGCACTCGACGAAGAGGCGATCAACGCCAAACTCGAGCGCTTCCATGCCCTCCTGACGGGACCGGATGGAGCGGAGGTGGCTGAGGTGGATCACTGGGGCGTTCGCGCCCTGGCGTATGAGATCCACGACCAGAATCAGGGCTACTACGTGGTGGCCCACTTCGTCACCGATCCTTCGGCACTCCCCGAGTTCGAGCGCATCCTCAAGCTGGACGAGGAGTTGATGCGACACCTGGTGGTGATCAACGAGGGCGAGCCCACCACGGGGATGTCCATTTTCGCCGAAGAGCCGGAGTCCTCCTCGCAGGACGATGATGACGACGACGACGAGGACGAAGACGAGGACGACGACTTCGAGGATGACGGCACGTCACCCCCGGAGTTTTCAGGTGGACGGGGGCGCCGCCGCCGGGTTGAAGGGCCCCGCATCGAGATGCTGAACTACAAGGACGTCTCTACCCTCTCCCGTTTCGTTACCGAACAGGGGAAGATCCTGCCGAAGCGGACGACGAAGGTGACGGCACGCTTCCAGCGCGGTCTGGGCACAGCGGTGAAGAGGGCGCGGTTCCTGGCCCTGCTTCCCTACGTACAGGATCACGACCGGTAGGATGCGCAGATGGAAGAGGTGAGGGGATCGGAGCGGCGATGGCTCCGACCCCTGGGGCTCTTCCTGGTGGTTCTCGCCCTGGGCATCGGGCACCCCCTGATCCTGGTTGGGGTTCCGTTCATCCTGTTGGCGCTGGTGGTTCCGGGTGGACGGCTCCGGAGTCTGATCCTGGGGGCGGCCCTGCTGATCCTGCTCTTTCCGCTCCCCGGACCTTCCGGTGACGGCCTCTGGTTCGCCGAGCGGGGGTGGGCCATACTGGCAGGGGGGGGGTTCCTGGCCTTGAGTTGGGGCTGGCCCCAACGATCGATGCTGGAGCGGGGCCTCCTGGCGGTGGCGGGGGCCTTCCTCTCGGCGGTGCTGATCCTGGCGGGCTTTGGCGGGACCGGGCGCATCCAGGCCCTGGTAGATGCCCGGCTGGAAAGGGGAGCCCAGGCTGCGGGAGCGCTGCTGGGCAGCTTCTCCGGCGAGGGGGAAGGGGAGTTTGTGGGCGCCCTGGCGGAAACGCTGGGTCGAACGGCGGAGATCCAGGGTCAGGTATTCCCTGCGCTCCTGGGATTGGCTACGCTGGCGGCTCTGGGAACGGCATGGTGGCTCTACGTTCGCGCATCCGCCGGATCGGATGCCGGACTCTCTCCGCTGGCCCGCTTCCGGTTCCCGGACCCGCTGATCTGGGTTTTCATTGTGGGGCTGGGGCTGATCCTCGCCTTCGGTTGGAGTGGGGGACCGGGTCGGGTGGGATTGAACCTGGTGGTGTTCATGGCAGGGCTATACGCCTTTCGGGGAGCCGGAGTGGTTCTGGCTCTTTCCGGAGGGCTTTCGCTACCGGCCATGCTTCTATTGGCAGTGACGGCGGCGCTTGTGCCGCCGGTGCTGGCCTTCGGGGCAATGGTCATCGGTGTGGGCGACTCGTGGTTCGATCTGCGGGCCCGCGGGGCCGCAGACGAGTCAGCCGGGTCCGGATAGATTTTCAAGGAGCGCGACGATGAAGTTGATTTTGAAGGAGACCGTGGAGAACCTGGGCCAGCCCGGAGATGTGGTTACCGTCAAGCCCGGGTACGCCCGGAACTTCCTTCTTCCCCAGGGTCTCGCCTACGAGGCCTCGGCCGGCAATCTCCGCCGAATCGAGGAGGAGAAGCGGCAGGCCGAGGAGCGATCCAAGCGGGACACTCTGGAGGCCCGTCGGCGCGCTTCCCAGATCGACGAAGTGTCCATCGCCTTTGAGGCGCTGGCGTCGGAAGAGGGACGGCTCTTTGGGAGCATCGCCGCCCAGGATGTGGCGGAACGCCTCAACGAGCTGGAGCTCGACTTCGAGGTCGAGCGCAGACAGGTCGTTCTGGATGAGCCTCTCAAGGAGGTCGGTGTCTACCAAGTCGCCATTCGGCTCCACTCGGAGGTCGAGGTGGAGGTTGAGGTCCGGATCACCCGGGAGGAAGGCTGACTCGGGACGGCGCCGCCGTGCCCGAGTGGGACGAGTCCCCGGCTCACCTGGCCCGGGCGGCGGAGTTGGCGCTGGAGCGGAAGGCGGAAGAGGTCCTGGCCATGGACCTCCGGGGCATCTCGTCGGCCACCGAGTTCTTCCTCCTGGCCACCGGGCGTTCCGATACCCAGGTGAAGGCCATCGCCGATCACATCATCGATGAGTTGAAGAAGATGGGGGTGCGCCCGAGCCATGTGGAAGGGCTCAATGAAGGGCGCTGGGTCCTCATCGATTACTTCGATGTGGTTGTCCACGTCTTCCACACGACGGCGCGCGAGTTCTATCAACTCGAGAGCCTCTGGGGAGACGCTCAGACGCACTCCTTCGAGGCGTAGTCCGGCGGGTCGCTCGTTCTGATTGCCCCGGGGTCGCCCCTGGGGTTACCTTCGCCCAGACTGCGGCCCCGGGGTATTGCCGGGGTATCAGGGAACCCCCCCCTTCCGGTGATCCCATGGCCTCCGAATCTGCAATCGTCCTCTCGTTCGATCCGGAATCTCCCGTTCTTCCGGACCCTCTCCACGAACTGACGGACCCCAGGGTTCAGGTCGTCGTGCTTCTGGCCGACCCGGCCACCCGCGAGAGCGGCTGGGCGCCGAGTGCGGCCGCCGGACTCGCCCGTGGCCTGGGGGAGTTAGGGCGTAGGGTTCTGCTTCTCGATGCCGACGTCGCCGACCCCACCCTCCACGAGGTGCTGGGCGGACCCAACGGCGAAGGGGTGACCGACGCCGTCCTTTTCGGGGTATCACCGGAGCGGGTTTCAAGGGAGCAGGAGGGGGGATTCCTCTTCGCACCTGCGGGGACGGTGGTGGCCGACCCCCCTTCGGTACTTCGCCATCCCAGATGGGGAGCCGTTCTTTCCCAGTGCCGCGATTCCGGGCTTCTGGTATTGCTCTACCTCCCGGCGGGAGCGCCGGGCACGGAGGGACTCGCAGGTGAGGCGGATCGGTCCATCCGGCTGAAGAGTGCCCTGTCCGCCGGGGTGGACCAGGGCCAGGGTGGCTTCGTTCTCCACCCGGAGAGAGCAGGCGTGGCCGGGTCCGGGGCTGTGCCTGCTCCGGTGACACCGGCTGCGGCGGATCCGGAGGCGGAGCCTGACGTCCCCGGTCTGTCTGTTCCCATGGAGTCGGAGGCTGCGGAGGCCGCGGAGGTCGCTCAGTGGTCGCCTCCGGTGGAAGACACCGACGCTGGTGGCGGTGACGCCGGTGGCGCTATTCCCGCAGGGCGAGGGGGGGCGGCAGGGTCTGTACAGGCCACCGATCCACAGCCGTCTCCGTCCACACCATCCGACGCCGCGCCTGAGTCCCGGACACTCTTCTGGTTCCTAATCTTTCTGATCGTGGTGGCTCTCGGTCTGGTTGTGGGGGCTCTGTTTGGCGTTCTTGAGATCCCGGGGATCACCCCGGTGGCCGGAGACTCCGCTCTCCTCCTGGACGACCTCCTCCGGAGCCCATGAAGCTTACCGCGCTTCGCATCCACGGCTTCAAATCCTTTGCCGACCGAACGGAGATCGCCTTCCACGAAGGGATCACAGCCGTCGTTGGCCCCAACGGATGCGGGAAGTCCAACATCTCGGATGCGATCCGGTGGGTCCTGGGCGAGCAGCGTCCCACAGCCATCCGCGGAGCCCGCATGGAAGAGGCCATCTTCCAGGGCACCGTGGGACGCCGTCCCGTGCATCGCGGCTCCGTCACCATGGAGTTGTCCAATGCAGGCGGCGCACTCCCGGTGCCCTTCGAGGAGGTGGAGATCGCTCGCACGGTCTTCCGCGATGGAGGTTCGGAGTACCGGTTGAACCGCTCCAGTTGCCGCCTCAAGGACATCCAGGAGCTCTGTCGGGACACGGGTCTCGGGGCCAATGCCTATGCGGTGATCGAGAACCGCATGATCGACGCCATCCTTTCGGACCGGGCTGAGGAGCGTCGAGGACTCTTCGAAGAGGCGGCGGGGATCGGCAAGTACAAGGACCGGCGCCGCGCCGCCTCCCGGCGATTGGAGCGGGCCGAAGCCGACCTGCAACGGCTAGAGGATCTCATCGGTGAGGTGGAGAGCAAGGTCCGCTCCCTGGCCCGGCAGAGGGGTCGGGCGCAGCGGTATACCGAGCTCCGCAAGCGCCGGTTGGATCTCGAGGTCACTCTGGTGGGTCGGGAGTTGGCGGCCCTTGAGCAGCGTCGTTCCGAGATTGCCGGCGCTCTGACCTCCGCTGACGATCCGGAAGCCCTACAGGCCCGGGTCACCGAACTGGAGGCCCGCCTCGAATCGCTCAGGGCCACCCGGGTGGAGGCGGAGCGGGCGCGGACGGAAGCGGCGGGTCGGACCGAGGAACTCCGCACCCGGATTGTGCGATTGGAGCGGGAGGTGGCCGTGGCTCGGGAGCGGGAAGAGAATACCGGGCAACGACTCGAGCGGATCGCCCTGGAGCGGCAGGAGGCGGGTCATGCGCTGGAGCGGGCCGATGCCGAAATCAGGGAGGTCCGGGCGGGAGAGGTGACGAGAGGCCGGGCTCTCCAGGCGCTCCGGGACGAACTGAAGCTGCGCCGTGCCGCCTCCCAGGAAGTCCGGGAACGCCTCACCCTAGCCCGGGGCGCCTTCGAGTCCATTGAACAGCGCGAGCGCGAACTGGCCCGGAGAACGGCGCAGCTTCGGGGAGATGTGGATGCCGCCGCCGAGCAGGCCCGGGACCTGGAGCTGCGCCGGCAACACCTGGATGAGGAGCTTGAGCGTGCCGCGGTCGCGTTGGAAGAGCTGGCGGCTCAGGGCGACCTCTTCACCGATCGCATCGCCCAGCTCTCCACCGGTGTCGAGACGACGCAGAAGGCCGTGGAAGGGGCAAGCCGGGAGGTGGAGCGGGTCCGGACGAAGGCGGATGGGGCTCGTCGCGTGGAACTCGAAGCCGAAGATCAGGCGGCCACCCTGGAGACCCGTCTGCGGGCCCTCGAGCGCATGGAGCGGGACCGGGAGGGGATGGACCCTGTCCTCAAATCCCTTCTGGCCGCGCCTCCCCCTGGTGTCCTCGGCGTGCTGGCCGACTATCTGTCTGCACCTCCACAGGTTATGGCCGCTGTGGAAGCCTATCTCGGGGTGCTCAGCCGGGGCGTGTTGGTGGAAGACGAGGCCGCCGCCCTGCGGCTTGTGCACTGGTTCGAGCGTGAGTGGCGCAAAGGGGGCGGGCTCGTCATCCTGCCCCTGGAGGGGGTCCCCGACCTGTCCGGTGAGGGAGCGCTCCTGGACCGGCTGGAGGTGGAAGGGGCTGGAGCCCCCTGGGTCCGGGTCCTCCTGGACGGGGTGGACTTCAGCGAGGGCATGGGGGACCCACTCACCCTCCCGGCCGCCGATGAATCCGTCACGGCCAGGGGCCTGGTACGCAGCCGCCCCGGCCTCCTGAGGGTGGGGAATCCCCTGGGCGCCACCGGCCTCCTCGAGCGCCGCGGCGAACTGGACCAGCTCCGTCGCGACGCGTCCCAGGCCCGAGATGAAGCCGACGACGCCCGGGAGCGCCGGGAGGCCGTCCATCTCCAGGTCCAGGAGGCCGAAGCCACCCTCCATGAGATCCGCCGCGAGGCACGGCTCAGCCAGGACCGGCTTCGGGAGGCGCAGGCGGAGGCCCGGGAGCAATCGGCTGATCGGGCACGGCGGGAGCGAGCCCGGGAAGAGGTTCAGCGACAGATCCAGGCCACGGCTGCGGCAATGCAGCGCACCGACGAGAGGGCCGCCGCCGCCCGGACCGAATTGGAAGGGTTGGCGGCCGGCGAGACCGATATCGCCCGAGGTCGAGACGAGGCTAGGCGCCTCCTGGAAGAGGTACAGGAGGAGTGGGAGACCGTGCGCACCCAGGTCTCCGATCTCACGGTCCGGGAAGCTAGGGCGGAAGGGGATGTGGAGCGCCTACGGGAGCGTCTGGACGAACTCACACGTCTGGCTCAGCGGAACCGGCGGAGGATCGAGTCGCTGGACGGCGAAGAGGCGAGCCTCCGGAAGGGCGTGGGCGAAGCGGCTGTCACCCGCTCCCAGGGTGAGGCGGAGATCGAGAGACTCTTCTCCCTGCGGGACGATGCCACCGAAACCCTCCGCCGGCAGGAAGAGGTCTTGCGGGCAATCCAGGGGGAGGTTGAAACGGCAGAGACCCGGAGCCGTGAGGCCCGGGTCCGGGAGCGGCAGGCATCGGAGGCCCGCCATCGTCTCGAACTCGAGAGTCGGGAGCTGGAGGGCCGCATCGGGCGGGTGCAGGATCGTCTCGAAGGGGAATGGGGGCGGTCCCTGGAGCAGTTGACCCGGGACGCCCACATCCTGGAGGGCGAGACCAACGAGCTCCGCGACGAGTTGGCGGATGTGGTGGGGCGTCTGGGAAAGATGGGTCCGGTGAATATGCTCGCGGTGGAGGAGCATGAGGAGGAGTCAGCGCGGCTGGACTTCCTGAAGGAGCAGCGCGACGACCTGGTGGACGCCCGTAACGACCTTCGGAGCGCCATTCGCGAGATCAACGCCACAGCGACGCGGCTCTTCCAGGAAACGTTCGAAGCGATCCGCGACAACTTCCGCAGCACCTTCCTCCGGCTCTTCCAGGGCGGGGAGTGCGACATCTGGCTCGAAGATCCCCAGGATCCTCTGGAATCCGTCATTGAGATCCACGCCTCGCCCCGAGGGAAGCGGACCCAACGGATCGACCTCCTCTCCGGAGGGGAACGAGCGCTCACGGCGCTCTCCCTCCTCTTCGGGATCTACCTGGTGAAACCGTCGCCCTTCTGCGTACTGGATGAGGTGGACGCCCCACTGGACGAGTCCAACATCGGCCGCTTCATCCGCCTTCTCCAGGACTTCAAGGCCCAGACGCAATTCATCGTCATCACCCACAATCCCCGCACCATCGAGGCGGCGGATTGGATCTATGGGGTCACCATGGAGGAACCAGGGGTGAGTTCCATCGTGGGGGTGCGCCTCGAAGAAGCGCTCGAGGCGGCGGGAGCGGTGATGTGAGCCGGGCATCGGGGAGGGCCTGCCCGGGGACGCGGTGTTGTGGGCCTGCGGCCGGGAGAGCGCCGTGCGGGTGACTATCCTGGGAGCCGGGACGCTCCTGCCGGATGATGATCACCGATCTGCGGGGCACCTGGTGGAGGGTGAGGGATTCAGCCTTCTCCTGGATTGTGGCAGCGGCGTAGTCCATGGATTCAGTCGGTGGGGGCTGGACTGGTCGGCCCTGACTCATGTGACCATCTCCCACTACCACACCGATCACTTCGGGGATCTGCCCGCTCTCCTCTGGGCGCTCCGGCACGGAATCCAGGGAGGCCGGAAATCGCCCCTGACCTTGCTGGGACCCCGGGGTTTGGGCCGTCGCCTGGAGGGATTGGTCGGGGCCTTTGGAGAGTATATCCTGGATCCTGGATTCCCCCTGGTTGTGAAGGAACTTCCGGAGCGCGGACGCTGGGAGGATCCAGGCCGACGGTTTTCCCTGCGTTCACATCCCACGCCCCACACCGACGAATCGCTGGCGTATCGGATCGAGACGGAGTCGGGGAGCTTGGGATACACGGGAGATACGGGGCCCGCGCCCGAGTTGGGGACCTTCATGGCGGGCGTGGATCTCCTGGTGGCGGAGTGCGCCTTCCCCTCCCAGGATTTCCCCGGGATGCACCTGGATCCCTCGGCCGTCAGCGAAATCGCCTGTGCCGCGGACCCGGCCGTACTGGTTCTCACCCATCTCTATCCGCAGGTGGATCGGGCTGGACTTCCGGAGCTGGTTCGATCGTTGGGATTCCCCGGGAAGACCTTGGTGGCCCGGGACGGTTTGCGGCTCGAGTGGGCTTCCGGCGGAACCCCCAATTCTCCCGAGGGTTCGACCTTGCCGGCTCTCCTTACATATGAACTCCCCTCTTCCAGAGAGTAAATCATGCTGGTGGTGATGAAGCAGGACGCGTCCCAGACCTCCATCGATCGGGTCGTGGAGACGATCCGGTCCATGGGGTACGATGCCCGACCCATTCCCGGGCGTCAGCGGACCGCCGTAGGGCTCATCGGCAACGATGGGCGGGTTGACTCGGCTCGGTTGGAGGGGCTCGAGGGGGTTCTGGAGGTCATCGAGGTGAGCCGCCCGTACAAGCAGGTGTCCCGGGAGTGGAAGCAGGAAGACACGGTGGTGACCCTGCCCAATGGTACCCGGATCGGGGGATCGGAGATCGTCGTCATGGCGGGCCCTTGTGCGGTGGAGAGCCGGGAACAGATCGTCGGGATTGCACGGACGCTCCGGGAAATGGGAGCTACGGTTCTGCGTGGCGGGGCATTCAAGCCACGGACCTCCCCGTATTCCTTCCAGGGGCTTGGGATGAAGGGCCTCGAGCTCCTGGCCGAGGCCCGTGAGGCATCGGGGCTGGCGGTGGTGACGGAGGCGCTGGATGCCGAAGGCGTGGATCTGGTGGCCGAGTACGCCGACATCATTCAGATCGGTGCTCGGAACATGCAGAATTACACGCTTCTGCGCCGGGCGGGTAGATCCGGCAAGCCGGTGCTCCTGAAGCGGGGGATGTCGGCCACCATCAAAGAGCTTCTCCTGGCCGCCGAGTACCTGCTGGCTGAAGGGAACGACCAGGTGATCCTCTGCGAGCGGGGAGTCCGGAGCTTCGACACACACACCCGGAACCTGCTGGATCTGACGGCCATTCCCGTCATCCAGGGACTCTCCCACCTCCCCATCATCGCCGATCCCAGCCACGGGACCGGGATCCGGGCGAAGGTGATTCCCATGGCGCGAGCCGCCGTTGCGGCCGGAGCGGATGGGGTCATGGTGGAGGTCCACCCCAACCCGGAGATGGCGCTCTCCGACGGGGCCCAGTCCCTCTATCCGGAGCAATTCGCCGAACTCATGGAGCAGATGCAGGTGATCTGCAAGGCATTGGATCGACGCCTGGTCCCCGCCCTGGATCAGGAGCCGTCCCTTCCGGTCTCCTGATCAGATCCCGCGTTCGAGCCCCATCTCGTCTGCTGGTCCCTCCGGTTCGTTTCTGCTCCGGTTCGTTTCCGCTCCCACTCGAGCTTGTTCCGTCCTTCCGGCGCAACTTGGCCCGATCAGCTATGGGTTCGCCCCGGCTGGAGGCTCATCTTTACCAAGAGCTTCGCGGTGCAGCGGGCTTCGCGGCCCGGCGGGCCCGGACCCCGGAGCCCGGAGGCGAATGAACGAGTTCCGACGTGCTCCACCATTGGTCCGGAGATCCCCGGGTCCGGAGACCCCCGGGCCCCGTGTGGGTAGCCTCGGCCGGGAAGCAGGAGGGATGCTCAGGGAGCCCAGGAGATTGGCCGTGGCCAGGGGATCAACTGTGGAATGGGGACGGCGAGGCGAGTCCTTCGTGGCCGGATCGCTGGCGTCCAGGGGATGGAGGGTGCTGGACCGGAACTGGCGTGATGGACCCAGGGAACTCGACCTGGTGGTCTACCGCGACCAGGTCCTCGCCTTCGTGGAGGTGAAGACCCGCCGGTGCGGGGGAAAGGCGTCGCCGGCGCTCGTGGAGGAAGCCCTCCTCTCGGTCACCCCCCGAAAGTGTCGCGACGTTCAGAAGGCGGCCCAGGCCTGGCTCCGGCTCCTTGCCCGGGACGTGACAGAGGGGGGCCCGCTATTCCCCGACCTGGGCTGGCCCCGGGAAATTCGCTTCGATGTGGCCGTGGTCCTCCTGGAGGGAGGGCGGCAGGCCATGACCTATGTGGCGGATGCGTGGAGGCCCGGATGGGACATCGGTTGACGCCTGCCCCCCATTCCCATTAGGATCAAGGCGTGCCCCAGGCCCGTAGAGCGAAAGCCCACGAATCCCGTCAGGACCTCGCCGGTAGCAGCGGTAAGTGTGGTGATCGTTGCTACGGTTCGCCTGGGGCATTTTTTTTGGGGAACTCCCGGCCGTCGTGCCGAGGCGGGATTCCAGGGGACCCGCTGGTCTTCCCGTTTGACCCCTCGTTTTCCAGCCCGACTCTTCCCGCCTTTGTCCCATACCGCTCTCGCTCGCCGCTATCGTCCCCGCCGGTTTTCCGAGGTGGCGACACAGGAACACGTCTCCGAGACGCTCCGCAGGGCCGTTTCCGGCGACCGGGTGGGTCATGCCTATCTCTTCTCGGGACCCCGCGGTGTCGGCAAGACCACCCTGGCCCGGGTACTGGCCATGGCCCTCAACTGTCCCGACCGGACGGCGGCGGGAGAACCGTGCGGGGTATGTAGCAGCTGCGTCAGCATCTGGTCAGGTACCACCTCCCTGGATGTAGTGGAAATCGACGCCGCCTCGAATCGAGGTGTGGACGATGCCCGGGATCTCCGAAGTCGAGCCATGTATGCCCCGTCCGAGGAAGGGCGCTTCAAGGTCTACATCGTGGACGAGGCGCACATGCTCACCCGCGAGGCATGGAACGCGCTCCTGAAGGTGCTGGAAGAGCCGCCTCCACGCGTCATCTTCATCTTCGCCACCACCGAGCCGGAGAAGATCGAGCAGACGGCGGCCCCCATCCTGTCCCGGTGTCAACGGTTCGACTTCCGGCGAGTCGGCGTGCCCGAGATCGTGCAGCGCCTCGGTGAGGTCCTGAGCCGGGAAGGAGCCTCCGCCGAACCCGAAGCCCTCCGCCTCGTGGCGCGTAAAGCCGACGGAGGCATGCGGGATGCCCTATCCCTGACGGATCAGGTGCTGGCCCTCTCCGATGGGGTAGGCCTTTCCGTGGACACGGTGCGCAGGATCCTGGGCGTCGTGGAGGAGGAGCGTTTCCTCCATACGCTGGATCTTGTGGCGCAGCGCGATCAGGCGGGGATTTTCGTCCTGGTCCAGGACCTACTCGATCGCGGCTACGACCTGGTGGAATTCTACCAGGGGCTCCTGGATGCCCTACGGACGCTGCTGCGCCTCAGGGTGGGCTCGCCCGTTCCGGAACTGACGGGTGAATCCCTGCAGGAGTGGCGCAGCCGCACGTCCCTTTTCGAGGCGGCAGATCTGGTGCGCATGTTGGGCATGGCGGCGGACCTGGAGGCGAGGGGTGGGATGAGGAGAGCTTCCCAGCCCCGTATTCTCCTCGAGCTCCTCCTGATCCGCTTTGCCCTCATGGACCGCACGGTGGAGATGGAAACGCTCCTCCGGGCGCTCGGGGGAGAGGCTCCGCCCTCGCCCACGGAACCTCGGGCAGCTACCCCCATCCCCCACTCCGTCCTCCCCGACCAGGGTGGGCGGCAGTCTTCCGACCTGACCCGGACTCGGTCTTCAGCCCCTCCCGCCGAGGCACGTCCAGACGCCTTCCCCCGGGAGGTACCGGAGGTACCTGAACTGGTTCGCACCGAGCCGGCCCCTGGCGACTCGGCTCCGGCGCCTGCCTCGGCCGATCCTGGCCAGGCTACCGTCCCTGCCGCTGGGGGCCCAGCTCCCACCGAACCCGACTCGCCCGAGCCCGGGGGCCCTGCCGATTCCACCTCGATCCGCCGGGCATGGAGGGAACTTCTGGAGGGCGCAAGCGGGAATCTGCCCCCAGGCATGACCCCCCTGCTCCGAGGAGCAGAGATCGATTCTCCTGAAGAGGGAAGGGTGGTCATCGCTCTTCCGCCGGGTCTGGACCTGGAGCGGCTCCACGGTCCCTCCATCCGTCGCACCCTGGAAGACGCCCTGGGCGGCCTGGCCGCCGGTGGGGTCCGGGTGGAGTTTCGGGAGTTGGTGCTACCGGAGCAGGAGGGCGCCAGGAGGGTGTCCCAGGTGCAGGTCCGGGAGGGGCTCCTCGATGACCTCCTGGAAAAGGAACCGGGTCTCAGGGGGGCGGTAGAATCGTGGGATCTCGACATCGTGGAATGACCACGCCCGCCACGGACCTGCCCTCCTTCGGCAGGCGAGGGTCCCGGCCATCCTCCCCCTTTTCAAAAGTAAACGTGGAGTCACTCATGAACATGCAGCAACTACTCAAGATGGGACAGCAGATGCAGTCCCAGATCTCGGAGATCCAGGCCAATCTGGACCGCGAGGAGATTTCCGCTTCTTCGGGAGGCGGGATGGTAACGGTGACCGTGGATGGCAAGGGCGGCGTCAAGGCTGTGGCCATCGACCCCGCCGTGGTCGATGCCGACGATGTGGAGATGCTGGAGGATCTGGTGCTGGCGGCTGTTTCGGAAGCCCAGAACAAGGCACGGAAGGTGTATGAAGAGGAGATGCAGAAGGCCACGGGTAATCTCCCCCTGCCCATGAAGATGCCCGGCCTGTTCTGACGGTCCGGGTTCGGACGTGTCTCTTATCGATGAGGTGACCCGGGAGCTGTCAAGGCTTCCCGGTGTCGGCCCGCGAACGGCTCGCCGTCTGGTCCATCACCTCCTCCGGTCCTCGCCCGAGGAGGGGCGGAGATTGGCGCGGGCGGTGGAGAGTCTGGTGGACCGGATCCATCCCTGCCGGATCTGCGGAAACTACACGGAGTTGGAGCTTTGCGGAGTATGTGCCGATACGGAAAGGGACCAGACGACGGTGTGCGTGGTGGAAAGTGCCTTCGAGGTGGAGTCCATTGAAAGGACAGGGCAATTTCGTGGCCTGTACCACGTTCTTGGTGGCCGGCTGTCGCCTCTCGATGGGGTCGGGCCCGAAGATCTGAGGATCGAAAGCCTGCTCGGAAGAGTCCGGAATGGGCCGTGCGAGATCCGAGAGGCCATCCTTGCCACAAACCCCTCCGTTGAGGGAGAGGCCACCGCAGTCTACCTTGATAGCATCCTTCGGTCTCAGGGTGTCCGGGTGACTCGGCTCGCCCGGGGAATCCCCGTGGGAAGTGACCTGGAGTACGTAGACGGCTCGACCCTGGCCCAGGCGCTGGCGGGCCGTCGGGAGATGTAAACCCGAACCACTGGTTTCCAGCCATGGACGCTGCAACGAAACGAGCACTTCGAATCGCCGGATTCGCCATCCTCACCGCTGGTGTCGTGGGGGCGGCTTCGGTCTTTCTCGTTCGAGATCAGATCGTACGCCAGCGTCGCAATCTGTTCGATTCGCTTTCCCTGAAGAGGATGGCGGCGTTGGAGCACATGGCTCGCCAGGATCCGTCCGTTGATCATATCACGCTGCTGAAGGATTACATCAGCTGGGAGCCTCGCAAGATTCTCAGGAACCGTGCCCGGGCCATTGTGGAAAGGATGGAACAGGAGGCGTCGGGTCTGAACGGCTCCGTGCGCGAGGCGCGGCCCTGAACCTTCGTATCGGGTTGGTCCGGCCCGGGGGCTCCGGTGGTGGCGATATGCCGCTGTGCTTCCGGTTCAGCGGCTTGCCCCACTGCTCATTCCGGGCCAGTTTAGCCTTCTGTCCGAAGACATGGCCCCGTTCGGCGTGGTCCCCGTTGGCGACCCTCCGAGCTTCCAGTCCCGAGAACCCTGCTTGGACGATGCTAACTGGCCTTCTTCCCGCCGTCTCTGTCGCATCAGGCGCTCGCGTCCGGTGGGACCTAACGGAGTCCCGCGCTCTGCTCCGGGCGATTGGGCCCGAGGACATGGTCAGCAGCTTCGGGGGAGGTGGACTGTCATGTCGATGATCAACTACGCGGCCCGGGAGATCAACTGCAAGATCGTCTACTACGGGACGGGTCTGGGGGGAAAGACCACCAATCTGGAGCATGTCTACTCCAAGGTGGATCCGGATACCCGGGGGAAGATGATTTCCCTGGCCACGGAAGCCGACCGAACCCTCTTCTTCGATTTCCTTCCCATCGACCTGGGCTCGATTCGGGGCTTCAAGACGCGCTTCCACCTCTACACCGTCCCCGGGCAGGTCTACTACAACGCGAGCCGGAAGCTGATCCTCAAGGGTGTGGATGGCCTCATCTTCGTAGCCGACTCACAGGTGCACCGCCGCGAGGCCAACATCGAAGCGATGCACAATCTCTATGAGAACATCGAGGCCTACGGGTACGACCTGTCCAGGATCCCCTTCGTGATCCAGTACAACAAGAGGGACATGCCGGGAATCGCATCCATGGAAGAACTCCGCAGTGAATTGAATCCCATGGGTGTACCGGATTTCCCGGGGGTGGCCATTCGGGGGGATGGGGTCTTCGAGACCCTCAAGTCGGTGAGCAAGCAGGTGGTCAAGACGCTCAGTTGACCTCCTGACCTCATGGCCGGCTCCCGAATCAACGTTCCCAACCTCATCACTGTGGCACGCATTGCTGCGTGTCCGGTTGTGTTTGTGTTGGCCCTTGGCCAGAGCGCCGGAGTGTTTCTCGCTGCCTTCATCGTTTTCGTAGTGGCGGCCGTCTCCGATCTATGGGACGGCTACCTGGCACGAAAGCATGGGTGGATCACCGACATGGGAAAGCTGCTGGACCCACTGGCCGACAAGCTTCTCATGGCTGCGACCATGGTCCCGTTCTATCTGGTTTCCCATCGTCCGGAGCCCATCTGGGAGATCCCCTGGTGGGGTCCCATGCCGCTCTGGGTCCTTCTGGTCATCTTTGGTCGGGAACTCTTCGTCACCCTCTTTCGTAGCTGGGCGGCTCGTCGCGGAGCCGTCATCTCCGCAGGGCCTTCCGGAAAGTACAAAGCCTTTACGCAGAACATCTTCAGCGGTGCGCTCCTACTCTGGTATTCTTTCGTGCTACACGCCGGACGAGCGGGGTGGGAGGGGAGCGGGATCTGGGAGTTCTGGGGACCTCTCCACGGCGGTGTTGTGGGTCTTTCCCTCCTGGTCGCCCTGGTGCTGACGGTGTATTCCATGGGGGTGTATCTGGTCCAGAATCGCTATCTGTTCTCACCCGGTGCGGAAGCGAAGGGGGCGGGGGATTCCTGATGTACGTTGGAGAACCTGAGGGTCCTCCTCGAGCCCGGATCCTCACCATCGGTGACGAGCTTCTGTCCGGGGAACGCATGGACGGCAACTCACGATGGCTTGCCCGGCACCTCCATGGGTTGGGATTCCAGGTGGCCGGGATGGAATCGGTGGGAGACGATGAGCCGGCCATCGCCCAGGCCCTGACCCGAGGAAGCTCCGGGGCCGATTTCCTGGTGGTTACCGGTGGCCTCGGCCCCACCCTGGACGACCGGACCCGGGAGGCCGTGGTACTTGCCTGGGGAGTCCGGCTCCGCACGGACCAGGGAATCCTGGCAGAACTCCGCAGGCGTTTTGAACAGAGAGGGTTCCAGAAGCTTCCGGAGACCAACCGCCGCATCGCCCTGGTGCCCGAGGGGGCCGACCCACTCATGAATGAGCGTGGCTCGGCCCCCGCCATCTGGTTCCATCCAGAGACGGCGCGGGATGGCGCCTTCTTCCGTGCCGACAGCCCTCCGGTGGTCCTCCTGCTTCCGGGGGTTCCCGACGAGATGAGGCACCTGATGGCTGAGGTGGCGGAGCCCCGGATCCGGGACACCTTCGGATCCCGCTTCGCTCCTCACTCCACCCGGATCCTGCTTACCACCGGGATTCCCGAGTCCGAATTGGCTGGACGGATCGAGGAACTGCTGGACCGGGAGGGGGACGAAGACGTGGAGGTGGCGTACCGGCCTTCCCTCCGCGGTGTGGAACTCGGTCTTCGGGCCACTGGTCCCGAGACCGATCTCCGGCTCGACCGGGTGGAGTCTCTTCTTGGGCCCATCCTCGCACCGTACCGATATGACACGGACGGTTTGGACCTGGCTGAGGCGGTAGGTAGGCGGCTGGCCGCCCGGAGGTGGACGGTGGCCCTGGCCGAGAGTTGTACCGGCGGAGAGGTGCTCGGGCGCCTCACCTCGATCCCCGGGAGCTCAGCCTGGGTCCAGGGGGGTGTCGTCGCCTATTCCAACCATGTCAAGCGTGACCTCCTCGGCGTTGCCGAGGAGACGTTGGAAACCCATGGAGCCGTCTCCGAGGCGGTGGCCCGGGAGATGGCTCAGGGGGTACGACGCATCGTTCCGGCCCGGGTGGGGGTGAGCATCACCGGCGTGGCGGGTCCCGGCGGTGGGTCCATGGAGAAGCCCGTGGGCACGGTGTGGTTCGCCCTGGCTCATGACGGAGGTTGCCGGGCCGAGAAGGTCCGGTTTCCCGGTCCGCGAGCCGAGGTGAGGGAGAGAGCGGGCCAGCACGCCCTCCATCTCCTCTACCAGGCCGTGGCCGGGGAGGGGAGTCAATCGGAGGCGGATCCGTAGCCACACGTGTCCCTCCGCCCCCATCTGGTGCGAACCCACCCACGGACAAAGTGTACCCTCTGTCCCGAGGTCGGGGTGGCGGGGGACTGGGCCGCTGCCCGGCTGAGTCGTATACTCTCAGACATTCGACGACGAACCGGCTACCCACCTGCGGTTGGCCTTCAAGAGGACAGTAAATCCATGAGTAGATCTCAGGAAAAGACGGGAGAATCCCCGACTACCCCACCCACTGGGGCAGAGGGGAAGGAACCGCACCAGACCAGGGACGGAAACTCCGTCGCCACCGAAGACGGGCATCCCGTTCCCATGGACGGGGCCGCCCAGGTGGCGGGGGAAGAGGCGGGCACCCTTCGCCGGGAGTTTGAGGAGTTGAATGACCGGCATCTTCGCCTGGTCGCCGAGTTCGACAACTTCCGGCGTCGATCCCAGACCGAGATGGCTGGGTCCGGAATCCGCGCTCAGGCGAACCTGGTCGGGGGAATCCTGGACATCCTGGATGACTTTGAGCGAGTGACCACCCTGGACCCGGAGCAGGCCACGGTGCAGTCGGTCCTGGAAGGTGTCCGGCTTATGGAACAGAAGCTGCACCGCGTGTTGATGGGTGCCGGCCTGGAGGTGGTGGATCCCACAGGTGAAACGTTCGACCCCAACGTCATGGAAGCCATGATGAGGGTTCCCACCGATTCGCCGGATGAGGATGGAGAGGTGGCCCAGGTCTTCCAGAAGGGCTTCGTCTTCAAGGGACACCTGCTGCGGCCGGCTCGGGTCAGCGTGAGAGTCCACGAGTGAAGCGGAGCAGGCTCGGTGAAGGAGGAGGGGTGAGGCCATGAGCACCCGGTCCAGGGATTTCTACGAGGTCCTGGGCGTCAAGCCCGATGCCGACTCCGACGCCATCCGTAAGGCGTATCGAAAACTCGCCAAGCAGTATCATCCCGATGCCAACCCCGGGGATGAGAGCGCCCAGTCCCGGTTCCAGGAGATCGGGGAGGCCTACGCGGTCCTCTCCGATGAGGAAAAGCGCAAGAAGTACGACCAGATGCGGCGACTGGGTGCGTTCGGGCTTGGAGGCGAGGGCGGGGAGCGTCCCCGGTGGAGCAGCGAGTCCCGCGGTCCGGGCTCGGAGGCGGCGGGTGGGTTCGCCTTCGAGGATCTGGGCGCGATGGGCGGCCTGGGCGATCTGTTCAGTTCCATCTTCGACCGGGGTCGCAGGGGACGCACCGAGGGCCCGGGAGCCGCAGCGTCTGCCCGGGGTCGTGATGTGGAGCTTCAGGTGGAGATCACCTTCGAGGTGGCGGCTCGTGGAGGGAAGGTCACCTTGCGGGTACCGGTGACCGAAGACTGCACCGGTTGCGGCGGCTCAGGTGCGGCGCCCGGGACCGGCACCCGAATCTGTTCCGAGTGTGGCGGGTCCGGGGCCATCTCGTTCGGGCAGGGTGGATTTGCCGTCAATCGACCTTGCCCGGCCTGTGTCGGGAGGGGTCGGGTGCCCGAGTCCCCCTGCCGGTTATGCCAGGGGTCCGGCATGGTTCGTCAGCGGCGCAAGCTGGAGGTACGGGTACCGGCGGGTGTGGAAACCGGTTCACGCCTCAAGGTCAGCGGCAAGGGGGAGCGGACACCCGGCGGAGGGCCACCGGGAGATCTCATCCTGGTCTTCAAGGTGAAAGACCACCGATTCTTCACGAGGGACGGGTTGGACGTTCACGTACAGGTTCCCATCAACCTGGCTCAAGCAGTCCTGGGAAGCCGGGTCAAGGTCCGCACACTGGAAGGAAAGCACGTGGTCCTAAGGATCCCTCCCGGAACCCAGAGTGGAACCCGGTTTCGGCTTCGGGGCCAGGGTGTGAATCTGGATGGCAAGACCGGAGATCAATTCGTGGAGGTCCGGATCGAGGTGCCCACATCCCTGTCCGATGAGGAGCGAGAGCGCTTCGAAGCCTTCGCAGAGGCTGCAGGCCTGCGCCACTGAACGGTGCCGTTGCCCAACAAGTCCCCTATTCCCGGCGAACACCCATGAGACACGTGATGGATGGTGACCTCCTCCGCTGGGAAGTGTGGCCCCAAGCTTCGGGTGAACGGGCGGCGGGTCCCGGACGAATCCTCTTCCGCAATGTGGACGCGCCCTTCGCCCGGAGTCTGGAGGCCGAGGTGTCCTCGGAGGACCTGGAGCGGTGGGGGTCGCCGGGGGGGATCGTGAACCACGCTCCAGCCGATCATCTCATCTCCATCCTGGAGCGGGCCCAGGCTCTCCCCTGATCCCCCAGGGGGTTCAAAAGGCCAACACTCACAGGCCACGGCTCCTGGCTCAGGAGATCAGGCTGCCAGGATCCGCCCTCCGCCCACCAGCTCGTCGCCACGGAATACCGCGCAGGATTGGCCCGGCGTCACGGCCAGCTGCGGGGTGGCCAGCGTCAACTGGAGATCCGAGGCATCCACGGCGTCGACGCGGGCCGGCACGTCCGGTGCCCGATGGCGGAGTTGCACGCGGAGTTCCTCCCCGGGTTCCGGAGGTCCGTGGAACCAGTTCAGGTCGTTCACGCGTACCCGGGACGAATTCAACGCCTCCTGGGGTCCCACCACAACGGTGCGGGTCGCCGGTTCGACGCGGATCACGTAGTGGGGTTCCGCAAACCCTCCGCCGAGCCCCTTTCGCTGCCCCACCGTGAAACCGGCATACCCGTTGTGCTCGCCCACCAGGTGACCGTCCACATGGCGGATGGGACCAGGCTCAAGCGCCGGGTGACGCGGGGTCAGCCGCTTCCGGAGAAGGTCTCGATAGTCGCCGGTGGGAACAAAGCAGATCTCCTGGGACTCGGGCTTCTCGGCCGTGACGAGTTCGAGCTGACGGGCTTGTTCCCGTACCTCGGGCTTGGTAAGGGCGCCCAGGGGGAAATGGAGCAGGGGGAGCAACTCCGGCGGGAGACCCCAGAGGAAGTAGCTCTGATCCTTGGCTCGATCCAGACCCCGGAGCAGACCGGCCCGCCCGTCATCCACCCGAAACGACCGGACGTAGTGACCGGTGGCAATCCCATCACATCCCAGGGCCCGACCGCGGCGGAGGAGATCCCCGAACTTGGTATTGGCATTGCAGCGGACACAGGGGTTAGGGGTCCGGCCCCGAGCGTACTCCGCCACGAAGTCATCGATGACGTCCCGGGTGAACTCCTTCTCCACATCGAAGACGTAGTGGGGAATCCCAAGCGTGTCCGCTACCCGACGGGCGTCCAAAATCCCATCCAGCCCACAGCAGGTTCGGCTGTGGGCTGGAGTATCCTGGTAGCAGAAGGTCTTCATGGTCACCCCTACCACCTCGAGGCCCGCTTTCACCAGCAGGGCGGCGGTGACGGAAGAGTCTACACCTCCGGACATGGCGACCAGGATCCGATTCGCGGCCATGAGTCTCAGGTTGAGGGGGTTGAGCGGGTCAGAGAGGGGCGCCGAAGGCGCGGCGAACGCCTTCCACAACCCGGATGATCACGGATCCCGCCTCTTCCACCTCAGAAGCCCGGGTGTTCCATCCGAGGGAGATCCGCAGTGGCGCCGTGTGACGGGCGTGATCCCCTCCATACAGGGCGGTGAGCACCGGACTGGGGCCCGTCGTCCCACTCTGGCAGGCCGATCCCGCAGATACGGCAACTCCCTCCAGATCCAGGGCGCCCGGGAGCAGATCCAAGGGGACGCCCGGGATCCCCACATTCAGGATGTGGGGAGCTCGTTCCCCCTGGGACCCATGGATGACAAGGTCGGGAATTCCTTCCCGGAGTCGGAGTTCCAGGGACTCCCGCAGCGCCGTGAGGCGGGCCCACTCCTCGTCCCGCCGGGTAACGGCCGCCTCCACCGCCACGGCCGTGCCCACGGCGCCGGCAACGTCTTCCGTTCCGGGCCTCAGTCCCCTTTCCTGGCCCCCTCCGAAGAGGATGGGCTGAAGATCCACCCCCGCTCGCGCCACCAGGATGCCCATTCTCGGAGGACCAGCGAGTTTACGGGCAGACAGCGAGAAGAGATCGACGGAGGCCAGGATGGGGGCTGCATCCAGCCGCCCCACACCCTGTACCCCGTCCACATGTACCTGGAAGCCTCGAGCCCCGGCCCACTCCACCACCTCCCGGATCGGGAGGATCAGACCGGTTTCATGACTGACCCAGAGGCATGAGACGAGTCCGTTCCGGCCTTCCAGCGGTCCGGTTTCGGCGGCATCCATCCCGAGCCGGTCCAGGGCCTGGTCCAACTGAACGGATCCATCGGACGCCACCGGGAAGATCTCGACCTGCCCATCCTCGGCTTCCACCTGCCGGGCCGCGGCCGCCACGGCCGAATGCTCGATGGCGGAATGGAGAAGTCTGGGCCGGCGACCGGACCTTCGCACGGACCGGCTCCAACCCAGGATGGCCAGGTTGTCCGACTCGGTTCCCCCACCCACGAAGACAACGGCTCCAGGCTCCACGCCCAGGGCGCCGGCGACGCGCCGCCGGGCCTCCTCCAGACGGGCGCGCGCCTCCCTTCCGAACCGGTGGGGAGACGACGGGTTTCCCGGCGCCCTCTCTTCCACCTCCCGCATGGCCGCTCGGACCTCCGGTCGGAGGGGGCTCGAGGCAGCGTGGTCAAGATAGATGGGGTCCATGTCCGGTCGTCGTTGTGGCGCTGTCTTGGAAGCAGGGGGTGAACCCTATAGGATGAGAAGCCAGCCCCCCGCCGCTCCTTCCTGCCGATTTCGTCCATGCCGTTACGCGTTCAGTCCCAACGCCCCCGCTTCCCCTCCGGTCGTCCCCGCCGTTTCCGCGCAACGGTGCACGGGACCATCTTCGCGGGCCGGGAGCGTCACCTGTCGGAGCTTCAGCCCGGAGACGCCCTGGCGCTGATTCCCGATCCCCCGGGCCAGGAGGAGCCCGATGTGTGGGTCCACCTCACCTCGGGAGAACCGGTGGGCCATCTCCCGTCTGAAATCGGAAACTGGTTGGCCCCCTGGCTTCTGGGTGGTGGAGGGGCAACGGCCTCCGTCCTGCGGGCGTCAGGGCCGGATGTCCCCAGTTGGCGGCGGCTCCTCCTGGAGGTGCGCTGCCGGTGACCCCCACCGGGGGTCAGAAAGTGGAGACGGCCAGGGAGCCGAGGGAAGGGAGCTTCACCGCCTCTCGCGTCCAGAACGGCTCGGCGTAAGGGACCCGGATGAGCGACCCGTAATGGGCCAGTTGGGCCCGAACCTGCTCTTCCAGCGGTCGTGACCCGCCGGCATGGACCTCTCCGGCGCCGGTGGCTCCATCCCACTGTGAGGCGAAGCACCGCATGGCTTCGAAGCGACGCTCCACCTGCTCGGAGATGTCAACGAGAAAGGTGGGGTTCGGGGCCTGTTCCCGGAAGGTGAGTGCGTGAACCACCTTGAAGGGGCGATGGGGATCCCCCGGCACGTCCCGGGCATTGCGGAGGCCCGCCAGGAAGGAGGCATCCACCACCAGGGCCGCGGCCTCCCGATGGTCTGGGTGGCGTCCTTCCAGCCAATGGGTGACCACGATCCTGGGCCTGAACTGCCGGAGAAGCCCGGCAACGCGGCGGCGCATGGGAAGGGTGTTGGCCAGTTCCCCGTCCGGCAGGAGGGCATTCTCCCGGAACCTGGCTCCCAGGACCCGAGCCGCCTGAGCCGCCTCCCGTTCCCGAAGCTCCGGCGTTCCCCTCGACCCCGTTTCACCGGCGGTGAGATCCAGGATACCTACCGACTCCCCCTGATCCACCGCAGCCGCCAGCGATCCGCCCACCAGAAGCTCCGCGTCGTCAGGATGGGCGAACACGGCCAGGATATCGACGGGTTCCGTCATGGAATGGCTCACGGAAGATCCGTTCAGGGGAGGGACTGGCGCTCGGCGACATACCCCTCAGCCGGATGCTCCAATCGGAGGATTCGGTATTCTCCATCGACCCAGAGATCCCGGGTTTCTCCCCGTCCCTCCAGGCGGAGATGCCGAGCGTCCAAGGAGGTGCCGCCGATCTGGATCCTCTCCGTTCCCACCACGGATACCTGGAGGTCGTACTGCACCCCTTCCCGGGGAATCAGAATGGGTACACTCCCCCCGGAGGTCCCCATCCGGGCTGAGATGAAGAAGTACTGGTGCGCGACTCCCGTATCCAGAAGGACCGTGCCGGGGGTGGCACGGTATTCCCGCTCCTGCTCCCCGCGTTCGGACCGCACGCTGGTGCGAAACCTCCGGTCTCCGAGAGTCACGTAGATCTCTTCCTGCATATGTCCGGAGATCCGGATCTGGTAGGCGGAGACCTCCATGTCGGCACCCGCCGCCTGCAGCGCCGGCCTGAGGTCCAGGCGGCCTTCCGGGACCTCCATCTGGATTTCCGCCGTGGCGATGATCTGAGCCTGCGGACCCTCTCCGGATCTCCGGATGGCGAATGTCTCCGTTCCGACCTCGCGACCGTCCAGGTAGAGCGTGAACGTCCCCTCATCCAGGGTGATGCCCTGGGCCTCAAGAGCAGGTGCCGTGGGAATCTGCAGAAGCAGGGCAAGGGCGGCCAGGAGAACGATGGACCAGGTGGAACGGCGCTGACGGCCAGGGCACCGACAGAGGCAGGGCGACTTCAGTGGCATGGAGAACCCCTCGATGACCGGTGAATGTTGGCCTCGCGCGTAACTGTGACTTCCGATTGATTATTCTACTCGCTCGTGGGGTGGAGCGGTCCCCGGCGCCTTTTTCCACGGATCCCCGCCCCCCATGTTCAGGGGCCGACTCCGGGTTCAGATGCCATCTCCGGGGTACCGCAACTGCCACGGCGTTTTCGTGTCCGGGGACACGGGACACCCTGGGCCCGATCCGAGCGCGAGTCAACATCCGGCCGCGCCTTCCTTCTCGCCAAGCCGACACCAGCGACGTGAACGCCCGCTCCCTTCTCCTTCCACTCTGCCTCCTGGCATCGACCCTGGCCGGTGCCATGTGGATCGGTGGGGGTGGGGCCGCCTGGCTGGCAGTGGCGGCCATCCTGGCTGTCCTGGGGCTTCTGGGAATGACCCGGGGAGCGGCTGGTCCCTCTGGTCTTCCGGGGGCTCTGGTTCCCGTCCTGCTCCTGGGTGCGGTGATCCTGGGATTTGCCGCCACCGGTGACCTGTCCCGGTTCAGCCAGGGGTGGGACGAGCGGGTCGAGTCATGGGAAGAAGATATCCAGCGCCGCCTGGCCAACGAACTCGACGGCTTGCTCACCCGTGCCGAGGCAGCCTCCAATGCCGGCGCCCTGCGGTGGCGCCAGGGCGAGCAGGGTGCCCTCCTGTCGCCCGATGTGCTCCGCGACGGCATCCAAGCCGTGATGATCTTCGACGTCCAGGGGCAGCTTCGCTCCTGGGTCGGGACGCACCAGGGTCCTGTGCCGGCGGCCGCCCGTTTCGGCGAGGCTCGATACCTCTACCGTGAGGGAGCCATCTTCGGGTACCTCTATGTATCCCAGACCCTTCCAGGCGGGGACGGATCGGCGGTGGCCGCCGCCCTCCTGCGTGCGGACCTGCCGCCGGGACTTGACGAGGATCTCCAGGACTTCACCTCCCGGTTCGAAAGGGCCCATGGCGCCGAGATCGTGGTGTCCCGAGCCGACCGTGTGGAGGGACCTGGCGTTTGGGATCTGCGCTGGGACGACGAGGTGCTCTTCAGCGTCAATCTCGAGCCCCTTTCCGAAGCGGATGCCCTGGAGAGCCGGGCCCGGTGGTGGGAGAGGGGGATGACGCTCGGCCTCGCCACCGCCTGGCTCCTCCTCCTCATGGGAGGGGCACCGGGAGGCGCGAGCCGTCTCGTCGCCGGCTTGGGCGTGTTTCCCCTCCTCATGCTCCTTCCCCTGGGCCGCCTGCTGGGTGCGCCCCAGCTCTTCAGTCCAGGAGGTGTTCTCCTCCCCGTCCCGGTGGAGCTGACCCTGGGCCATATCCTGGTCCTGGCACTGGCCGGGGTGTTTCTGGTGGGCGCCGTGATGCCCACGCGTGCCGCCCGTCTTCCTCCCTGGGTGTCGGTTGGGTTGACCATCATGGCGCTCCTGGCCTTCCTCTGGGCCATGGCGAGTGGAGCCTCGGCCGCTCTCCTGGCGGAGGGCGAGCTGGGCTGGGTCACCTTCGTCTGGGTGGCGTCGCTCGCGGCAGGGCTTCTCTTCAATCTCACCTTTCATCTGAGCGGCCGGGACAGATCCAGGGAAGTCGAGCCTGTCCGACTGGTTCTGGCGCTGGTGACGGGTCTGACCCTCGTGGGGGTGGGGGCGGCCCTGGTCCGGGTCGGTCCCGGCATCCCGCTCTGGGCAATACTTCTCTTCGCAATCCCCCTCTTCTTTCTCATCACCGGCTTGCCCCGGCGGGTGGATCGTGGAGGACGGTTGTTGGTGCTTCTGGCCACCCTGGCCCTGGGCGCCGGGGCCGTCCTGCCCTGGGGATGGTCTCTGCGCGTTGAAGGACGCATGGCTCTCGCCGAAGAGCAGATGGAGCGGCTGGGGACCCCGCCTGACCCCTTCCTTGAATTCCTCCTCCTCCGGGCAGGAGAGGAGGCCCGGGCCATGGTGGGTACCGGCCGCAATCCGGTGGAGGCCCTCTACGGCATCTGGACCCGCAGTGGTCTGGCTCGGGAGGACGTACCGGTGTGGCTCACGGTCTGGACGCCGGATGGCCGGGCCCAGGAAGAACTCCGCATCGGCGTGGAGGGGGAGCGCCCACCCATCCCCATGGATCTGGTTCAGGACGCCGTCGTCGGAGGGGATCTCCGCCTTCGTCGCTACGACCTGCCGAACATGCATTACGTGGCGGTGATCCACCTCTCCCGGGGGGCCTTCATCTCCATGGTGGTGCCTCCGAGACGTACCCTGGCCACGCCGTCCCCCCTGGGACCGCTCTTCTCTCCGGCCCGGGGAGAGCGGGACCCTTTGGTTTTGATCCCCTTCCTGCCCGGGGAGCCTGCGTCGGGAGTCCAGGAGGTTCGGTGGATCCGGACGGCGGAAGGGTGGCAGGGCGAGCTGGATCTGTTCTATCCGGATGAGGTCGTTCACGCCCATTACCGCGTTCCCCTCCCGGGCCCGCTGCTGGTGACGGCCAGAGGCACCCTCCTTCTTCTCCTGGTGCTGGGGACGGGAGCGCTGGTCTGGGTGCTGGGGCACCGATCCGGAAGCAGTGAACGGTGGATGTCAGCACCGGTGGCAACCTGGTTCGGGAGCTTCAGGGGACGCGTCACATTGACGCTCTTCGCCTTCTTCCTGATTCCCACGCTGGGGTTCGGGGCCCTGGCGTGGCAGACGCTGTCGGCAGCTGCGGGCCGGACCGCGGAGACGTTGGCCGAGCGAGCGGCCGAGGAGGCGGCCGGATGGTTCGGGGAGGTGGGCGGGGCCATGGATGTCCTGGCCCGACGGGCCGGCTCCGACCTCCTCCTCTATGAGCGGGGCGAACTCGTGCGGGGCTCCGTCCCCGAATTGGTGGACCTGGGTCTGTACCAGGGGTGGTTGCCGGCGGATATCCACGGTCGGATGGTGGGAGGAGAGGAGTTGGTGACCTCAACCCGGGCCACCCTGGGAGGCGTGGAGTACGTGGTGGCGTTCCGCCGGATCGAGGGGGGGCAGGTTCTCGGGGCGCCGGCCCCCCTCCAGGCCGGTGCCACGGCACTCCGGCAGAGGGATGTTGCCGACCTCATCGCCTTTGCGGGGGTGGCCGGAGCTGGATTGTCCATCCTTCTCTCGCTCCTGGTGGGTCGGGCCCTGACCCGTCCGATCCAGACGCTCCAGGTGGCCTCGGAGCGTGTAGGGGCCGGGAACATGGGCGTGCATCTTCCGGAGGATCGCCAGGACGAGTTCGGAGCGGTGTTCGGCGCCTTCAACCGTATGGTGGATCGACTGGGCAGCACACGACGGGCCCTCATGAGGAGTTCGCGCCGAACCAGGGCCATCATGGAGGAGGTGGCCACCGGGGTGCTGGCCCTGGACCCCCAGGGAAGGGTCATCCTGGCCAATCCCCGGGCCGAGGAGCTTCTGGGGGTATCTCTTGAAAGAGGAGAGCCGCTTCCGCGTTCGCCCCAACCGGAAGATCTGAGGACGGCGCTGGCCCTCTGGGTCCAGGCGTATATTCGGGACGACCTGCCGGCCTCCACCACCGAGTTCCAGGCGGGAGATCGGCGGATCCGCGCCCGGGCCCGCCGGGTGAGTCGCCGCGGACCGCCCGGCGGCACGGTACTGAGTCTCGAAGACGTGACGGATGAGCTTCGTACCGAACGGATCCTGGCATGGGGCGAGATGGCCCGACAGGTAGCCCACGAAGTGAAGAATCCCCTGACGCCCATCAAGCTCGGCGTGCAGCACGTCCGCAGGGCCTGGCTCGACGGTCGCCCGGACTTCGACGAGATCCTGGAGCGGAATGTGGAGGCCATTCTCACGGAAATCGATCGCCTGGCAGGCATCGCCGCGGGCTTCAGCCGGTTCGGGGCGCCGGAAGAGGCGACGTCGCAGCCTCTTCAGCCGGTGGACGCAGCCGCGGTGGTGGAAGAGGTGATGGGATTGTATCGAGCCGGTGAGGGTCCGGTGAGCGTGGAATTGGAGCCTCCTTCTGCACTGCCCCCGGTCCGGGCTCGACCGGGAGAGCTGAAGGAAGTGCTCGTGAATCTCCTGGAGAATGCCCGTGCAGCCCTTCCTTCGGGAGGGGTGGTCCGGGTTTCCCTCATTCCATCCAGGGAGGTGGCGGGAGGTGTGGAAATCGAGGTCCGGGACAACGGGGTCGGGATCCCACCCGACCTCCTCCCACGGATCTTCGAACCCCACTTCTCCACCCGCTCGGCTGGTGGAGGGCTGGGGCTCGCCATTGTCCGACGACTCGTTGAGTCCTGGGGGGGGACGGTGCGCGCCGAGAGCCTGGAGGGGTCGGGAACCGCAATGATCATCTGCGTTCCGCCGTGGGAAGGCCCCCCTCTCCCCGACGGGAAGGGGGATGACGGAGCACCGCCTTGGGCCTAGCTTTCCACAGCGGTTCAGTTCGTCCCTCCAGGATTCCGGTATGGCATCGTTCAAATCCTCCGGCTCTCACGGGCACCCCAGCACCTCCGACCCGGCAGGTCCGCCTTCCCGGATGGTTTCCCTCGATGAAGTCCTGATGTGGTTGGAAGGCCACCGCGACTCCATGGCTTCCCGCTGGCTCCTGGAGCTCAGGTCCCGGAGTCGAGACCTCGATCCGGAGGATGAGCGACTCCTGGGGGAGTTCCTGGCGCTCCTGGTCCGGCTTCTGCCCGAGTGTCTTGGCGCGTATCGACAACAGGCACTTCCGCTCCTGCATCAGGCCGCCGAACTCTACGGACACCTGGCTGCGCTCAGGGGCCTGGCGGCGGGGGAAGGCGTTGAGGAGATCCAGCTCCTCCGGGAGGTCATCCTCCGCTTCCTGTTCCGGGACCCGCCCGGCGAGGGTCGGGCCAAGGGCCTTGGACTTCGGGAGTTACTGCACCTCTCCCGCCTGGTGGATCAGTTGGTGACCCACACCAGCATCGGTCACACCGACACCCTCTTCTTCAAGCTCTTCCAGGGCCACGGCGTTCCCGCGTCCACATCACAGCAGACCCGTGCCGAGGTCCGGGATCAACTGATGGAGATCCGAGAGGAGTTGGAGGGACTCCGGGCCCTCGATGTCGGTCTGGAGGACAGAGGATGAGCGGGCGGGAGCCCCAGGTGGGCGATATGGATCCGGAGGCGTTCCGGCGGTGGGGTCGGGAAGTGGTGGACTGGATCGCCGGGTACATGGCCACACGGGAACACCTGCCCGTTCTCTCCCGGAGTCGGCCCGGTGACCTCCGGTCGCAACTTCCCGGGAGCCCTCCCGAGGAAGGGGAGGATCCGGCCGTATGGCTCGAGGACTTCCAGGAGCTGATTCTCCCCGGCGTAACCCACTGGAATCACCCGGGGTTCCTGGCCTACTTCGCCATCAGTGGCTCCGGTCCGGGAGTCCTGGGTGAGATGCTCGCCGCAGCACTCAACGTCAACGGGATGCTGTGGCGGACATCGCCTGCCGCCACCGAGCTCGAGGAACACGTGGTGGGGTGGCTGGCTCAATTGCTGGGGCTCCCCGGTTCTCTATTCGGGGTGATCCAGGATACGGCATCATCGTCGTCCTTCGCCGCTCTGGCCGCGGCCCGACACCAGGCTTTTCCGCAGGTGCGGGCCCAGGGGCTCACCGCCTGTGCTCCCGGTCGGGTCTACGCCTCCACCGAGGCCCACTCCTCCATCGAAAAGGCTGTGATCGCCCTGGGGTTGGGGCAGGCCGGGCTGACCAGGATCCCAACGGACGCGGACTTCCGCATGCGCCCCGACGCCCTGGAGCGCGCCATGGCGGAGGACGTGGCGCGGGGGATCCGGCCCGTGGCCGTGGTGGCGACGCTTGGGACCACCTCCACCACCTCGCTGGACCCCCTGGCCGAACTCCTTCCAATAGCCCGGCGCCACGGAGTCTGGGTCCATGTGGATGCCGCCTACGGGGGCGCGGCGGCGGCCCTGCCCGAACTCCGGCACCATTTCAAGGGGTGGGACGAAGCCGATTCCATCGTGGTCAACCCGCACAAGTGGCTGTTCACCCCGGTGGATTGCTCCGTGCTTTTCACACGTCGCCGAGAGCTCCTGCGGGAGTCACTCTCCCTGGTTCCCGAGTACCTTCGGAGCAACGAAGAGGACGAAACCACCCAGCTCATGGACTATGGGCTGCCCCTGGGACGGAGGTTCCGGGCCCTCAAGCTGTGGTTTGTTCTCCGCCACTTTGGAGCCCGGGGGATCCGGGAACGCCTGGCCTACCATCTGGAACTCGGTCAGCGCTTTGCCGCTCTGGTCGACGACGAGCCCCAGTGGGTCCGGGTCGCCCCCGTCCCCTTCTCAACCGTGGTCTTCCGCTGGGCGCCGGATGGAGTCGACCGGGACCTCTCCGCCCTGGACGAGGCCAATCGACGGATCATGGATGCGGTGAACGCCCGTGGCCAGGTGTTCCTCTCCCACACGAGCCTTGGCGAGCGGACCTGCCTCCGCATGTCGGTGGGGAATCTGGAGACCCGGTGGAGACACCTGGAGACCGGCTGGGCCCAACTCGTTGAAGAAGCTGAACGGGTGCGTCGGGAGTGGACCGGAGGCGCGCAGCCCCCCGAATCCCAGGACCCCCGGAAGTCCCCGATCCCCTGATAGCAGGCGCGGACTTCCGGGGTCCGGGGGGATAATCCGGGATCAGGCTTCCCGGACCTCCCGGGCCAGATCCGCCATGGCCACCTTCGCGTCGGCGAAGAGCATCATGGTCCGGTTCTTGTAGAAGAGCGGGTTGTCGATGCCGGCGAATCCGGTGCTCAGACTGCGCTTGATCACCACCACCGTGGTGGCCCGGTCCACGTCCACAATGGGCATTCCCGCGATGGCGCTTCCCGGGTTCCGGGCCTCGGGGTTCACCACGTCATTGGCTCCCACGACGATGGCGACGTCGGTGCGGGACATCTGATCGTTGGCATCGTCCAGGTCCAGGAGGAGCTCGTAGGGGATGTCCGCCTCGGCCAGGAGCACATTCATGTGGCCCGGCATACGACCCGCCACCGGATGGATGGCGAAGTAGACCTCCACCCCCCGCTCTTCCAGATTCGCCACCAGCTTCTTCACCTCATGCTGGGCCTGGGCCACGGCCAGCCCGTAGCCGGGGATGATGGCGACCCGCGAGGCGTAGGACAGAAGCGGTGCAGCCTCCTCCGCCGTGGTGCTTCGAGCGGTCCTGGCGGGTCCGTCCTGACCCACCGTGGTGTCCACGCCACCGAAGGCACCGAAGGCCACATTGGCCAATGAACGGTTCATGGCCCGGCACATGAGCTGGGTCAGGATGAGTCCTGCCGCGCCCACAAGCGCTCCGGCCAGGATCAGGAGGGCGTTGCCCAGGACGAACCCCGCCGCCGAAGCGGCAAGACCCGAATAGGAGTTGAGGAGCGAGACCACCACCGGCATGTCCGCTCCGCCGATGGGGACCACCAGCAGGACACCCAGGAGAAGAGCTGCCCCTGCCATGGCCAGGACCAGGAGGGGATCCACCGGTCCCACTCCCAGGAGGATCACGCCGGCCACCAACGCCGCGAAGAGGATGAAGCTGACGACGCGCTGAAGGGGGAAGAGGACGGGACGCTGGGTGACGACCCCCTGCAGCTTCCCCCAGGCAATGACGGACCCGGAAAAGGTGACGGTTCCCACCAGGATTCCCACTCCGGCGGCGATTCCCGCAGCGATCCCCGGCTCCATTCCCGCCTGTCTGATCAGCTCGGCGGAGGCAACCAGCGCCGAGGCCCCTCCACCGAAGCCGTTGAAGACGGCCACAAGCTGCGGCATGGCAGTCATCTGCACCCGTCGGGCGAGGATGGTTCCAAGAAGGGCGCCGCCCACCATACCGCCCGCGATCCCGGCGTAGCTGACGACCTGCCGGTCCAGAAGGGTGGCCACCACGGCAATGAGCATGGCCGCCGCCGCCATGGCGTTTCCGGCCGGCGCCGTGGCCGGGGATCCGAGCCTCTTCAGTCCGAGGATGAAGAGGAACGCGGAGAGGATGTAGGCGAGTTCGAGGAGCATGGGAGGCACGCCCGACTCCAGGGGTTGAAGAAGAAGGAAGGGGTCAGTCCTTACGACGGAACATGCGGAGCATGCGGTCCGTGACCAGGAATCCGCCCACCACATTGACGGTGGCGAAGACCACGGCGGCGATGCCGAGTCCCGTTACCCATCCACCAGATCCCTCGCCAACCACCAGGATAGCTCCAATGAGGGTGATGCCGGAGATGGCGTTGGCCCCCGACATGAGCGGGGTGTGCAGCGTTGGAGGAATCTTCCGGATGAGCTCGAAGCCCACGAACATGGCCAGCACAAACACGTAGATCCCCATCAACCAGATACCCATTCTCAGCCTCCCGCTTGGGATTTGCGAAGCCGGCCGTCCCGAACCACCAGCGCGGCGTCCACGATGTCATCGTCCTCCGAGATCACCAGCTCACCCTCCGTCACCATTTCCTTCAAGAGGGCGGCGATGTTTCTGCCCAGCATGCGACTCGCGTCCTGGGGCAGGCGAGCGGCGGGCTGCAAAGGGGCCACGATGGTGGCCGGACCATGCCGGATCGTCTCTCCGGGCCGGGAAACCTCGCAGTTCCCCCCGGTGTCCGCCGCCAGATCCACAATGACGGAGCCCGGTGCCATTCGCTCCACCATCTCCGCGGTGATGAGCCGGGGAGCGGGTCGACCCGGGATCTGGGCCGTGGTGATCACGGCGTCGGCCGCCGGAATCTCCTCCATCATGAGTTGGTGCTGCCGGTCCTCTTCCGATCCGGAGAGCTCCCGCGCATAGCCTCCCTCCACCTCAGCCTCTGCGGGCAATGCCGCCTGCACGAAGGTGGCCCCCAGACTCTGCACCTGCTCCGCCGCCGCCGCTCGGATATCGTAGGCCCGTACCCGAGCGCCCAGCCGCCGCGCCGTGGCGATGGCCTGGAGTCCGGCCACACCGGCTCCCAACACCAGAACCCGGGCCGGAGGGATGGTGCCGGCCGCGGTGGTCAGCATGGGGAAGAACCGAGGCAGATGGCTCGCGGCCATGAGTGCGCCGACATAGCCGACCGCGGTGGCCTGCGACGAGAGGGCGTCCATGCGCTGGGCCCGGGTCGTCCGTGGGACCCGCTCCAGCGCCAGGGCATCGACGCCCCGCTCCGCCAGCGCCGGCGCCGGGTCGGGATCGGCCGGCGAGAGGAACGAGATGAGAAGGGCCTGAGGCGGCAGCTTCAGGATCTCCTCAGGTAGTGGGGGCCGTACCTTCACCACCACCCGGGCTCCGCGAAGCGCCCCTTCCATATCGGGAGCCACGGAAGCACCCGCCTCGGCGTACTCTCCGTCGGACCAGCCCGCAGCCGAGCCCGCTCCGGCTTCCACCCGCACGGTGAATCCCAGATCGGTGAACAGGCGGATGTGATCCGGAGCCAGGGCAACCCTCGACTCCCCATCCCTCGTCTCTTTGAGTATGACCAGATCCATCATTCTCCCTTCGGAATTCCGAGCGGTTTTGAACGGGGTCGCCTCGGCTCGGAGGTTGGGGGTACGCACTCGATGCCGTTTCCGCCGGCTTGGCGCTGACACCCTGCTATGTGCGAAAAGTGTCCATGGAGTCGCAAGAGGGCGGATCGTTTTCAGCCCCCCCGTGTACGCCGACCGGACCACGATTCCCCAAAGGATCACTCTTCCTTTCGGGGATTTTCGTGTATCCAGCCGTTTCGGAAGACCGTTCCGGAAATCTGCTCGACTCGTCGAGGAGTGGCCGGGGTACGGCTCTGCGGGAAGGACGCCGGGCCGATTTAACGCCCAAGCCCTGAAAGATCTCTCCCTCTCCAGAACAAGGGAAGACCCGAGGCAGCGGAAGAGCGCCTGGGATCTCCGATCCGTTGGGAGCGCGGCTCCGATCGAGCGAGTTCACGGAGAGGGGAGAACCGGTCGAATCATTCGGTCCACTCGCGTCGTAGGGAAGACGAGGTCTTCACTGGAACCGAAAGCTTCCCGACGGGTGCACCGGTTCCGTTCTGGCAAATGCACGCAGGCACATGGAGCAAACGGGACGTGTTTACTGAAACGAAGCGACGACAGGGGGCTCATATCGGCCGGGAATCGTCTTTGCCGACCATCATCGCCGTCACCCTTGCGCTGGGGGTGGGAGGATTGTTTCCTCTCGGGCTCGATGCGCAGGAGAGCGGAGCCGAGCCCACGGTCCGGGAGCAGCTTTCCCTGGAGGAGGCGGTTCGCCTGGCCCATGAGTACAACCCCGACTTCCGCATCCAGGAGAACCAGGGTGAGACGGCGGAGTGGCGACGCCGGGAGGCGTGGGGCAGCTTTCTTCCATCGGCCAACGCGTCCTCTTCCCTGGGCTATACCGCTTCCGGTGAACGGCGCTTCCAGTCCGTCCAGTTGGGAACCCAGCCGGCCATCTATTCGTCCAGCTACAACATGGGTCTCTCCCTGACCCTCACCGGGCAGTCGTTCCTGCAACCGTCCGTGGTGAGGGACCAGAACGCTGCGGTCCAGGCCCAGATCGACGGGGCTTCCGCGGGTCTGGTGGACCAGGTCACCCAGGCATATCTGGCGGCCCTCGAAGCCGATGAGCAGCTCCGTCAGGCCCGGACCGAACTGGAGCGCACCGAGTCCTACGTTCGACAGGCCCAGGCTCAGGTCGAGGTCGGCGCGGGCACCCCCCTGGATATCCGGCGAGCCGAACTGCAGCGGGGCCAGGCCGAGGTGCAGCTCCTGCAGGCCGAGAATGCGGCCGCCACGACCCGGTTCACCCTGGGTCGGATCCTGGGCGTGGATGTGGCGGAGGGGGTCTCCCTCACCACCGGGTTCGAGCTCTTCGAGCCCAATCTCTCGGTGGAAGAGCTCATGGCTGAGGCCATGGGAGGCAACCCGGTCCTGAGGGCGTCCCGGAGCCAGCAGCAGGTCTCCCGGACGCAGGCCCGCGCCGCTCGGACCCAGTATCTCCCGTCGCTGTCGCTATCCGCCTCCTGGACCGGGTCCGTCTTCGAGCCCTCGACGCTGGGACCCCTCTTCGATGGTCGGCTGCAGCAGCTGTCCGGTCAGTACCAGTCCTGCCTCCAGGACAACCGCCTCCGTGCGCTCCTGGGAGATCCGCCCAGGGACTGTAGCCGGTTCGATGTGTCCGACCCGACGGTGGAGGCGGCGGCGCGGCAGCAGGTCCGGGACGAGAATCTCGGCTTCCCGTTCGACTACCGTGCCCAGCCCGTGTCGTTCTCCATGAACGTGTCCATCCCGGTCTTCACCGGCTTCTCCCGGCAACTCCAGGTTGAGGAGGCCCGGGTGTCGGAGAGGAACGCCCGTGAGCAGGTGCGCTCCGAGGAACTCCGGCTCCGTGCCGAGGTCGAAACCGTGGTTCGCACGGTGAATACGGCGTTCCGGACCGTGGCGCTCCAGACCCGTAACCGTGAGACGGCGGCCGAGGAATTGCGTCTGGCCCAGGAGCGGTTCCGTCTGGGGCTGGCCTCGTCCATCGAGGTGGTGGATGCCCAGGCGAACCTCTCCCAGGCGGAGCGCGATGAGATCTCCGCCGTGTACAACTTCCACAGTTCCTTCGCGGGCCTGGAGGCGCTGGTGGGGCAGCCGCTGCGCTGATTTCCCCTCCGGCGACGGTCCGAACCCCTTGAATCCCGAATGCTTCGCGGAGACGCGGAGATTGAAAAAGTGATCTGAATGATGTCGCAACACCCTGCAACGACCCGCTCCCGTCACTCCCGTGGCCGAGGGCTGACCATCATTTCCCTGCTCCTGGCAGGCGGACTTCTCCTGTCGGCCTGTGGCTCTGGTGACGAGGATGGGGGGCAGGTGGCCCGGGCTGCCGATGGGCCGCCGCGCGGCATGGCGGGAGGTCCTCCGGGAGGTCCTCCGGGAGGCGATCGTGAGATCCCTGTGGCCGCCCGCATCGCCTTCACCGAAGACCTGCAGGTGACGCTTCGGGGATCCACGAACCTCCGGGCGCGGGAAACCGTGGACGTGATTCCCAAGCAGTCGGGTCTGGTGGGGCGCATTCTGGTGGAAGAGGGCGACCGGGTGCAGCAGGGGCAGCTCCTGGCCCAGCTCGATGACGAGGAGTGGCGCCTGCAGATGGAGCAGTCCCGTGCTCGTGCCCGCTCGTCGGCGGAGCAGGTGGATCGGGCTCGGGCCCTGGCGGCGCTGGATCTGATCTCGGAACAGGAGGTGGGCAATCTGGTGGCCGACTCCGCGGTGGCGGCCTCCGACCTTGAACTCGCCGAACTTCGGGTGCGAAACGCGCAGATCCTCTCTCCCATCGCCGGCGTGATCACCCACCGCTACATCGAGCGTGGAGCCCAGGTGGGGACCGCCGAGGCCGCCTTCACCGTTGCCGATGTGGACCGGCTGGAGGCGCGGGTGGCTGTCCCCGAGCGCCAGGCACCCCGGATCCAGGTGGGCCAGGCCGCCCGGATCCTGTTCCAGGAGGGGGCGGCGCCGGTGGCCACCGGGACCGTCCAGCGGATCCGACCCGTGGTGGACGCTGAGAGTGGAACGGTCCAGGTCACCGTGGAGGTGCTGGCCCGCGAGGACGACCGCCTCCGGCCCGGCCAGTTCGTGAATGTGGACATCGTTACCGAGACACTTCCGGACCGGATCACCCTTCCGAGGACGGCTGTCCTGGTGGACGGCGCCGTCCCACGGGTCTTCGTGGTCCGTGATGGGCGTGCCGAGGAGCGGCAGGTCACCTTGGGCTTCTCTCGCGGAGACCAGGTCGAGATCGCCACCGGCCTCGCCGCCGGCGACACGGTGGTGGTGGTGGGCCAGGACAACCTGCGCCCCAACGCGCCGGTTCGGTTGATGGAGCTCGACGGCCGTCCGGTGGAGGGCCGAGGCCAGTGAAGGTCGTCGACTTCTCGGTAGCCCGCCCCGTCGCGGTCTCCATGGCGTTCATCGCCGTGGTGGTATTCGGGATCGTCTCCTATTCCCGGCTCCAGGTGGACCTCCTCCCGGACGTCTCCTTCCCCACCGTCACCATCGAGACGGAATACGCCGGGGTCGGTCCCCGGGAGGTGGAGAATCTCCTCTCCCGGCCCATCGAAGAGGCCATCTCCGTGGTTCAGGGTGTGGACCAGGTCACATCCCGGTCCCGGCCGGGGCGCTCGGAGATCACGGTGCAGTTCGGGTGGGGCACCGATATGGACTTCGCCGCCATGGATCTCCGGGAACGGCTGGATCTCATCAACCTTCCGCCCGACGCCGGTCGTTCCACTATTGCCCGTTACGATCCGGCGTCTGAACCGGTGGTGCGATTCGCCCTCATCTCCGATCGTGCGCTGGACCCTCGTCTTGCGGAGGATCGGGAAGAGCTCATCGCTCTGCGCTGGCTGGCGGAAGAGCTGGTACGGCGATCCCTGGAGGGCATCGAGGGTGTGGCCGCCGTTCGGGTGACAGGTGGGCTTGAGGAGGAGATCCTGGTGGAGGTGAACGAAACACGCCTCGCCCAGCTCGGGATCCCCTTCTCGCAGGTGTCGCAGCGACTCGCCGCCGAGAACATCAACCTCGCCGGGGGCATTCTGGAGGAGGGGGACGCGGAGTACGTGGTGCGCACGGTGAATGAGTTCGTGGCCGTGGACGAGATGCTGGATGTGGTGGTGGGAACGGCGGGTGGCCAGTCCATCCTCCTCCGGGATGTGGCGGAGATACGCCGGGGCGCCGCCGAGCGTGAGACGGTCTCCCTTGTGAATGGAAACGAGGCGGTAGAAGTCGCCGTCCTCAGGGAATCCACGGCCAATATCGTGGCCCTCTCGCGTGTGGTGCGCGAGCGCGTGGAGGCACTCCAGCGGGATCTTCCGGCCGGGGTCACCACCAGTCTCGTTTCGGATCAGGCCGTCTTCATCGAACGGGCCGTTTCGGACGTCCGGCTGGCCGGGATCCTGGGGGCCATCTTCGCCATGATCGTGCTCCTCCTCTTCCTTCGGCACCTCCCCACGACCCTCATTGTGGTGACGGCGATTCCCATCTCGGTCATCGCCACCTTCGTCCTCATGTTCTCCCAGAACATCACCCTGAACATCATGTCCCTGGGGGGGCTGGCGCTGGGCATCGGGATGTTGGTGGACAGCGCCATCGTGGTGCTGGAGTCCATCGCCCGGGAACGGGAGAAGGGCGCCTCGGTGGTGGAGGCGTCGCGGCTTGGGGCGGCGCGGGTGGGAGGCGCCGTCGTGGCCGCCACCCTCACCACCGTGGCCGTCTTCATCCCCATCATCTTCGTGGAAGGGGTCGCGGGCCAGCTCTTCGGCGACCAGGCGTGGACGGTTTCGTTCAGTCTGCTGTCGGCCCTGGTGGTGTCCCTGACCCTCATCCCCATGCTGGCCTCCCGGGGCCAGGGCGCCCAGGCGCAGACCGGTCGGACCGAGGCCCCCTCACAGGGTCGGGTGGCCGGGGCGCTGGTTGCCGGCACGGGAGGAATGCTCAAGGGCGTCCGGATGACCGGAGGGGGGCTCGGCGCACTGTTTCGACCCCTTGCCAATGGGTTCGACGCCCTCTACCGGAGCGTGGCCGATCGCTACCCCGGGATCCTCCGCCAGGCTCTTCGTCGACCTGTGCTGGTTCTGGTGGGGGCGGCGGTGGCTCTGGGTGCCGGTCTGGTGATCCTGCCGCAGGTGGGGATCTCCCTGGTGCCGGAGCTCTCTCAGGGTGAGTTGGTGGTGGAGCTGGAAGCGGCTCCCGGCACCTCCCTGACCCGAATGGAGACCCTGGCCCGGCGGGCCGAGGACGTGGCGCTGGCCCATCCCCTCGTGCGGGAAGTCTTCACCAATGTGGGGGTGCGTGGCGGCGCCGGGACGTTGGGGCGGACCGGTGAGCGGGAGCGCCACGCCGCCACGCTCCTGGTCCGACTCGCGGAGGTTGGCGTCGCAGAGGATAGGATCGCAGGGGAACTCCTGGAGGGAATGTCCGGGCTCCCCGGTGTCCAGATCCGTGTGGACCGGCCCCAACTCTTCACTACCAATGCCCCCCTTGAGGTGGAAATCCGTGGATTCGACCTGGCGCTCCTGAACGATGTGGCCGGCGATGTGCGCCGACTGCTCGCAGGACTCCCCAGCGTAACCGGGGTCGAAGAGGAGCGTCGCCAGGGGACGCCGGAGATCGCCATCCGCTTCGACCGGGAACGGCTTGCCCGCCAGGGGCTCACCGTGGGAGATGCGGCGGAAGCCCTCCAGGCCAAGATCCGGGGGTCATCGGCCACCGAATTCACCGAGCGTGATCGGGATCTGAACGTTCTGGTCCGTGCTCGGGAAGAGCAGCGCACCACGCTGCAGGATCTGGAGAACCTCCGTCTGGAGATTCCGGGGGGCGGAAGCATCGCCCTCTCGGCCGTGGCCGACCTGGCTTTCGAGGACGGCCCCGCCGAGATCGTACGCCGAGGTGGGTCCCGGGTGGTTCTGGTGGAAGCGCGTCCGGCGGGGACCGATCTGGCCGGAACCATCGACCGCATTGACGAGGCTCTTCGAGGCCTCGCCGTACCCTTGGGCGTGAATGTGCAGGTGGCGGGTCAGTCCAGGGATCTTCAGCAGTCCGTTCGATCCATGCAGATGGCGCTGCTCCTGGCCATCTTCCTGGTCTACCTGGTCATGGCCAGCCAGTTCGAGTCCTTCCGCCAGCCCGGCATCATCCTGGTTTCGGTTCCCCTGGCGCTTCCGGGAGCCGTAGCGGCACTCTGGCTCACGGGGAATTCCCTCTCCGTGGTAGCCCTGATCGGTATGGTCATGCTGGTGGGGATCGTGGTGAACAACGCCATCGTTCTGGTGGATTACGTGAATGTGCTTCGAAGGGAAGAGGGCTATCCCCTGGAAGAGGCGCTGGTGGAGGCCGGTCGTGTCCGCTTCCGACCCATTCTCATGTCCACCATCACCACCGTGCTGGGTCTTCTGCCCCTGGCCCTGATTCCGGGCGAAGGGGCCGAACTCCGAACGCCGCTGGCCATCCCGGTCATTGGCGGACTGGTGGTGTCCACCATTCTCACTTTGGTGGTGGTTCCGGTGCTCTACCGCATCTTCGAGCAGCGGGGCGAGCGGAAGCGGCTCGAGGCTGCCGCCGCCGAGCAGGGAGAGGCTACGGCCGCCCCCAGGGCCCGCGAGCCCGAGCCGGTCCCGGTGGGGGCCCGGTCCGCCCTGCCCGGGGCGGTCTGAGGATGGGGTCCGGGTGCGAGGGGAGTCGTCTGCGGTGGATGGCGGCCTTCAGGTCTGGGTCATGGGCGGGAGGTCCGGTGTTCAGTAGGTGCGGGATGACAGGGTGTCGAGTCGGAATGTCCAGGGTTCCAACAAGGAAAGGCTGAAGCATGTCGTTGCCCCGATTTGCGGTACGGCGACCGGTCACCACCGGGATGGCCGTCGTCACGGTGATCGTTCTGGGACTCATCTCTTCGTCCCTTATCTCGCTGGACATGTTCCCGTCCTTCGAGCGCCCTGTCCTCCAGGTCACGGTTCCGTATCCCGATGCCTCACCCAGCGAGGTGGAGCGCCGGATCGTCCGGCCCATGGAAGAGGAGCTGGGGACGGTCCGCAATCTGGAGTCCATCCGCTCCACTGCCTCCCAGAACCGGGCTCGACTGGAGCTGGAGTTCCGGCCGGGCACCGACATGGACATGGCGGCCCTGGAGGTTCGGGAGCGGGTGGAGTTGGCTCGTGCCAACCTTCCCTCCGACGTCCGCCGCGTCGATCTCCGGCGCTTCTCTTCCGATGAGCAGCCGGTCCTGAGGGCCGCCATTTCCTGGGATGGGGACCCGGCGCTTCTCACCGAGTTGGTGGAGCGCCAGATCGAACCGGCACTCCTTCAGGTAAATGGCGTGGCGCAGGTGGACTTTTCCGGCCTGGAAGCCCGGGAAGTGTCGGTAGAGCTGGATCAGGACCGGATGCGGTCCCAGGGCATCACCATCGCCATGATCAGCACGGCCCTGAATCGGGGGAACGAGGACTACTCGGCCGGGGAGCTGGAACTGGACGGCACCCGCTTCGACATCCGGGCCGAGGGCCAGCTCCGCTCCGTGGAGGCCATCGAGAACCTCCCGTTGAACGATCAGGGCGTTCGGCTCGCCGACGTGGCCCAGGTCACCTACGACTTCCCCGAGCGGAACTTCTTCTTCCGCATGAATGGGGTGGAGGCCCGGCAGGCCCAGGTCTACAAGGAGTCCGAGGCCAATATCGTGGAGGTGGCCCGGGCGGTCCGGCACACCCTGGAGGACATCACCACCCGGCCCGGTCTCGAGGGCGTGTCCTTTCGGATCTGGCAGGATCAGTCGGAAGGGATCATCGACGTCCTCTGGCTTCTGGCCGGCGCTGGCCTCCTTGGAGGTGGGCTGGCCGTGGTCATCCTCTTCGCCTTCCTTCGCCGCCTGACACCCACCTTCATCGTGGCGGCGGCGATCCCTGTCTCGCTCATCTTCACGGTGGCGATCCTCTATGTCTTCGGGGAGTCGCTGAACATCATCACACTGTCCGGGCTCATGCTGGCGGTGGGGATGCTCATCGACAACGCCGTGGTGGTGGTGGAGAATATCTTCCGACATCGGGAGATGGGCGCCGATCCCGACGAGGCGGCGGTGAATGGAGCCGGTGAGGTGGGGCTGGCCATCGTTTCGGGGACGGTGACCACCATCATTGTCTTCACGCCCCTCTTCTTTCTCCCCGAAACACAGATGGGGACGCAGTTCCGGGCCTTCGGAATCAGCATCTCCTTCACCATGCTGGCCTCCCTGGGTGTGGCCTTCACCCTGATTCCCCTGCTGGCCATGAAGCTGCTCCGGGGGAAGATGCCGGAGCCCGGGCGGGCCATGACGGCCATGAACAACGGGTATCGCCGCCTCCTGGATCGGGCGCTAGAGTACCGGTACGTGACGGCCGGGATCTCCGCCGTGCTCTTCGTGGCTGGTGGAAGCATCCTCCTGGGGCTTCCCCGTGAGCTCATGCCGGAAGAGGACAACCGCTTTATCCGCATGGGCGTGTCCACCCCTCGGGGGATCTCGGTGGAAGAGCGGAGTGAAATGTTCGCTGAGGCCGAACGGATCATGCTGGACAACGCCGAGACGCTGGAGATCGAGAACGTCTCCGCCTTCTCCGGTGAGGCCTTCGCCAGCATCTTCATTACCCTCACGCCGTTCTCCGAAGGGGGGACCAAGTCCACGGCCCAGATCACCGAGGAGATCCAGGATATGCTCCCGGTGATCCCGGGGGTGGAGTGGCGGCAGCGTCGCGGGTTCGGGCGCATGTCCGGTGTTCAGGTCAGGCTCGTGGGCGAGAGCACCCAGGAGCTGGCCCGGTTGGCCGAGGAGGTCGAACTTCACCTGGAGCGGAACGTCCAGGGGATCAACAATGTGGACAACTCCCTTGAATCGGGGAACGAGGAGGTCCGTGTCCGGGTGGACCGACGGGCGGCCGAGCGGCAGGGCCTGACCTCGCAGCAGGTGGCGCAGGCGGTGTCCGGCGCCCTGCGCGGGTCGGTGGCCACCCGGTTCCGGTCCGGCGAGCGGGAGGTGGATGTGCTGCTCCAGCTCCGGGACGAGGACCGACTCTCCATCTCACAGCTCGGGAATCTGGCTGTGGGGACGGTCGACGGGCAGAGTGTGCCCCTGAGCACCGTAGCGGACATCGTTGTGGCCGGCGGACCCACCAGCATCAGTCGTGAGAATCGTCGCACCGCGGTCTCGGTCTCAGCCGAGCTGTCCACCGGATACCAGCGGGACGAGGTGATCCAGGAGGTCCAGGCCGCCATGGCCACCTTCCCCATGCCGCCCGGATACAGTTGGGATCTGGGACGGGGATGGGCCGAAGAGCAGCAGCAGTTCGGCGATATGACCATCGCCGCACTCCTGGCGTTGGTCCTTATCTACCTGGTGCTGGCAGCGCTCTTTGAATCGCTCATGCTGCCACTCATCATCTATTTCTCCATCTTCTTCGCCGTGCCGGGGTTGGGATTCATCTTTCTTCTCACCGGTGCCAGCTTCTCCACCCTCTCCTTCCTGGGGATCCTCATCACCGTGGGGATTGTGGTGAACAACTCCATCGTCATGATCGACCTGGTGAATCAGTTGAGAGCCAAGGGGATGGATCGAAGAAATGCCCTCTTGAACGGGTGTTCCGCCCGTCTGCGCCCCATCCTCATGACGAGCCTGACCACGGTCATGGGGATGGTGCCCATGGCCTTCTGGGCCAGTAGCGGCATGGGGTCCATGTTCGCCCCCATTGGACAGGCGGTCATCGGCGGGCTGGTGACCTCCACCATTCTCACTCTGGCGCTGACGCCGACGCTCTACGCCTGGTTCGACGACATGGGAGCCTGGTTGACGGAGGTGCGGCAGCGGGCGCTGGCGCGAGCCGGCTTCTCGTCACCATCGGTGGAAGGAGTACCGGCCGGACCGGCCGTGGCCCGGGAGCAGGTGGGATCGGCCTGAGCCCACCGTCCGTTCAGGCCCTCCACAACGACGCCCTCTTCCCCTCGGTCCCCCCTGGCCATGGAATCGCCCCTGACGCGGGGGCATCCTCCATGGCCGGGGGGACCGCTTTTCGTTGCGGGTCCCATACCTTCTCACGGGCAGGAGGACAGATATGCTGGCCAGGGTGCGTTCCGCCGCCATCTCGGGGATCCGGAGCGTCCCTGTTCGGGTGGAGGTTCACATGGGGAGTGGGCTTCCGGCCATCTCGGTAGTGGGTCTTCCCCACGGGGCCGTCCGAGAGGGAAAGGATCGGGTTCGGGCCGCACTGGGGAGCATCGGATTTCGGATTCCCCCTCGCAGGATCACTGTGAACCTGGCGCCGGCTGATCTCAGGAAGGAAGGGAGTGGATTCGACCTTCCCCTGGCCGTGGGGCTTCTGGCCTGCGCAGACGCGGTCCCTGCGGCCGCCCTGGAGGAGGTGGCCTTGGTGGGAGAGTTGGGCCTCCGGGGCGACCTGCGTCCGGTCCGGGGTGCTCTGGCCGTGGCCCGTGGGTGTCGGCGGTCCGGAGCCAGGGCCCTGATCCTGCCGCAGGCAAATGTGCCCGAAGCCGTGGCGGCCGATCCGGAACTCCATGTCCTTGGGGCGACGTCATTGGACCAGGTCGTCCGTCACCTCCGTGGAGAGGCGACCCTGGAGCCAGGTTCTCCCCTTACCGACCCGGACCCCAGTCGGAGAATGGCGGAGGTGGAGGACCTCTGTGATGTCCGTGGTCAGGCCGCAGCCCGTCGGGCGCTTGAGGTGGCGGCGGCCGGAGGGCACAACCTCCTCCTGGTAGGTCCCCCGGGATCCGGAAAGACCATGTTGGCCCGCCGGCTCCCCGGCATCCTTCCGCCCCTGACCGGGGACGGGGCGCTGGATGTGACCACCATCCACTCCGTGGCCGGACTTCTTCCGGAAGGAGGACGGGTGCTGCGGACACGCCCCTTCCGGGCTCCCCACCACTCCGTATCTCGAACCGGGATGATCGGGGGCGGTACACCCATCCGTCCGGGAGAGATCAGCCTGGCCCATGAGGGGATTCTCTTTCTCGATGAACTACCGGAGTTCGGGCGGAGCACCCTCGAGGCGCTCCGCCAGCCTCTGGAGGAGGGGGAGATCGCTGTGGTTCGAGCCCGCGAGCGGGTGCGGCTTCCGGCACGATTCACCCTGGTAGCGGCCATGAACCCCTGTCCGTGTGGGTATCTGGGAAACCCGGAGCGGCCGTGTAGCTGCGATCCACGCCAGGTAGCCCGTTACCAGGCCCGGATCTCCGGGCCGGTACAGGATCGCATCGACCTGCAGGTGGAGGTGCCTCCCGTGCCCTTCGTCGAACTCCGGGATACTCGTAGCCAGGAGTCGTCCCAGGTGGTCCGGGATCGGGTGATGGAGGCCAGGGCACGCCAGGAGCACCGCCTGGGCCCTGGACGTGTCAATGCACGGATGAGCCCGGGAGAGGTCCGGCGCTCCATTGCCCTGGACCCCGCGGCAGAGGGCTTTCTGGAACGGGCTTCCATGGGGTATCACCTGTCCGCCAGAGGCGTCCATCGGATCCTGAAAGTGGCCCGTACCCTGGCCGATCTGACGGGGACTCCCAAGGTGGGGAGGGCCCATCTGGCCGAAGCGGTTCAGTATCGGCTGCCGGGGCACTCCACTTCCAACCGATACGACCCCGCCGTGTTGTGACCTCCCGCCTCTCCTCGTAGCTTGAACCGTCTCCGAGGATGATGTGCTCGACGGGGATCCGGTGGCTTCCGTGAGGGGCGCCGAAGATTCCGGTGGGGCAAAGCGCCGACCAGGCCAGGGAGCGAAAGGTGCACTATCTGGATTACGCCGCCACATCAGCGATTCGGCCACCCAGCGTGGCCCGGGCCGTGTTCGATTTCCTTCAGGACGTGGGTGCGTCACCGGGTCGAGGTGGCTACGGGCGATCTGTGACCTCTGCCCGAATCGCCTTTCGGTGCCGACGGGCGGTGGCCCGGGTCCTGGGATTGCCGGGCGATCCCGGGCGAATCGCCTTCATGACCAATGCGACCCACGCCCTGAACACTGCACTTCACGGGATTCTTGAACAGGGTGATCGGGTCGTGGTGACGCCCTTTGATCACAACGCCGTTCTCCGGCCTGTCCATGTCCTGGCCCGGGACCGGGGCGTGGATGTCCGGATGGTCCCGGGCGACGCGGGCGGTTCCGTTGATCTCGATGCGCTGGGGTCGCTTCTGGAGGGGGCTCGCCTTCTGGTGGTGAATCATGTGTCCAACGTTCTGGGGACCACGCTGCCGCTGGAGCGGATGTGTGCCCTGGCGCGGGAGCGAGGTGCGCTGGTGCTTGTGGACGCCGCCCAGTCGGCCGGCCACCTCACCACGTCCCCTGCCGAGGCCGGAGCCGACCTGGTGGCATTCACCGGACACAAGGGACTCCTGGGCCCCCAGGGCACCGGTGGCCTGTGGGTGCGGGAGGGGGTGTCGGTGCGCCCCCTACTTACCGGAGGAACCGGGGGGGATTCGGCCCGCCGGGAGATGCCCGACGCCCTTCCTGACAGACTGGAGGCTGGAACACCCAACGCACCGGGACTGGCCGGGCTCCTTGCGGGGTGCGAATTCGTGCTGGAGAAGGGGGTGGAGCAGATCCATGCCCACGAGATACGGCTCAAGCACCGGCTTCTGGAGGGGTTGAGCGCCATTCCAGGCGTTCGGGTCCTCTCTCCGGTCGCCGGTGACGGCGCCGCCCTGGTGACCCTGGTGGCCCAAGCGCATTCTCCGTCGGAGCTGGCACGGGAACTGGAGGTGGGGTGGGGGATCATGGCCCGTTCCGGACTGCATTGTGCCCCGGAGGCACACCGCCTGTTGGGCTCGGCGTCAGACGGGGCTCTCCGCCTGTCCCTGGGATGGGCATCGTCCGACGAGGATGTGGACCGGGCTCTGGAGGCCCTGGACGCCGTCACCGGTTCCCATCCGGTTCCCGTTGGGTCTGCCACCACACCGGGCTGAGCCCCAACCTCGGCTCCAATCCCTCCTTCACCCTGCTACCCCAACCGGGCCCACACCTCCATGCGACTCTTCATCGCCCTGAACCTCCCCGAAGAAGAACGCCGGCGGATCCATAGCGCGGCGGATCCCCTCCGTGAGGCCGGGTTTCCGGTGCGTTGGCTCGAGCCGGAGTTTTTCCACCTGACGCTCAAGTTCCTGGGGCCCACGCGTTCCGAGATGATCCCTGTGGTCCAGAAGGTGATTCGGAAGGTTGCGGGTCAGACCCGGGCCTTTTCACTCAGGCTCCAGGGCTTCGGCGCCTTTCCCACCATCCGTCGACCCCAGGTGGTCTGGCTTGGCGCCGAGCCCTCCCCGGCCCTGCGGTGTCTCAAGCAGGATCTGGAGTGGGGGCTTACCAGCCACGGCTTCGAGAGGGAGACCCGGGCGTTCCACCCCCACGTCACTCTGGGACGGGTGGACGACGAGCTCGGCGCCGGCGTTTTCCGGGGGCTGGATGATGTGGCGGCCGGTCTCGACTTCACCAGGGACATCCCTGTGGACTCCGTGGACCTCATGCGAAGTCAACGGCTTCGTGAAGGGGTTCGGTATTCGGTGGTCGACAGCTATCCACTGGTGGAGGCCGACCCGGGAGAGTAGGCGATCCATGGGGTGCTTCGGCGGTTGCCTGGGGCGAATCTTCGCCCTTGCTATCCTGGTCATGCTGATCTGGGCAGCCTGGCGGTTCGGACCCGAGGTGGCTGAGCGACTTCCTCATCGTCCGCTCCAGGAAGAGGGACATTCGCCCGAGGTCCTGGACGCTCTGGGGCGGGAGGTGTGGGCCGACCTCTCCGCTTGGGTGACCGCCCATGGAGGCGTCGATCCGTTTCTCATGGGAGGAATGGAGGCGGAGGCGCTCTTCCACCATCGGGCCGAAGTTCTCCTCCCCCCGTCCCTGAGTGCTCCTCGCATGGAGGTGGAAGGAGGGGAGGTGCGGGCCTCGGTCAGGGTCGCTCGCTCCCTTCTACCTGCGGTGCCTGAACTGGACCGGATCCAGGACGTTCTCCCGGACTCGGTTACCGTGGCTGTTCGCGGTGGGATTCTCACGGATCGTGACGGGCAGGGAGTATTCCTGATCCGGCGGCTGGACGTGGCCGGTGTGCCGGTTCCGAGACGTTTCCACGACCCCATCCTCTCCGCTCTGAACCTGGAGAGGGGGCCGGATCTTCCAGAGGGATCGGTGGTCTTCCCCCTCCCGGCCGGAGTCGAGTCCTTGCACGCATCCGGTGGATTCCTGATCCTCCGGCGGGAACCGTGACCTTGACCCGGGGATCCTGCTTCCGCTCCCGTCTCGCCGGCCGCCGTCTCGGCCGCCACCGTTCCGAGATTAGCCGGTTCCGCAGACTCTTCTCCTCTTCCAAGATTGCCCGACCCCGACCCCCGAGACGCATCGTATGGCCAAAATCCTGATCGTGGACGACGAAGAGCCCATCCGGTCCATCCTACGCCAGCTCTTCGAGTATGAGGGCCACGAGGTGGAGGAGGCGGGTTCGGCGACGCAGGCGCTCACCCTCCTGCAGGAGGGCCCCGTGGATGTCGCCTTCCTGGATGTGAAGATGCCGGGTCAGGACGGCATCGAGCTTCTTGAGACCCTGCGACGGGACCGTCCTGAACTGCAGGTGGTGATGATCTCCGGACATGGAACCATCGACACGGCGGTGGAGGCCACCCGGAAGGGCGCCTTCGACTTTCTGGAGAAGCCCCTGGATTCTGATCGACTTCTCCTGACCCTCCGAAATGCGCTGGAGGTCAAGGGACTGGCGCAATCGGTGGCTGCCTTACGGTCCCAGGTAGAGTCGCGCCACGCCATTGTGGGCGCGTCCTACCAGATCCGGCAGGTCCTGGACCGGGTGGAACGGGTGGGACCCACCGACTCGCGGGTTCTCATCACCGGAGAGAACGGCACCGGAAAGGAACTGGTGGCGCGGGCCCTCCACGCCATTTCCCCCAGGAAGGATTGCGCCTTTGTGGAGGTGAACTGCGCCGCCATCCCGGGTGAACTCATCGAAAGTGAACTCTTCGGCCACATGAAGGGGTCCTTCACCGGGGCGGTGCAGGATCGACCTGGGAAGTTCGAGCAGGCCGATGGGGGCACCCTCTTCCTGGATGAGATCGGGGACATGGCCCTGGCGGCACAGGCCAAGGTGCTCCGGGCGCTGGAAGAGGGGAAGGTCACGCGCGTGGGAGGGCAGAAGCCCAGGAGCGTTGATGTGCGGGTCATCGCCGCTACCAACAAGGAGCTGGTTGAGGAGATCGGGGAGGGCCGCTTCCGGGAAGACCTCTTCTATCGCCTCAACGTCGTGCCCATCCACCTTCCGCCGCTCCGGGAGCGACGGGACGACATTCCCATGCTGATCCAGCACTTCGTGGACCAGATGTCCCGCAGGGACGGCCTCCCGGCCCGCACCTTCAGCGCGGAGGCCGTCGCGAGGCTCCAGGCGCTGGAGTGGCCGGGCAATGTCCGGGAGCTGCGCAATACGGTGGAGCGCCTGCTCATCCTGGCGCCTCACGACGGCATTACGGCCGACGATGTGGCTGCGCTGGTGGGGCAGGGTGCCGGTGGTAACGCCCTGGGCGCCGAGCTTCTCCGGGCTTCGACCTTCGCCGAATTCCGCGAGCGTGCCGAGCGCGCCTTCCTCCTGCAGAAGCTGAGGGAGCACGACTGGAACGTCTCGGAAACAGCGCGGGCGCTTGAGATGCCGCGGTCCAACGTCTACAAGAAGATCGACAAGTACGGACTGCAGCGCGAGGACTGAGTGCAGGGCTCCCGGGAACGGGTGCCGTCGGCGCTGGGTACCCTTCACAGGCCGTTGGTTGTTCGGTCCGGTGCCATGTGAAAACGGCCACGGGCCCTGTGTTTCCACCCCTGCCGGAACCGCCATGCATGAGACCCCGCCCCGACGGCCTTCCCCCCGGTGGCTTCGTTCCATCCTCGAGGTTCTTCGGTCCGTGGTGGTGGCGGTGCTCATTCTGGTGGCGGTCCGCACCCTTGTGGTGGAGGCCTTCAAGATTCCCACCTCTTCCATGGAAGCCACCCTTCTGGCGGGCGACTTCCTCCTTGTGAACAAGGCTGTCTATGGAGCGGAGATCCCGGTTGTGGGCATGGCGCTCCCGGCTCTAGCCGCTCCGGAGCGCGGAGAGGTCATCGTCTTCCATCCGCCCCACGAACCGGCCAAGCATTATGTGAAGCGCCTGGTGGGAATGCCGGGGGACACGCTGAAGATGCGGGACAAGCAACTCTTCCTGAACGGCGAACCCGTGTATGAACCCTACGTGCGCCATTCGGACACGGATGGGGACGCCGTGCACCCTTCCATGGCCTGGCAGTCACGTTTCCTTGTGGAGGGGCCTCGTCCCGGACGCTACCGTCCGTCACGGGACAACTGGGGACCCATCGTCATCCCATTGGAACGGTACTTCGTCCTTGGCGACAACCGCGACAACAGTGAAGACTCCCGCTACTGGGGCCTGGTCCAACGAGAGGACATCAAGGGCCGTCCCTGGATCGTTTATTACTCGTCGAGCCCCGGTCTCACCCCTGGGCTTGGATGGCTCCGCGAGGTCCGCTGGGAGCGGATCGGAGGCCGGATCCGGTGACGTCCCGGTTCCCACTTGGCCCGGGTTCGGTTCGGTAGGGGGGGGGAGTTGCGCCGTACCCGTCCATGAGCCCATCATGATTTCCGGAGCGAAGAGGACAACGGCGCGTCGGCGCCCGCTCCGGACTCCAGATGGTCAGACGGTCACGACGCCCTTCACGACGCGACAATGAGCCCATCTCCTCGCCGGACCCTCAAGAAGGATGGATCTCTCGACCGGTACCTCAGGGAGATCAGTGACTATCCTCTCATCGACCGCGAAGAGGAAGCCCGACTGGCGCGGGGCATCCGTGCCGGTGAAGAGGATTGCCTGGAACAGCTTGTCCGGGCGAACCTCCGTTTCGTGGTTTCCGTAGCCAAGAAGTACCAGAACCAAGGCGTACTCCTTTCGGATCTCATCAACGAAGGAAATGTGGGTCTTATCCGGGCGGCCCATCGGTTCGACGAGACGAAGGGCATCAAGTTCATCTCCTACGCCGTCTGGTGGATTCGACAGGCCATCCTCCAGGCCCTGGCTGAGCAGAGCCGGATCGTTCGGGTGCCCCTGAACCGCGCCGGTGCGTTGCACCGGATCGGGCGACGGTCTTCCGCCCTACTCCAGGAGCTGGGGCGGGAACCCACGGTCCAGGAGTTGGCACAGGATCTGGACGTGAGCGAAGAAGAGGTCGAAGCCACCCTTGCCATCTCCCAGTCCCATCTGTCCCTCGACGCGCCCACCGCACCCGGTGAGGACAATCGTCTACTGGACTACCTGCCGGACCAGTTCGCGCCGGACCCGGAGAACGGGGCCTTTGACCAGGCCCTCCGGGAAACGGTGGACGGCGCCCTGGCGAGCCTCAAGGAGCGGGAGGCCAAGGTTCTCCGCCTCTACTTCGGTTTGGATGACCAGGAACCCATGACCCTGGAGGAGATCGGTTCGCTCCTGGACATCACCCGGGAACGGGTGCGTCAGATCAAGGAAAAGGCGCTACAGCGTCTTCGTCACGCCTCTCGTTCCCGCTTCCTCGGAACCTTCAATCCCTGATCTCTGCGGGTGCCTGCCAACTTCCCGGCGCCCCCGTCCCCGGTAGGGCCCACCCGTTGACACCCCCCCAGTCCTGGCCTACTTTTCAAAGCTCTGTCTTTATCTGGCCAAGTGTGACCCCACGGGATGTATGAAGACCCTGACTCCGAAAGCAAACGACATTGAACGGCGGTGGTGGGTGGTTGACGCCGCCGGCAAGCCCCTCGGCCGCCTCGCCACCGAGGTGGCACGGATCCTCCGGGGGAAGCACAAGCCCATCTACACGCCCCATCTGGATACGGGGGACTACGTGGTGGTGCTGAATGCGTCCCAGATCATCCTGACCGGCAACAAGGCGGATCAGAAGACCTACTTCAAGCACTCCGGCTACATGGGTGGGGAAAAGCACATCCCCTTCAAGACCATGCTGGCCCGGAAGCCTGAATGGGTCATTGAGCGGGCGGTGAAGGGGATGCTTCCCAAGAACGCCCTCGGGCGACAGATGCGGACCAAGCTCAAGGTCTACGCCGGCGATGTCCACCCGCATCAGGGGCAGCAGCCGCAGCCCCTGGATCTCTGAGCGTTCACCCTCGAAGGAATTCCAACGGAGTCGGAAGCCGCATGGCGCAGTCCACCGAACAGATCAAGGCCGTCGGCCGGCGCAAGACCAGCTCGGCCCGTGTGACCCTTCGCCCAGGCGAGGGTGAGTGGTCCATCAACGGCCGCTCGCTCACCGAATACTTCCCCCGCCTCTTCCACCGGAAGCGGGCCGAGGAAGCGCTCAAGATCACCGAGACCGACGGCCGGTACGACGTGATCGTCCGGGTCACCGGCGGAGGCATCACGGGTCAGGCTGACGCGGTCCGTCTGGGCGTGGCCCGGGCCCTGGTGAAGCAGGATGAGGAGTTCCGTTCGCCCCTCCGTCGTGGCGGCCTTCTTACCCGTGATTCGCGGAAGGTCGAGCGAAAAAAGCCGGGTCAGCCGAAGGCTCGCAAGAAGTTCCAGTTCTCGAAGCGTTGATCCCCTCTCCCAGGACCTCGTCCAGTATGGAGCAGCAGCAGAATCCTGAAGTGGGCCTGAACGACCTCCTGCAGGCAGGAGTTCATTTCGGGCACCAGACCCGCCGTTGGAATCCGAAGATGCGTAAGTACATCTTCACGGAGCGCAACGGGATCCACATCATCGACCTTCGCAAGACGGTGGACCGTCTTCGGGCCGCGGAGGACCTCGCGCGGAGCAAGGTCATCAAGGGAGAGCGCCTACTCTTCGTGTGCACGAAGCCTCAGCTTCGCGGCATCATCGAAGAAGAGGCTGAGCGATGCGGCGCCTTCTACGTCACCGAGCGTTGGCTGGGCGGAATGATGACCAACTTCCAGACGATCCGCCAACAGATTCGGCGGCTCAAGGAGTTGGAGCGCGGTCAGGAGGAGAATGCCTTCGAGTTCTACACGAAGAAGGAGCAGCTTCTCCTCGACCGAGAGCGGCTGAAGCTGGATAAGTATTTTTCCGGTGTGAAGGACATGTCCCGGGTTCCGGCGGCGCTCTTCGTGGTGGACGCCAAGCGCGAGGGTATCGCCGTGCGCGAGGCGAATCGCCTGGGCATTCCGGTGATCGCCATCACGGATACCAACGCCGACCCGGATCTCATCGATTACCCGATTCCCGGGAACGACGACGCCATCCGCGCTGTCACGCTCATCGCCCGCTCCATCGCCGACGCGATCCTCTCCGCCCGGCGAGAGATCCCTGAAGACGATCGGCGCAAGGTGGTGGAGTCCGAGGCTACCACGTACTCCACGGAGACCGGTGAGAAGACGGCTGCCGCCGATGTGGCCCGCCGTCGGATTCGCCGTCGCCGACGGCCGATCCCCGAGGTTATCGCCCAGATCAAGGGTGATGAAAAGGCGGGGGCCGATGAGTCGTCCGGGGCCTCGGCCGGCGACGCGCCCGCCCCGGAGGCTTCCAGCGCCGGGACGGAAGCCAAGGAGGCCGCTGCTCCCCCGTCCAAGCCCTCCGCCGCCCCGCCGCGGCCACTCGGAGACGCAGACGAGGGGAAGGCCAAAAACGGAGCCTCGTCAGCCGCCGGAGCTTCGGAATCCACCGACGAGGAGCGGAGCGGGGACTGATCTCCGCAGTTGGGTCCGAAGCATCTACGAGGCGGCCGCCGTCGAGGCCCCTTCCGGTCCATCCGGAAGGGGCCTCGACGGACCGCCTCTTTTTCTGATCATCAAGCACCTTTCCACGAGGTACCGGGCACCATGAGTGTGAGCGCCAAGGATGTGAAGCAGCTGCGGGATCGCACCGGAGCAGGGATGCTGGAGTGCAAGAAGGCTCTGGAAGAAACCGGGGGCGATATGGAAGCCGCCATCGACTTCCTCCGCAGCCGGGGAGCGGCCAAGGCCGCCAAGCGGGCCGAGAAGGCTGCCAATGAGGGCACCGTAGGCTACTACATCCACCACGGGGGTCGGATCGGCGTCCTGGTGGAACTCAACTGCGAGACCGATTTCGTGGCCAACACGGAGGATTTCCAGGACCTGGCCCGGGATCTGGCCATGCACGTTGCCGCAAGCAATCCCCTGGCCATCCGAGATTCGGATCTCGATGCCGAGGTGGTGGAGCGGGAGCGGCAGGTCTACCTTGAGCAGGTGCGGGAAGAGGGGAAGCCCGAGCATATCCAGGAAAAGATCGTCGAGGGGAAGCTCCGGAAGTTCTTTGAGGACCATACGCTCATGAAGCAGCCGTTCGTCAAGGATCCCAATCACACCATCGAGGACCTCATCACCACGGTTTCCGCCAAGACAGGCGAGAAGATCGAGGTGGCGCGCTTCGCACGTTTCGCTGTTGGGGAGGGCTCCAATTGACGCTTTGAGGAAGGCGGAGGAAGAGGAGCCGGACGAACGGTCCGGCGAGGAGCCCCCCCTCAAGTACGGACGCGTGCTTCTCAAGCTCTCCGGTGAGGCGTTGGCCGGGGACCGGGGCTTCGGCATCGATCCCCCCGTTGTCGATCGCATCACCGACGAGATTCGCGGGGTTCACGGTATGGGCGTGGCACTGGGATTGGTGGTGGGGGGTGGAAACATTGTGCGGGGGACCATCGCTTCCCAGCGGGGGATGGACCGGGTCAACGCCGACTACATGGGGATGCTGGCCACCATCATCAACGCCATGGCCCTGCAGGATATGCTGGAGCGAAAGGGTGTTGAGACCCGTGTCATGACAGCCATCCGCATGGAGGAGTTGGCCGAGCCGTACATTCGTCGTAGAGCGCTCCGGCACCTGGAGAAGGGAAGGGTTGTGCTGTTCGCAGGGGGGACCGGAAATCCCTACTTTTCAACAGATACGGCCGCCGTCCTCCGGGCCATCGAGATGGAGGCCGATGTGATCATCAAGGCCACCAAAGTGTCCGGGGTGTACACCTCCGACCCGGTCAAGAACCCTGACGCCACCTTTCTGCCGTCTGTGTCTTTCCATGAGGTGGTGACCAGGGAACTCGGCGTGATGGATGCGCCGGCCGTATCCCTTTGCAAGGATAACAACCTCCCCATTATCGTTCTGGACCTCTCCCGCAGCGGCGCCGTGGCCGCAGCCATTCGAGGAGAGGCCGTGGGCACGCTGGTGTCGTGACTGCAAGACTCCGGCGCCATGTTTGGCTGCGGGAGTGGATCGTGGACGCAGGGGCGTGCCATTTGTGCTCGCTCAAACCCGGAATGAGACCATGTCTTTGATCGATGATGTGAAGCAGCGGATGGATGAAACGCTTGATGCGATTCGTCGGGAGTTCTCCACCGTTCGGACAGGGAAGGCGACGCCCGCGCTCCTCGACACCGTCCGGGTGGAGGCCTACGGGTCGTCCATGCCCCTGAATCAGGTCGCCACCATCTCCATCCCGGAGGGTTCACTCATCGTGGTGCAGCCTTTCGACAAGAGTCTCCTTCAGGAGGTGGAAAAGGGCATCATGCAGGCCGATCTCGGCCTTAACCCCTCCAATGACGGCAACATCATCCGGGTCCCGGTTCCTGCCCTCAATGAGGAGCGACGGCGGGAGATGGTTAAGCTCCTGAGCAAGATGGCCGAAGAAGGAAGGGTGTCCATCCGCCATGCCAGGCGCGAAGCCAACGACCGGATCAAGGTCCTCATGAAGGAAGGGGATTTGTCCGATGATGACGGTCGGCGCCAGTTGGATCAGGTCCAGTCACTCACCGACAGCTACACCCAGCGCGTCGACGAACTCATGGATGCCAAGGAAGAGGAGATCATGACGGTCTGACGGGGTCTGCCGGAGCCATTGGGGAGCGCAGCTCCCAGTCGCTCTTTGACAGGTGGTCCCTTTCCGGTCATCATCCCGTTATGACCAACTCTGCCCCCTCCCCCTCCCATGGTAGCGATCGTGTGCCTCGGCACGTGGCGGTGATCATGGACGGGAATGGCCGATGGGCCGCCGACCGGGAGCTTCCTCGGTACGAGGGGCACCGGGAGGGGATGAAGGCGGTGAGGGAGACCATTGAAGCCGCCATTGCCGAGGGGGTGGAGATCCTCACCCTCTTCGCCTTCTCCACGGAGAACTGGAACCGTCCGGAAGAAGAGATCCTGGCGCTCATGTCCCTTCTCCAGATCTATGCCCACAGTGAGCGGGACGAACTGGTTGAGCAGGGGGTGCAGGTGAAGGTACTGGGGGATCTGGCTCCCATGGACCGGGATACCCTGGAAGCGGTGCGTGCCGTGGAAGAGGCCACCCGGGGTGGGCGGCAGCTCCGTCTCAACCTCATGGTGTCCTACTCCGGGCGGACCGAACTGCTGAACGCGGTTCGCTCCCTCGCTCGGGAGGCCGCCCTGGGCGCGCTGGACCCGGACGACATCCTTCCCCGGCACCTTGAGCAGTATCTCCACACCCGAGATCTTCCGGATCCGGATCTCCTCATCCGCACATCTGGGGAGTTCCGGATTTCCAACTTCATGCTCTGGCAACTCGCCTACACCGAGATCCACATCTCTCCGGTCCTGTGGCCCGATTTTACCCGGGGTCACTTTGGAGAGGCGATCCGCGACTACCAGCGGCGGGAACGCCGTTTCGGGCGCGTCACGGCGCCCTGAGCGCCGGGAGATCACGACGCACGTGGCAGGAGATCTGGGTCGGCGAGTTGCAGTGGCAGGGGTCGGGATCCCTCTGGGCGTGGGCCTTATCTATCTCGGGGGCTGGACGCTCACCGTTGCCGTCGGTTTGCTGGCGGTTGTGGGTACCCGGGAGACCTATGGACTGGCTCGGGCCCGGAACTGGCGGCCCTTCGAGTGGGCCGGCCTGGCTCTGGCCGCGGGGCTGATCCTGGCCGCCGGTGTGCAGGGGTCCTATCAGGCGTGGGCGCCCTCCGCCCTGGCCCTCATCATTCTGGTCGTCTTCGGCTCCCTGGCCGGTGCGGTCTTCCGTCGCGGGCCCGAGGGCGACCCCCTGTTGGCCGTGGGGACGACGCTCCTGGGGGTGGGGTATGCGGCGCTGCCCCTGGCCTTTGCGGTGTTTCTCCGGGAGCTTCCGGAACAGATGGCCGGGATGCCGGTCTCCGGATGGTCCGCTACCCACCTTCTCATGTTTCCCCTGGTGGTGACGTGGCTGGGTGACACCTTCGCCTATTTCACCGGGAAGCATCTGGGGCGGCGGAAGCTGATCCCCTCGGTAAGCCCAAAGAAGACCGTGGCCGGAAGTGTGGGCGGAATCGCCGGCGCAGCCCTGGGGGCCGCGCTATTCGCCTTCCTCTTCCTGGGACCCGACGCCGTCCACACCCTGCCCATCCCTATCGCCGCGTTGTTGGGGGCGGTCCTGGGCGCCGTGGCGCAGGTGGGTGATCTGGCCGAGTCGGTTCTGAAGCGGGAGGCCGGAGTCAAGGACTCGGGTACCCTTCTCCCCGGCCATGGAGGGGTCCTGGACCGATTCGACGCCATCTACTTCACCCTCCCCCTCACCTACCTGGCTTTCCCCTTCCTTCTGATATGATGAGATCCACGTCGGCCATCAGCGCCCGTATGCACCCGTATGTGTGCATTCCCGCCTCGCCAGGGGGCTCATCATGATCCGCGTGGCGATCCTGGGATCCACCGGATCCATCGGAGAGAGTGCCCTGAAGGTCATGGAGCGACATCCGGACCGCTTCGAGGTAGTGGCCCTGGCCGCCAATCGTTCGGTCCGGGAGTTGGAAGATCAGGCCCGGCGCTTCCGTCCGCTTCGGGTCGTGGTGGCCGATGAGGAGGCCTTCGAAGCCTGCCGGGACAACGGCACCCACTGGAGCGGCGGACGTGAGGCCCTGGTGGACGCGGCGTCCATGCCCGAAGCGGACGTCGTCCTGAACGCCCTGGTGGGCTTCGCCGGTCTCGAGCCGTCCATTGCGGCACTCCGTGCCGGCAAGCGTCTGGCTCTGGCCAACAAGGAGTCGCTGGTCACCGGTGGGGATCTCCTTATGGAGGCCATGGAAGACGGAGAGGGTGAGCTCATCCCGGTGGACTCGGAGCACTCGGCCATTCTCCAGTGCCTGGGGGGCGAGGATCCCGATCAGATCCAGCGCCTGGTCATCACCGCTTCCGGTGGGCCGTTCCGGGGATGGTCCCGGGAGCGCCTGGCCGCGGTGGGACCCGAGGATGCCCTCCGTCACCCGACCTGGGACATGGGAGCCAAGATCACCATTGATTCGGCCACCCTGGCCAACAAGGCGCTGGAGGTGATCGAGGCCCACGTCCTCTACGGGATTCCCTACGACCGCATCGACGCAGTGGTCCACCCGCAGTCCGTGGTCCACTCCTTCGTGGAGTTCGTGGATGGATCCGTCATGGCCCAGTTGGGGTTTCCTACCATGGAGCTTCCCATCCTCTATGCCCTGACCTATCCGGATCGATTGGATGACCCCGACCTCCGGACCTTCGACCCGGTCCGGGCTTCACCCCTGACCTTCGAAGCGGTGGACACCGACGCCTTCCCTCTCTTTCGGATCGGAGTGGAAGCAGGACGGACCGGCGGGACGGCTCCCACGGTCTTCAACGCCGCCAACGAGGTGGCCGTGGATGCTTTCCTTCGTGGAAAGGTGGACTTCCCCGGGATGGCTCAGGTTGTGGAAGAGGCACTGTCCCGGACCGAAGTCCGTCCGGTGACGGAGCTCGAGGTGATCCTGGAAGCGGACCGCGCGGCGCGCCGCTCCGCCATAGATTCGGTAGCGCGCCGGACTCCGGCCGGGAATTGAACAACGCATGACCATCATCGCCACTCTCATCGTTCTGGGCGTTCTCATCTTCGTCCACGAACTGGGCCACTTCATGGCGGCCCGGTCCGTGGGGATCCGGGTGGATCGATTCTCCATCGGGCTCGGACCCCGAGTGTGGGGATTCCGGCGCGGGGACACCGAGTACGTCCTCAGCGCCATTCCCCTGGGCGGATATGTGAAGATGGGGGGGATGGACGATCAGGTGATGGAGCGTATCGAGGGGGGCGCCGTCGCCGAGGAAGAGGACGGTGCCGCCGGAGAAGGCAAGGTTCAGCCCGGCCGCGGTTCGGCCGACGCCTCCCGCACGGAGGCGGTCCCGTCCGCCGCAGGTCGTCGTAGGGATTCGGATTTTGATTCCAAGCCCGTCTGGGCGAGGGCCTGGGTTATCTCCGCCGGCGTCATCATGAACATGATCTTCGCCTTCTTCGCCTATACGGCGGTGGCGGCGGGGTGGGGAAGTGCTCAGGCCGATACAACCCGCCTCGGGCAGGTGGTGGTGTCCTTCCTTCCGGAGGGTACGGAAGAACTGGAGGGTGTTCCGGAGGGGGCCCACTTCACTCGCATCGGCGATCGAGCGGTAGAGCATTGGGGGGAGGTCCGGGAGGCCATCCTCGACGCTCCCGCCGGGCCCCTGACCTTCCAGTGGGACAACCCCCGGGGCGAGATCACCGTACCCATGCCGGCCGACGCGGAGGAACGGCGCCGGGTGGTCATGGGGCTCCGGTACTGGGTCGAGCCCGAGTTGATCTTCGTGGAGCCCGGCGCTCCCGCACACCGGGCGGGAGTGCGCGCCGGCGATGTGGTGGTGGCGGTGGCCGGAGAGCGGGTCCACCTGTGGAGTCAGGTACAGGACCTCATCCGGGCGAGTCCCGGCCGAGAAATGGAAGTCGTGGTGGCCCGGAACGGAGAGGAGCTCTCCTTCTCGGTCACCCCATCCTCCGTCGATGGCATCACCCCCGACGGAGAGCCTCAGACCATCGGCCAGATCGGGGTCCAAGCCCAGAACCCGCCCATCACGTACACGCGGGTCGCGCCGCTGGAGGCGGTGCAGGTGGGGTGGAGCGAAACGGTCTTCGTCACCGGGTTCATCCTGAACTTCCTGGGAGATCTGGTGACCGGTCAGGTCTCGACCCGGAATCTCGGCAGCATCGTCACCATCGGGGAGGCGTCGGGACAGGCAGCGGCTGAGGGACTTCCGGTCTTCCTCAGCTTCATGGCGCTCTTCTCCATCAACCTGGCCATTCTGAACCTCCTCCCCATCCCCATCCTGGATGGAGGCCATCTGGTGTTCCTGGGCATCGAGGCGATTCGAGGGCGGCCGGTATCCGCCGAGCAGCGGATGCGCTGGAGTCAGGTGGGCTTCTTCATCTTGTTGGGCATCATGGCCCTGGCCCTGGGGAACGACTTCCTGCGTCTCTTCGGACTCTAGAGGAAGGAAAGCTGGGACGGCCCGATTCTCCGCCGCAGTTCGGGAATATCCACCAGAGGGGAAGGCGCGTCCTGCTTCGCCACCTGAAGCCACCCCTGCCACCCTACCTCGCGCAGGGCCCGGCCCACCACGTCCATGGCCAGCTCCGGACGGTTGCACTCGGCAGAGAGGTGGGCCAGGAGGATCCCGGTCAGGCGAGGGTGGAGGAGTTCGGTGGCGAAGCGGGCGGCGGCGTGATTGGAGAGGTGGCCGTGGGACGATGCGATCCGGGCCTGTACCGACGGCGGATACGGTCCCATCCGCAGGAGGGCCTCATCGTGGTTGGACTCGAGGATGAGGAAGTCGCACCCCTCCAGGCTATGTCGGATTCCCGCCGTGGGGCGTCCCAGGTCCGTGGCCACTCCCACCCGGGTTCCGCACCGGACCGCTTCGACGGTGACGGCCACCGGATCCACGGCGTCATGTGACGTGAGGAACGGGTGAATTCTCAGGGCCCCGATGCGGAAGGCCCGAGCCGGCGAGTACACCGCCACCTCCTCACCGCCACGAAAGAGGGACCGGCAGGCCTCCAGGGTGGCCGGGGTGAGGTGCACGGGGATTCCGTAGCGACGCGCGAAGACGCCGGCTCCGCGGGTGTGATCGCCATGCTCATGGGTGATGACCACTGCTGTGATGGATTCCGGGGCCATTCCCAGGACTCCCAACCGCTGCGCCAACTGGCGCCCGCTGAAGCCCGCATCCACCAGGATACGGGTGTCCTCGGCTTCCACGACGGTGGCATTGCCCTGACTTCCACTTCCCAGCATGGCCACCTTCACCGGAATGGTCCCTCCTTGGGTGCACTCCGGCTTCCCCCCCGCCCCCCCCTCGCACTCGTACCGGTCCCCTCACCGGTGGAGACGCCGTGGAGGCGAGTCAGAAGCTCACGGACACCTTCGTCCAACTCCATCCCCCTACGATCCATGATGCGGGCCGCCACCGTGAGGAAGGCATCCAGGCGAACCGACTGTGTTCCCTGGGCCGAGACCCACGAGAAGGGGGGCACCCACCCCGAGACAACGGGTCCGGCGAAGAGGGTGGAGCCGGCTCCCACCACTACGCCTCCGTTGAGGAGGGTTCCGATCCCGGTGCGGACGTGGTCACCCAGGAAGGCGCCCACCTTGATCATTCCCGTCTCCACGCCCACCGGATCCCGGGGTACCGGTCCCGGCGCCGTCTGGACACGGATGGGGCCATAGGTGTTCTTCAGGTCGGAGTTGGTGGTCATGGCCCCCAGATTGACCCAGCGCCCCACCACAGCGTGCCCCAGGTGTCCATCGTGGGCCTTGTTGACGAATCCGTTCAGAATGGATGAGTCCACCTCACCGTGGAGCTTGCACACCGGGCCGCAGGAGACGCTCCCCAGCCGCCCGCCCAGAAGGTGACTTCCTGGACCCACCCACGCGGGACCCTGGATGTGGGTCCTGGGTTCGACCCGCACCCCGGTCGACAGGTGGATGGGGCCGTCACGGGAATCCAGGACCACCCCGGGCGCCACCTCCACTCCGGCCCCGGCACTCACCGGGTGGGGTCCGGTGAGCCAGACACCGGCGGGAGGGTCCAGGGGAGCGACGTCCGCCCCATGCCCCTGGGGATAGAGCGTGCCCAGGTCCTCCATGATCCGCTCCGGATTCTGCTCCATGAGGGTCCATGGCCGGGGGAGCACGGTCCCGGGTATCTCCATCTCTGCCCCCACTTCGGGTTCCCCCCCGGTGTCCCCTGCCCCCAGGGCGAAGGCGTCGCCCGAGGGAAGGGACCGGCCCGCCGGCAGGAGCCATCCCACCGGCGTGCCTTCACAGGCCAGGCGCAGACCGGTCGGGGGGGCGGCGGCTGGAAGCGGAAGCGCCGATCCCAGCGGCGGGATCCATCGACTGAGTAGAATCAGTGACTCATCTCCCGATGGTCCGTAGGTCGCCCGGGCACCGAAAACCGGGGGGGCTCCGGGCTCGGAAAATCCCTGGAGTTCAGGGCATCCCAGGATGGCCCGCGCCGGGAGACCCACGGCCCGTTCAATCCGTTCCCGAAGCAGAAGGGCTCCGAAGAGGAGTTCGGCCACCGGTCGGGTGGTGGAAAACGGGTGCCAGCTTCGAGCCACCCGGTCGTCGAAGAGGAAGAGGGATCGCATGGGTCAGGTGTCGTCCCGTTAAGACGGGTCGCGGAGTCCGGGAGGAAGGGACTCCAGGAGCCTCTTCAGTTCGCCGGCCCGATCCCGGCGGGTCACCAGGGTGATCCCGCCACTCCGGACCACCACGAGATCATCCACCCCGAAGAGGACCACCGATCCCTCTTCGGCCCACACCACATTCCCCTGTCCAGCCACCACCGACCCTCGTCCCTCCACCACATTCCCCCTGCCATCCCCCTGGCGGGTCCGAGCCAGCGCGTCCCATGTCCCCACATCGTCCCAGCGGAAGCGGGCTTCCACCGCCGCGACCCGGCCGCTCCGTTCAAGCACGGCCTCATCCACCGAGATGTGGGTGACCCGCTCGAAGAACCGTTCGTCCTGGCCCCGGTCCAGGAGGGGAAGGTGCGTGGCGATCTCCGGGGCGTGCAGCCGCACCTCGGCAAGAAACCGCCTCACGCTCCAAACGAAGATGCCGCTGTTCCAGAAGTAGCCTCGCTGGAGGTAGGCCTCGGCCGTATCGCGGTCGGGCTTCTCCACGAAGGATCCGACACGCCAGGCCGAGGGGCCGGCGTCTCCCGGAATCGGGTCTCCGGGTCGCAGGTATCCGTATCCTGTCTCCGGTCGGTCCGGCGGGATGGCCACGGTGAGGAGCAGGTCCTCGCCCTGGGCCACCTCCACCGCCCGCCGCACCGTAGCGTGGAAGGCGGCCTCGGGGTCGATGAAGTGATCGGAGTGCAGGGAGATCATCACACCGTCGGGATCACTCCGGGCGATGCGGTGCGCGGCCCAGGTCAGCACCGGGCCCGTCCCCCTGGCTCTCGGTTCAACCCAGAAGGAGGCAGCGCCACCGGCCTCCTGGAGTGCCGCCGCCAGGGGCGCCGTGAGGTGCGCTCCAGCCAGGAGATGAAGGCGGTGCTCCTGGACTAGACCCAGGGCCCGATCCACCGTGTCCCGGATGAGCGGGCGAGGCGAGGCCAGGGGGAGGAGTTGCTTGGGTCGCTCAGGAGTGCTGGCAGGCCAGAAGCGAGATCCGATCCCTCCGGCGAGGATGACCGCGTGGAGGTTGGGGGGGCGGGCCAAGGGTGGGGGCAAGGCCTCCGCTGGGTCACCCGGTGGGTTGTGGGGCTCCTTCGACGGGGGCATCAGCGATCAGCCAGGAGCTCGTCCACCCGCCCCAGGAGCTTCTTGGGGCTGAACGGTTTGGTGATGAAGTCGTCGGCCCCGAGATCGAATGCCCGTCTCCGGTCCACGTCCTGTCCCTTGGCGGTGAGGATGATGACCGGGAGGTCTCGCCGATGGGGAAGGCTCCGCGCCGTCTTGAGGACTTCCAGTCCGGTGCGGCCGGGCATGAGCAGGTCGAGAAGAGCGAGGTCGAATTCGTCCGGACCCTCGAGCTCCGCCTGGGCTGCGAGCCCGTCGTGAGCCACGGTGAGCTGAAACCCCGACGCCTCCAGGAGCGTCACCAGGATGCGCCGGATGTGGGGCTCGTCCTCGGCCACCAGGAGGCGGAGCGAACCGGCCGGTCGCAGCATTCGTTGGGTCATGAGGCCTCCGCCCCGAGCTGGATCCATGGGCACAGCCCGATGGACAAGGATCCCACGGGCAGCCGCCACTCCCGGCGAGCCGGCGGGAACCTATTCCGGAGAGGGTGTAAAGTCAAGAACCACGCGGCATTTCCAGGGTTGACACCAGAGGCGATCCCAGGGTACGATTCCGGGTCGTGTTTCCGGCCCTCCGTTCTTGGGGTCCAGCCCAGCGTGGGTCCGATTTTTCCCGGGAGTCTCCCATCGTGAACCGTCGTCTCCTCGTCCTCCTCTTCCTTTGGATCGGTCTGCTCTTCACCGCTACGGCGTGTGGAGACGATCCGTTCCAGATCCAGTGGTCGGAGAATCCGGCCGAGACCACGCTCTACGCCATGGACCGGCAGGAGCTGAACCGCCCGTCGGCCTTCGACATGCTCCAGCGCCGCCGCGTGGTTCTCGAGAGCCCCCAGACCCAGGGGCGCTGGGATTTCGCCGTGGATCGACAGGGTGGGTCGCTGGTTCTTCTGCCCCCGAGGGCTCTGGGCGTGACCTCGCAGGCAGCCATTGCTCCCATGCCCGGCGTCTCCTTCGAAGAGCTCCGGGAAGCACCCTCGGACACCACCCTCTACATCACCCGCGACCCGGTTCCGCTCCAGGTCGGGAACACCTATGCGGTGCGGACCCACGAGCAGCGGGGCCGTTTCGGCCAGATCTGCACCTACTACGGGAAGCTTGAGGTGGTAGGGCTGCGGTCCGAGGATGGGGTGCTCATCTTCCGTCACGATACGAGCCCCGAGTGCAACAGCCGCCGGCTCGTTCCGCGCAACAACTGACCCAGAACAGCGAACCCTACATGCTCGATCTCAAGGAGATCCGTCGGAACCCGGAGCCCATTCGAGCCGCACTGGCCCGCCGGGGAGATGCCGGTGGAGCCGGTTTTCTCGACGAGATCCTGGATCTTGATACGGTCCGCCGGGATGCCATCAGCCGTGGTGACGAGCTCAGGGCCCGGAGAAACGACGTCTCCCGTGTGATCGGTGAGCGGAAGCGTGCCGGAGAGCCCGCGGACGACCTCATCGCCGAGATGCGGGAGGTGGGTGGCGAGATCGGTGAACTGGAGGCCCGGGTTGGCGAGGCGGACGAACGGATCCAGGAACTTCTCCTGGCCACCCCGAACCTGCCGCTGGCGGAGGTGCCCGAAGGGGATGAGTCCGCCAACGAGCTCATGCGAGAGTGGGGCGAGCCGGTGCACCACCCCTTCGACGCCCGTCCCCACTGGGAGTTGGGCGAGTCGCTGGGTCTCCTGGATCTCCAGGGGGGAGCCCGCATCTCCGGCTCCGGCTTCCCGGTCCTGGTGGGCGAAGGCGCACGCCTTCAGCGAATCCTCATCGACTGGATGCTGGAGATCCACACCCGGGAGCATGGGTATCGGGAACTCCGGGTTCCCTATCTGGTGAAGCGGGAGGCGCTGGAGGGTACCGGCCAGCTTCCCAAGTTCGGGGACGAATCGTACCAGACCGAGCGGGATGACCTCTGGCTCATCCCCACCGCCGAGGTCCCCATCACCAATCTTCATCGGGATGCTCTTCTCGGGCCCGATGACCTTCCCCTCCGATACACGGCGTACTCGCCGTGCTTCCGGCGCGAGGCCGGCGCCGCCGGGAAGGATACCCGGGGACTTCTCCGCGTCCACCAGTTCGACAAGGTCGAACTGGTCCGCTACGAGCGACCCGAGCGCAGCCGTGAGGCGTTGGAAGAGCTTACCGCCGAGGCCGAGAGCATTCTCCAGCGGTTGGGACTGGCGTACCGGGTGGTTCGCCTCGCCACGGGAGATCTGGGATTCTCCTCGGCCATGACCTACGATCTGGAGGTGTGGGCACCGGGGGTCGAGCAGTGGCTCGAAGTCTCCAGTTGCAGCGTTTTCACCGACTACCAGGCCCGCAGGGCGAACCTGCGCTTCCGACCCGCGCACGGGGAGAAGCCCGAGTTCGTCCACACCCTCAACGGTTCGGCCCTGGCCCTCCCCCGATTGATGGTAGCGCTGTGGGAAGTGGGACAGCGGGAGGACGGGTCCATCGGGCTCCCGGCCGAGCTCGCCGATCGGTTCGGCTCGGACCACATTCGGGCCTGAGGGCGAGGGCGCCCCGTGTCCCGGAGCCGATGGACCGGGATCCTCGCCCTCCTCTTCGTGGCGCTTCTGGGATGGTATCTGCTCTACACCGAGCGCGTCATCAACGTGTTTCGGGACGATGCCGCCACCCTGACCCGCATGTTCGCCGAGGTGCAAACGGGGATGGCATCCCAGGATCCGCTGCGGGCCGACGAGGCGTTGGTGAACCTGCAGCGGATCATTGTGGAGTCGGGGGTACCCCTGGTGCTGGCCGGTCCCGGCGATACCATACAATCCGCGGTGAATCTGCCGTTCGAGGCTGATCTTGCATCTCCCGAGGGACAACTCCGGGTCCGGGAATTCACCGGCCGCCTGGCGGAGCGCAATCCGCCGGTGGCCCAGACCGACGAGTCCTTCATCTTCTACGGAGATCCTCCGGAGCTTCAGCGGCTGCGTTGGATCCCCTGGCTCCAGGCGTCCGGGCTCCTCCTGACCTTCCTGATTGGAATCGTGGTCATCCGATCCCAGCGGAAGGCCGACGAAGATCGGGCGTGGACCGCCATGGCCCGGGAGTTGGCCCACCAGCTCGGGACTCCCATTTCGTCGCTACAGGGGTGGCTGGAGCTCCTCCGCCTCGGGCCCGATCGACGTCCCGGAGGGTTGAGCGAAGAGGAGATCGCCCGGGAGATCGCCCAGGATCTGGAACGACTGGAGCGGGTGAGCCGGCGCTTCGAGCTCATCGGCCGGGACACGGAACTGGAGGCGTTGGCGCTGGATGAGGTGGTCCGCTCCATGGAGGGGTACCTGCGGTCGCGGATTCCCCGCCTCGGGGCCGGCGTGCGGCTGGATGTGGAGATGGAGCGGAGCCTTCCCCCGATCCGGGGCAACGCGGTGCTCCTTGTGTGGGCCCTGGAAAATCTGGTGAAGAACTCCCTGGACGCCCTGGCGGGGAAGGGGGGCAACATCACCATCGAAGCCTTCGCCGACGATGGTGGCCACGTTGTGCTTCAGGTGGCGGACGACGGACCCGGCGTGGATCCCGCCGTCCGTGATCGTCTCTTTGATCCCGGTGTGTCCACCAAGTCGGCGGGCTGGGGCGTGGGCCTCTCCCTGACGCGGCGGATTGTGCAGCGGATCCACGGCGGGACCATAGAGCTCCATCAGACCGGCTCGGAAGGCACCGTCTTCCGGATCCGGCTGCCGGTGGCCACCCCCGAACAGAGCTGAACCGGCGCCCGGGGGGTCGACCTCCGGGCCGGCCGTTGCCAGATTCCCCACTCGTCCCGAAGCGACCCTCACCCGACCCACCACCATGGCCCCCACTCTCCCCCCCACATCCAGCGGCCTCAACCCGGAGCAGCGCGCTGCGGTGGAGCATGTGGAAGGGCCTCTCCTGGTGCTGGCCGGTGCGGGTTCCGGGAAGACCCGCGTCCTCACCAGCCGTGTCAGCCGGCTGATCCAGGAGCATGGGGTGCCGCCGGACCGGATCCTGGCCGTCACCTTCACCAACAAGGCTGCCGGCGAGATGCGGGAACGGATCCGGGCACAGCTCGGGAGGGACCCGGTGGGATCGTGGATCGGGACCTTCCACTCCCTGGGGGCGCGATTCCTTCGTCGCCACGCCGAACTCATGGGGTGGGATCCGGCCTTTACCATCTTCGACGCCGAAGAGAGTCTCCGCGAGATCAAGCGCGCCCTGGAGCGCGAGCAGCTGGATCCGAAGCGGTGGAAGCCCAAGGCGGTTCGTTCCGCCATCTCCGACGCCAAGAACCAGCTCATCACCCCCGGCGCCTTCGCCGAGCAACACGGGGATGGCTTCGACTTCTTCCTCCGGAACGTGGCCCGGATCTACCCGAGCTACCAGGCCTCCCTCCGGGACCAGAACGCCTTCGACTTCGACGATCTCCTGGTGAAGCCGGTGGAGCTCCTGACGGAGCACGAGAATGTGCTGGCGAGGTATCGTGAGCGCTTCGCCTTCATCCTGGTGGACGAGTACCAGGACACGAATCACGCCCAGTTCCGCTTCGTGGAGCTCCTGGGCCGGGGCCACGGGAACCTCATGGTGGTGGGTGACGACGACCAGAGCATCTACGGGTGGCGGGGCGCCGACATCTCCAACATCCTGGAATTCGAGCGCTCCTTCCCCGGCGCCCATGTGGTGCGCCTTGAACGGAACTACCGCTCCAGCGCCAACATCCTCTCGGCGGCCAACGAGGTGATCCGCCGCAACCTCAATCGGAAGGAGAAGACCCTCCGTACCGACCGGGAGGCAGGGGAGCGCCTCACCCTGGTTCAGTGCGCCGATGAGCGGGACGAAGCGGGGTGGATCGTGGAGGAGATCGAGACCCGACTCCGGGAAGGGGACGCCGACCGGTACCGGAACTTCGCCATCCTCTACCGGACCAACGCCCAGTCCCGGGCGCTGGAAGACGCCTTCCGCCGTCGCGGCGTGCCCTACCAGATCGTGGGAGGCGTGCGCTTCTACGAACGCCGGGAGATCCAGGACGTCCTGGCCTACCTCCGCCTCATCTCGAACCCCCGGGATTCGGCAGCGCTGGAGCGGGTCGTCAATGTGCCCAAGCGAGGGGTCGGTCGGACCAGCCAGGAACGCCTGGTGGCGTGGGCGCTGGATCAGGGGCTCTCCCTTCTCGAGGCGGCGAAGCGGGCCGACGAAGTGCCGGACCTCCACAAAGGCGGCGTCCGGGGGATCCAGCGCTTCGCAGAACTCATCCAGCGCTTCAGCGCCCGCGCCGCGTCGCTGTCGGTGGGTCCCCTCCTGGAAGAGTTGGTGGAGGAGCTGGACTTCATCACCCACCTCCTGGACGAGGGCCCCGACGGCGAGGATCGGGCCGAGAACGTGAAGGAGCTGGTGGCCGGGGCCATGGACTTCGACGCCCAGCGGGTGGAGGTCTGGGAAGACGGGCCGCCGGACCACTTCACCGAGCTGGACCTCTTTCTCCAGCATGTAGCCCTCATCACCGATGTGGACCGGCACGACCCCGATTCCGATGCCGTCACCCTCATGACCCTCCACAACGCCAAGGGGCTGGAGTTCCCGGTGGTCTTCATCGCCGGCCTCGAGGAAGGGCTCTTCCCCCTGGGGCGAGCCTACGACGACCCGGCGCAGCTGGAAGAGGAGCGCCGCCTCTTCTACGTGGGGATCACCCGGGCCGAGGCCAAGCTCTTTCTCTCGTGGGCCCGGGAGCGTCGGCGCGCCGGCGACTTCATGTTCGGGTCGCTCTCATCGTTCGTCCAGGACGTTCCCGAGGCGCTGCTGGAAGAGCGGCGCACCCCTCGTCTGGAGCGGGAACGAAGGGCCATGAGCCGGGGCCCGTCCGGCGGAGATCCGGAGGCGTTCGGGAGCAATCTGCGACGGGGGGGCTTCGGCGGCGGGGCGGGGTCGGCCGGCTCCCGGAGCGAGGCCCGGGCCGGGTCGGGGATCTCCGACGATGAGCTGAACCAGGACCTACCGCACCTGGTGCGGGGCGAACGGGTCCGGCATGACAGCTTCGGCTCCGGAACGGTCCACGAGGTCACCGGATTCGGCAGGGATGTGAAGGTGGTGGTGGATTTCGACACCGTGGGCCGGAAGAAGCTACTGGCGCGGTATGCCCGGCTCGAGAAGGACTTCTGACCAATGGCAAGTTCCAGGGGAGCCGCCCGTGAGGGTGAGCCGCCCATTCCACCTGAAGCGGAGACGACCATGTCGGTGGGACGAGACGAGGTTCAACGGATCGCGGCGCTGGCCCGGATCCGGCTCGATGATGACGCGGCGGACCGGCTGGACGCCGAACTCACCGGGATCCTGGCCCATGTGGACACCCTCATGGAGGTGGATGTGTCCGAGGCGGAGGAGGGGTTGGTCCTCCCACCGCCCTTCCACGGTCCGGACGCCCCACCGGTTCCGGATTCCGGAAGCGTGTTCCGCCAGGTGGAACTGGAGGCCGACGCCCTGGCCTCCGGCGCCCCCGGCGACCGGGCGCCGGAATGGTCCGAGGGGTTCTTCCTCGTCCCCCGCCTCCCTGCCGTGGACGGCACCCGGGAAGGCGGCGCATGAGGGCCGCATCGGCGCTGGAGACCGCTCGCCGGGTACGTGCAGGCGAGATCCCGGCGGACCGTCCCCTGGAGGAGGCCCTGGCCCGGGCCAGGGAGGCGGACGCGGGGCCTCGGGGCATCCACGCCTTCCTCAGCCTCTCCGACTCCGGCGCGAACTCCCATCCGGAGCCCGCGTCCGGCCCGCCGCCCAACTCCGACTCCAGGGACGCACGGGAGCCCGGATCCGCTGCGGATGACGGGGATCCGGACCTCACCCTGGCCGGAGTTCCGGTGGCGGTGAAGGACAACCTCTGTACCCTGGAGCTTCCTACCACCTGCGCCTCCCGCTTCCTGGAGGGCTACCGGTCGCCGTATGAGGCCACCGTGGTGCGGCGTCTCCGGGCCCGGGGCGGCCGGGTGGTGGGGAAGACGAACCTGGACGAGTTCGGCATGGGCTCCTCCACCGAGAACTCGGCGTTCGGCCCCACCCGCAACCCCCGGGATCCTTCCCGCGTGCCGGGGGGAAGCTCCGGCGGGTCGGCGGCGGCAGTGGCGGCCGGGGTTGTTCCCTGCGCCCTGGGCTCCGACACCGGGGGTTCGGTGCGGCAGCCCGCTGCGCTCTGCGGCGTGGTGGGGGTGAAGCCCACCTACGGGCGGGTGAGCCGCTACGGCCTCGTGGCCTTCGCCTCGTCCCTGGATCAGGTGGGAACCTTCGGTGCGTCGGTGGCCGACGCCGCCCTCCTCCTGGAAGCCATCTCCGGCCACGACCCCCGGGATTCCACCTCGGCCCCCCTTCCGGCCCCCGACCTCATGGGCCACCTGGACGACGGCGTGGCAGGGAAGGTGGTGGGGATCCCCGTCGAATACGTCCCCGACTCCCTGGATCCGGAGATCCGGGCCCGAATGGACGAGGCGTCCCGGCATCTGGCAGAGGCAGGGGCCGAGATCCGGCGCGTGTCCCTTCCCCACACCCGGTACGCCGTCCCCACCTACTACGTCCTGGCCACCGCCGAGGCGTCGTCCAATCTGGCTCGCTACGACGGGGTCCGATTCGGCGTGCGTTCCCCCGAGGCCCGGGCCACCCAGGAGGTCTATGAGGCCTCCCGAACCCGCGGCTTCGGACCCGAGGTGGTTCGACGCATCATCCTGGGGACCTTCGGGCTCTCCGCCGGCTACCACGATCAGTACTACGGACGGGCGCAGCGGGTGCGGGCACTCATCGCCCGGGATTTCCGCCGGGTCTGGGCCGACGGCGTCGATGTCCTCCTCACCCCCACCTCACCCACCCCGGCCTTCCCCCTGGGGGAGCGCTCCGACGATCCCGTCTCCATGTACCTCTCCGACATCTTCACCGTGACGGCCAACCTGGCCGGGATCCCCGCCGTGTCGGTGCCGGCGGGAACGACCCACGGCCTCCCCTGCGGGGCGCAACTCCTGGCCCCGGCCTGGCACGAGGCCCCGCTCCTGGCGGCGGCCCGGACGCTGGAGCAGAGCCTGGGAGGTGGGGCGTGACGGGCCGGGCCGGTGGGGAGAAGGGGACCGCCGCCCCTGCCGCCGCCCCGAGCGTGGCCGGGGTGGAGTGGCACCCCGATCCAGCAGGGGAGATGGAGGCGGTCATCGGCCTGGAGATCCACGTACAGCTCCGGACCCGGGAGAAGCTCTTCTGCGCCGACGTTCCCGAGTTCGGAGTCGATCCCAACACCCGGGTCTGCCCCGTCTGCCTGGGGCTCCCCGGTGCGCTCCCGGTGCTGAACCGGGAGGCGGTGGAGCTGGCCATGCGGGCGGCGCTGGGGTTCGGATGCACCATCCACCAGCGGAGCGTCTTCGAGCGGAAGAACTACTTCTACCCGGACCTCCCCAAGGGATACCAGATCTCCCAGTTCGAGGAGCCCCTGGCCACCGGTGGGCTCCTGGAGGTGCGGATGGGTGAGGACGGCCAGGAAACCTTCCCCGTCCGGATCCGGCGCATGCACCTGGAAGAGGACGCCGGTAAGTCCATCCACGACCGGGTTCCGGACCGCACCGCCGTGGATCTGAACCGCACCGGCACGCCGCTGGTGGAGATGGTCTCCGAGCCGGATCTGCGCTCACCGGCCCAGGTGCGCGCCTACCTGGACCAGGTCAAGCGGATCCTGGAGTACCTGGACGTATCGGACTGCAACATGGAGGAGGGCTCGCTCCGGGTGGATGCCAACGTCTCCATCCGGCCCCGCGGAAGCCGGGAGTTGGGGACCAAGACCGAACTGAAGAACCTCAATTCCTTCTCCGGCGTCGAGCGGGCGCTGGAGGTGGAGATTGCCCGGCAGGTGGCGCTGGTCCGTTCCGGAGGGCAGGTGACCCACGAGACCCTTCTCTGGGATGAACGCCGCCAGACCGTGCGCTCCATGCGAAGCAAGGAAGATAGCCAGGATTACCGGTACTTCCCCGATCCCGATCTGCCCCCGGTGCTGGTGTCCCCGGCGTGGATCCAGGCGGCGCGGGACGCCCTGCCCGAACTCCCCGAGGCGCGCCGCACCCGTTTCGTGGAGGCCTACAGCCTCCCGGCCTACGACGCCGGGGTCCTCACCGCCCGCCGCCCCCTGGCCGACTTCTACGAGGCAGTGGTCCGGGCCCACTCCGACGGGGATGCCAAGGAGGTGGCCAACTGGGTCATGGGGCCGGTGCTGGCGCTAGCCAACACCCGGAGCCGGGAGGTGGAGGCGCTGGGTCTTGAGCCGGAGGGGCTGGCCGAACTCCTGGCGCTGGTGTCGGAGGGGCGGGTCAACCGGCGCGCCGCCCGCACCATCCTGGAGCGGATGGTGGAGTCCGGGGCCGGCGGCGCCGGGACCCCCGAGGCCATCATGGAGGCCGAAGGGCTGGCCCAGGTCTCGGACGACGGTAGGATCCAGGAATGGGTCCACGAGGTCGTGGCCGCCCACCCCGACGAGGTGGCCCGGTTCCGGTCCGGTGAGCGCCGGCTGCAGGGCTTCTTCATGGGCGAGGTGATGAAGCGCAGTCGGGGGAAGGCCGATCCCGGCGAAGTGGCCCGGATCCTGGGGGCGCGGTTGAAGGGGGTCTGAGGCGCGTCCGGCCGCGCCGGTTCGCACGCCGGGTAACACTTCTCCGGAGTTCCGCCGGGAGAGCGAGCCATGGCGCCATCCCGCTTCAGGACCCGCCGGCGCCATCCTCCGGCCCGGTGGACCCGCCGTCCGGGTCCCCGTCGGCGCCTCCTTCCTTCCCCCCGCGAGTCCGGGCATCGGAGGCCCGCACGGTGGAGCCGGGTTCGGCGCGGATGTGGGGGGGCACCTCGGCCCCCAACCCCGGAACCGTGAGGTCACGGGCCCGCGGAAGGTAGATGAGGGGATCTCCCGGGAGGGGGAAGAACTCATCGGCCCGGGCCAGGAGTTCCTCATGATCGAGGCGCCCCCGCGAGGAGGCCAGCGCTTCTCGCCGGATCTGCTTGGCCAGCTTCAGGTTCCGCTCTCCCACAGGGTCCAGGGCCCGGGCCCTGGCGGCGTGTCCCCGGGCCAACCGGTCCATGACGGACTCGTACGAGTGGCGCACGTACTGGTCGCGGAGCTCCCGGGGGAGGTCGAAGCGGGAGCGCCGCAGGATCTCGTCGAAGACCTGCTTCCACCGCATGTCGTCCTGGAAGGCCATCATCCCGCGGAAGATCCGCCGGTTTGTCCGGAACGAGAAGAGGGTGCGGGAGAGAACCCGATCAAAGAGTTCATCCGCGTCCTCGTGGTCGTGGCGGAGGACGATGCGCCTGGCCCGCTTCACATACCGGTCCCCCAGCTCCACATCCATGCGGTGTTCCCAGTACGTGTGACCCACCGCCTGGGTGGTGGAGGTGAGGAGGAGCCGTCTGGGAACGTAGATGTTGTGGGCGATGGTGTCGGCCGCCAGGTGACTCAGATAGCCCAGCGCCACGGCACGGAGCTCTTCGGTGTCCGCCGCCGCCAGGATCTCCTCTCCCACATGCCAGTGATGGGAGTGTCGGCCCGTCTCGGCGTACTTCTTGGCGAAGGAGATGTCCGCCGCCACCGACCCGTAGAGGTAGGCGATCCGGTTCCGTTCCAGTACGGTCCGGATGGCCGGGGGCAGGAGGTGGAGCGAAGAGAGGACCGCCTGCCCTACCGCCACATGGGTCCCGGGTCCCCACGCCAGCGCCTCGGCCGGGGTCAGCAGTAGCCACACGACGGCCCAGATGAGGGATGCTGCGAGGGCGGAGCCGGCGAGGGGGGCAGCGAACACGAGTCGGGGGGCTGGGTCCGGATCGGAGGGGGGAGAGGAGGCCGGTGGCTTCCGCCGTCAGGCGTCGCTCCTGGGATTCAGACGTTCACGGATGGCCCGCAGCCGATCAGGGGCCGACCGGAGCACAGCAATGGAGTGGCCTACATCCGTGCGCCCCGCAGCCCCGGGCAATCGACTGGCGGCGGCGGTCACCAGTTCGGTGCGGGCCGCGTGGACGAATTCGCGCCCCAGGTCGGAAATGGCCCCACGGAACCGGGATGTATCGTCCAGGGTGCGCCGCCCGGATCGCCGGACCTGACGGGCACGTCGGCGGACCTGCCGCCGCGCCGGCTTCACCCGCCCGGCGATACGACCCCGGGATGACCGATCAGGGGCCGCCAGGAGGACTATGCCCGCACCCAGGGCCAGACCCAGAAGCATACCTGCCGAAAACTCGGCGGAATCCCTTGCAGGGAGAAGATTCATGCGTCCTCTCCCGCCTCGGCTGCCGCCTCATGTCCCACAGCGGTCCGGAGGGGGTCTCCCGCCGGGGGTGTTCGGGACAGCCTATCCGACTGCGCCTCACCGCGCCTCTGCGACGTACGGGCGCCGGCAGGGCCCCGGCCCCCACGGCCCCGGCCCCCATCTCCCAGGTGACCGAGTCCCTTCCGGACGCCCCGGGCCGTGCTGGCCGTATCCACGAAGACTTCCTCGGCCTCGGACTGGACCACCTCCATGAGGGCGTTGAACTCGTCGATCCGCTCCTCCATCCGGTTCGACGCCTGTTCCAGCCGGTCCGACAGGAGCGAGACGGATGCCCGCAGGCGACCCACCTCGTCCTTCAGCGTGCTGGAGATCTCCTCCACGTTGCCGGCGGTCTTACGGAGGTGCTCCAGCCCCGGATCCTCGGCCACCCGCTTCCGTGCCGACTCGAAACCCTGAATGAGCTTTCGCGTCATGAGCAGGAGAAAGAGAAAGGTGAGGAGTACGGCCAGGAAGGTGGCTCCGATGAGCCCCGCCGCCACAGCCACCACCACATCGAAACCGTCCCTGAGCGGCACGGCGAAGACCGTATCGGCAGGCACGGTCATTTCCGGAGATCCGGGGAACACGCCGGAATCGGAGGCGAGGCGGATTGCACGGATCCAGAGGTCGAGAGCATTCATACCACTGACGATACGGGGATCCTGCCTCGGGATCCAGTGTCCAGGCCCTCTCCGGGTCCATCCGGTCCATGGTGACGGCCCCCCGGCGGGTCCCGTTGTAGCGACGGCGGAAGGTGCCTAGCTTCCAACTACAGCCGCTTTTCCCAACACGCCCCCGACGCCCGCCTGCTCTCCGACTCCATGGCCTACTTCGAAGTTGATGGGGGACACGTCCTCTCCGGTCGTATCCGCCCCACGGGCAACAAGAATGCCGCGCTCCCCTGTCTGGCCGCCTGCCTCCTGGCCGAAGAGCCTGTTCGCCTCGAGAACGTGCCCCGGATCCGGGATGTGGAAACCCTCCTTGAGATCATCGCCTCGCTGGGCGCCGAGGTGGCCTGGGTCGACGAAGGTGTAGTCGAGGTGGATGCGTCCGGAGTGCGGGTCGGGCGACCCGATCCCATCCTGGCCGAGCGCATTCGAGCCTCTATCCTCCTGGCCGGACCGCTCCTGGCGCGGTTCGGTTCCGTCACCCTCCCGCCGCCGGGGGGAGACGTCATCGGCCGCCGCCGCCTGGACACCCACTTCCTCGCCTTCGAAGCCCTGGGGGCCCAGGTCACATTCGAGCCCGAGGACTTCCGGATCGTCGCGGAGGAGTTGACGGGCGCCGACGTCTTTCTGGATGAACCCTCGGTGACCGCTACCGAAAACGCCGTCATGGCGGCGGTCCGGGCGCGGGGCATCACTCGGTTCCGCAATGCCGCGTGCGAGCCCCACGTCCAGGATCTCTGCCACCTCCTGGTGGCCATGGGCGCCGACATCCGCGGGATCGGGACCCAGACACTGGAGATCCGGGGCGTCGATGCCCTGGGGGGAGCCACGTTCCGGGTCGGTGCCGACCACATTGAAGCGGGATCGTTCATCGGCCTCGCCGCCGTCACCCACAGCGTTCTCACCATCGAAGACGCCCCCGTGGAGCATCTGGACTCAACCCTTCTGGGGTTCCAGCGCCTCGGGGTCCAGTGTCAGGTGGATGGCCGGGACCTCACCGTGTTCGGCGACCGGGGAAAGGTGGTGCAGCAGGACGCCTTCGGGCACGTCCCCAAGATCGACGACGGACCCTGGCCGGCCTTTCCCGCCGATCTCACCTCCATCGCCCTGGTCACCGCAATCGGCTGCAGTGGAACCATCCTCATTCACGAGAAGATGTTCGAGTCCCGCATGTTCTTCACCGACAAGCTGGTGGGGATGGGGGCCCGGATCATCCTCTGTGACCCGCACCGAGCGGTGGTGGTGGGACCGTCGGAACTCAGGGGCGGAGCCGTGGAGAGTCCCGATATCCGGGCCGGGATGGCGCTTCTCCTGGCGGCGCTGGCGGCTCGCGGGCGATCCCGGATCCACAACATCCATCAGATCGAGCGTGGCTACGAACGCATCGACGAACGTCTCCGGGCCCTGGGAGCCCGGATTCGCCGGGTGGAAGGGGGTGCCGGTTGACCGGGTCCGGCGCTGCAGTTGAATCAATGCCGCCCTTTGGCTAGAGTATAGTGCGATTCGGCGGCTGCGAAGGCAGCTTTTTCGAAGTGGGGGAGCAGGTGTCCCCCGCTTTTTTTTACTCTGTTGTTCCGGGTTGGACATCCGGACTGCAACAGAGCGGGACCAGGAGGAAGAAGGACCATGGCGAAGCCGATCCCCGAGGTCGATGCCGAGTTGGAATCCAGGGTCGAGGCCCAGGGATTCGAGCTGGTGGAAGTGGAGTGGGCCGGCAACAACCGACGGCCCATCCTCCGTCTCCGGGTGGATCTGCCGGATTCCCGCCCGGGTGCGGGCGTGACCGTAGCGGACTGCGCACGGCTGAGTCGCGAGCTGGAACCATGGTTGGATGAGCACCCCTCCGTGCCGGAGCGGTATACGGTGGAGGTGTCGTCGCCGGGGGTTGAGAGGCCGCTGTACCGAAAGCGGGATTTCCGCCGGTTCGCCGGCGAACCGGTGGTTTTGAAAGGTGCCGAACCGCTGGCCGGGACCAAGTCCCGACGGCTCGAGGCGGAATTGGTCGGTGTAGAGGAGGGAGCGGACCAGGAACAATATGAGGTCCTGGTTCGTCGAAAGGGGGGGGATGTGCTTCGCATTCCCCGTCAGGACATCGAGAAGGCTCATCTCGTCTTCCGCTGGACGGACGACGAATGACGGGATGATGGCGCCCCGGCCCGGCTGGAAACCCGGGGAGCCGAGGCCGGACCCCAGATCTGTAGCGAGGTAGACATGGCGAACGCCGGACAGATTGTCGCTGCCATCCGAGATATGGCAGCCAACAAGAGCCTCTCCCATGAGGAGATGAACGACTTGATCCGGGACGGGATCCTGGCGGGTCTGGGGCGAATCTATGGACCGAACGTCCGGGCCGAGATCGAGATCGACGAGCGGAGCGGCGAGATCGAAATCATCGTCCTGAAGCGGGTGGTGGAGGCCGTAGAGGATCCGTCCTCCGAGATCTCACTGGAGAAGGCTCGCTGGGACGACCCCACCTTCGAGGTGGGCGATGTCATGGAGATCCCGGTGGATTTCTCCGCATTCGGCCGCAACGCCGTCATGGCCACGAAACAGCGTATCGTCCAGCGCGTCCGGGAAGGGGAGCGGGACCGGATCCGTGAGGAATTCTCCCACCGGGTGGGGGAGCTCCTCTCCGGCGAGGTGCAGCAGATGGAGCGGGGCAAGATCGTGGTTTTGCTGAATCGCGCCCGTGACGCCGAAGCCATCATTCCCTGGAAGGACCAGAATCCCCGGGAGCGGTTTCGACAGGGCGACCCCATCCGGGCCGTTCTCAAGAAGGTGGACGAGACGCCGAAGGGGCCCCGGCTGATCCTCTCCCGTGCCGACCCCCTCTTCGTGGAAGCTCTGTTCAAGCTGGAGGTTCCCGAGATTTACCAGGGGATCGTGGAGATCCGTGCCCGGGCCCGGGAAGTGGGAGGTCGGACCAAGATCGCCGTGTCGTCCCGTGATGAGTCCATCGATCCTGTGGGCGCGTGCGTCGGCCTGAAGGGATCCCGGGTACAGGCCGTGGTGTCCGAGCTGGGGGGCGAACGTATCGACATCGTGCCATGGCATCCGGACCCCGAGACCTTCGCCCGGCGGGCCCTGGCTCCGGCCCGGGTCTCCAAGGTCATCTCCGATACCAGTCGTCAGGTGATCACGGCCATCGTGGATGAGGACCAGCTGTCCCTGGCCATCGGGCGCAACGGTCAGAACGTCCGGTTGGCGTCGCAGCTCATCGGCTGGCAGATCGACCTCTACGGGTCGCGGGAGTGGTTGGAGCGAGGGGCCGATGCCCGTCTCTTCTCGGAACCTCAGGATGATTCCATGGAGATGGCTGACTTCCCCCTCTCGGAGCTCGATCTTTCCCTCAGCGCTCTGGCGGCTCTCAAGACCGCTGGGTATAGTACATTCCTGGACATCATCGACCTGGATCGTGCTGATTTCGAGAAGGTCCAGGGCCTCGGGCCGGTAGAGACCGAGGACCTGCTTCGCATCATCGACGAACTTACCGTGGAAGTGGGTGAGGACGAGTTGGAGGATGAGGCTGCGGCCACAGCCTCCGGCGACGACGGGGCCGACGCCCCGGCCGAGGTGGAGTCGGTAAAGGATCGGGAGTCGGCCGCTGGAGCGTGATATCCGCGGGCTTCTCGGTCTGGCTCGTCGGGCTGGAGTCCTGGAAGTAGGCGTCGGAGCGGCCCGGGATGCCGTGCGGAGTGGACGAGCCCGCATGGTGATCCTGGCCCGGGACGGGGCAGGTGGGCAGCTCGGAAAGCTGCTCCCGCTGCTGGAGCATCGAGAGGTGCCCCAGCGATGGGTTCAACGTCGGGGCGATCTTGGCGGCGCGCTGGGTATGTCCAGTGTGTCGGCCGTGGCCGTCACGACGAATTCGTTTGCAGATCAGTTCCTTGCCGTCCTCTCCGCCGGTGCCGAATCGGTTCCCGGGAAGACGGAAGACGGCAGGGAAGCCAAGGAGGAATCCGGTACCAATGCGGGTTGCTGAACTAGCGCAGGACCTCAAGGTCTCCACGGAGGCCGTTCTCTCCCTTCTTCGGGCCATGGGGATCCCTGTGCCCGATGCGGGCGCACGTGTGCGCGACGCCGACGTGGCTCGAGTTCTGGCCCGGGTTGAGAAGGAGCGCCGATCCGGCGGCAAGGATGCCGCCGAGGCGGTTCAGGCCGCCATCGAGGAGTCCCGGACGCCGACCCGTCGCCGTCGCCGTCGCCGTTCGGCCGAGCCCGAGCCCGAAGAGTCGGCTCCAGTGATCGCCGAGTCGGAGGGTGAGGTGGATGAGGGGCCGGCAGCCCCGGCCGCCGAGCCTGCACCTGTGCCCGAGAGCCAGGTCGCACCCGAGCCTTCCGAGGTTGAGGCAGTTGCATCTCCGCAGGTGACGGACGTCGACCCCTCTTCGGAGGAAGAGCGGCCCCCCGAGCCTTCGGAGGCCGGAGAGGCGGAGGAGGCCGTTGCGGACGGTTCCGCGGATCCCGCCGGGGAGCCTGAACCCGCCGAGGTTGTAGTCGAAGCGAAACCCGATCCTGAGGTGCCGGAGGCGGACGCTGCCCCCGATCCCTCCCCGGAGAGTCCGGAGGCCAAGCCGGCCGCACCCGCCAAGCCCGCCGGCGAAGCCACCACGTCCGACACCCCACGCCGCAGACTCCGGGTTCCGTCCACCGCCGAGATGGCGGACCGTGGAGGGCGCCGGTCAACGAAGCCGGCTTCCGTCCGCCCGGCCGCTTCTGCCCGTCCCTCGGCGTCCGCCCGTCCTGCGGCTTCTGCCCGTCCCACGGCTCCTGCCCGCCCTGCTGGAGCTCAATCGGCGGAGACGGTGAAGCCCGTTCCCGCCGCCAGCGCCGGTCCCGGAGGGCAGGTGCGCGTCCAGGCCGACGGGTATACCCCGGACGGCCGCAAGAAGGGCAGGAAAAAGGGCAAGAAGAAGGGCCGCGTGGACCAGGATGCAGTGCAGGACAACATCCAGAGGGTCATGGCCGAGTTGAAGGGCGGGGGATCCAGCAAGAAGCGGCGACGCAAGACGTCGAGCCGTCCCAGCCGAGAAGAGAAGGAGGCGCTTCAGGAGGAGGTACGCCAGCGCCAGGAGGAGGAAGCGAAGACGGTGCGGGTGAATGAGTTCCTCACCGTCTCCGAACTCTCCGAACTGGTGGATGTGCCGTCCACCGAGTTGGTGGGCGCCGCCTTCAAGAACCTGGGTATGATGGTCACCATCAACCAGCGGTTGGACTTCGACCAGATCGAACTCCTCCTGGACGAGTTCAACTTCAAGGCTGTCCGTGAGGAGGAGTACACCGGCGGTGACGACGCGCTGGACGAGGCGGAGGAAGAGGAGGATCCGGAGTTGCTCGAGTGGCGGCCTCCGGTGGTCACCATCATGGGTCACGTGGACCACGGGAAGACGAAGCTCCTGGACTCCATCCGCAATACCAACGTGGTGGCCGGCGAGTCCGGTGGTATTACGCAGCACATCGGTGCCTACCATGTGGAGTTGGACGATCGACGCTCCCTCTCCTTCCTGGATACCCCGGGCCACGCGGCCTTTACCGCCATGCGTGCCCGCGGTGCCGACGTTACCGACATCGTCGTTCTGGTGGTGGCGGCTGACGACTCCATCATGCCCCAGACCATCGAGGCCATTTCCCACGCCAAGAACGCCGGCGTCCCCATTGTTGTGGCCATCAACAAGATCGACCTACCCGGCGCCAACCCCGGTCGGGTGAAGCAGGAACTCCTGCAGCACGAGGTTACCGTGGAGGACTTCGGCGGCGACGTCCTGGTGACGGAGATTTCCGCCAAGTTCGGACGGGGTATCGAGGACCTTCTTGAAAAGGTCCTACTCCAAGCCGAGTTGCTGGAACTCACCGCCAATCCCAATCGGGAAGCCCAGGGCACGGTCATCGAGTCCAAGTTGGATGTGGGGAAGGGCGCCGTGGTCACGGTCCTGGTCCAGAAGGGAACACTCCGGGTGGGAGACGCCTTCATCTGCGGGAAGTTCGACGGCCGGGTACGAGCCCTGCTGGACGAGCGGGGGAATTCGGTCAAGGAGGTTCTTCCAGGCCGGCCGGTCCAGATTCTCGGGGCCGGCGGAATTCCCCAGGCCGGAGATACCCTACAGGTCATGGACGCCGATCGAGCCGCCGAGATCGCCCAGACCCGCCAGCGCCTGGAGCGCGAGAAGCAGATGCGGATCAAGGACCGTGGCATGAAGCTTGGCGACTTCGCCGCTTTCCTGGCCGAGGGCGAAGTGAGTTCGCTGCCCATCATCGTGAAGGCCGACGTGGATGGCTCGGTGCAGGCCGTGGCGGACGCCTTGGAGCAACTCTCCACCAGTGAGGTCAGGGTGGAAATCGTGCACCGAGGGGTCGGTGCCATCAATGAGTCCGACGTGCTCCTGGCGGAGACGGCAGGCGCCGTCATCATTGGATTCCGGATCCGCCCCGACACCAATGCCCGGCAGATGGCTGAGCAGAGCGGAGTGGATATCCGCACCTATCAGGTCATCTACGAGGCGGTGGACGAGGTGCGGCAGGCGCTGGAGGGCATGCTGGCGCCGGAGCAGCGCGAGACCGTCATGGGTACGGCCGAGGTTCGGGAAGTGTTCAAGATCTCGAGGGTGGGAACCATTGCCGGGTGCTACGTCACCGAGGGCGTCATCGACCGCGGCTGGACGGTTCGCCTGATCCGCGACGGGCAGGTGGTCTACACTGGAAAGGTGGAATCCCTCAAGCGCTTCAAGGACGATGTGAAGCAGGTCCGGGAGGGCTTCGAATGCGGGATCGGCGTTGAGAACTTCAACGACCTGAAGGTCGGCGACCGTATCGAGTTCTTCCAGGTGGAGGAGATTGCCCGAACGCTGGCTGGTTCCGCGAGTTCCACCTCCGGCGAGTGATCCCGGAGGCGCCCTGCCCTCGAACATGTCCCGCGCCGTGGTGGTTCTCACCTGGCAATTGGCCATTCCCGGCTGCCGTTCGCTCAAGGAGAAGCGTTCGGCGGTTCGGTCTCTGGTGCAGCGGATGCGCTCGCGCTTCAACGTCTCGGTGGCGGAAACGGGTCTGCAAGACGTCCACGATCGCACCGAGGTAACCGCCGCTCTGGTGTCGTCGGATGGCCGGCAGGCCGAATCCCTCTCCGATCGCCTGGATACTTTCGTGGCGGAGCATGGACGATTCCTTCTCGTGTCCTTCCACCGGGATCGCGTCATGTGAATCCCGGCGAAGGGGCTTCCCTTCGCTCGGTCCCCCCTCATCTTTACCCCCTCCTCTCATGAGTCAGCGCCGCGCCGCCCGTCTGAATGAGCAGTTCAAGCGGGAGATCTCCCAGGTCCTCCGACGTGAGGTCCACGATCCGCGCATTGGAACCCCGACGGTGACCGCGGTGGATGTCACCCCGGATCTCTGGTTGGCCCGGGTGTTTGTCCGTCCCGGTCCGGCCGTGGATGAGGATGAGGGGGGCGATCGTCTCCTGGAGGGACTCCGGGCGGCGGCGCCGTTCATCCGACGCACCCTGGGCTCGAGCCTTGAGCTTCGACGGGTTCCGGAACTCCGCTTCGAACTGGACCTGACGCTGGATCGGGCGCTGCGGATCGAGCGCATCCTTCAGGAAGTGCTGCCGGCCGATGCCCCCGAGGAGGGGAGCGGCGAATCGGCGCCGAAGGCGGATCAGGGCGACGCTGATCCCGCCGCCGAGCCTGCGCATGGGGAGAGCACCGGCGAGGACCACCCCGGTTCCCGGGAGGTTCAGGGTCCGTGAAGCCGCCCGTACGGGACGACGGGTTACTCCTGGTGGACAAGCCCGTGGGACCCACTTCCCACGACGTCGTGGCCCGGGTCAGGCGCGCCTTGGGCACCCGGAGAGTGGGGCACACCGGCACGCTGGACCCTTTTGCGTCGGGGTTGCTTCTGGTCTGCGTGAACCGAGCCACGCGCTTGGTGGAGTACCTGCATGGATTCGCCAAGGAGTATGTGGCCGTAGCCGAGCTTGGTCGGGTCACCGATACGCTGGACCCCGAGGGTGAGGTGACCGCTACCCACGACGGCTGGCAGAGCCTCGACTCCGGGGCGATCCGGACGGGGCTGGACGAACTGGGCGGGCGTCCCACCCAGCTCCCTCCCGTGTTCTCGGCCAAGAAGGTGGCCGGAGAGGCGGCCCACCGACGGATTCGAAGGGGAGAGGAGGTACGACTGGAGCCGGTCCCGGTGACCATCCACGCGCTGGAGCTTCTCCGATGGACGCCTCCCCTCCTTGAGTTCCGCGCGGTGGTCTCCACAGGCACCTACATTCGTGCCATGGCTCGGGATCTGGGTGAGATCCTGGGGGTTGGTGCACACCTCCGCCGGCTGAGGCGTACGGGAATCGGTCCCTTCCAGGTGACGGAGGCGGTGGCTCTCGACGCTCTCGATGCGCTGGACGGCCCGACGCCTCGCGCCGGGACATGGCTGTCTGCCCTGGACGCCGTGGGACACCTCCCTCAACTTCAGCTCACAGCGACGGAGGTTCAAGCAATCCTCGCCGGGCGCTCCCTGCCCAGCCCCGGGGACGCGCCCTTCTCGACCGGAGCCGCCGTAGCCCTCTCAACCGAGGGGAGGCTCCTGGCCGTGGCTGAGGCAAGGGGGGATTCCCTCCAACCGCGGAAGGTCTTTCCCCTTGAGTAGGGCAGGCGGAGTGAGGGTCTCGGGGGGTGCCGGGGTTCCCCGGGATGGACGCAGCGCCGTGGTCACCGTGGGCACCTTCGACGGGGTTCACCGGGGCCACTGGGAGGTGCTGCGGGAGATTCGCCGGAGGGCGGATGCGCGTCGGGGTAGAGCCATCCTGGTCACCTTCCACCCCCATCCGCTGGAGGTTGTCAACCCGGCCATGGCTCCGCCCCTTCTCACCACGCCCCGTGAAAAAAAGGAAATCCTGGCCGAGAGCGGCCTGGATTACGTCGTCTTCGTCCGTTTCACGTCGGCCCTCTCCACCTGGTCCCCGGAGCGCTTCGTGGAAGAGATCCTGGTGGGTCGGATCGGGGTGGAGGAGTTGGTGGTGGGATACGACCATGGGTTCGGTCGTGGCCGCTCAGGCGATGTGGAGACGCTCAGGGGACTGGGGGGGCGATTGGGCTTTGACGTGGATGTGGTCCCGCCGGTAGTTGTGGGCGAGGAGGCCGTTTCCAGCACTCGGATCCGGAGGGCGGTGGCCGATGGGCGCATCGTCGAGGCAGCCCGTGGCCTGGGGCGCCCCTATTCGTTTCGCGGGGCGGTGGTGCAGGGAGAGGGCAGGGGGCGGGGCCTGGGATTCCCGACGGCCAATCTCCGAGTGGAGGCCAGGGAAAAGCTCCTGCCACCTCCCGGCGTGTATGCGGTTCGCGCCATTCTTCGCCGCGGAACCTACCCCGCCGCCATGCACCTGGGACCGCGGCCCACCTTCGAGGGCGCCCCCCCAAGCGTGGAGGTTCACCTCCTGGACTTCCAAGGGGACCTCTACGGGGAGGAGGTCCGCGTCGATCTGGTGGATCGACTCCGCGACGTGACGCCCTTCGAGTCGGTGGATGCGCTGGTGGCTCAGTTGCACCGTGACGTCGAGCAAGCCCGGATCATCCTTTCGGGATGACCCGGGTCTCCGGGCGCCTCGAATGATGGGCATGTCCAGGGGGAGGGGTCGGCGGAGGGGATCTGGCGAGTGGCCCCTGGGCGTCCCGTCCCACTTGTTGCTCCGCCGCCGCGTACCTATCTTTGAAGGCTGACTTTACAGGGTCGCGGGCACGAGGTCCGCTTCTCTCGACGCTTTTCTCCACGGCTTCCCTTGCAGCGCAGACTCCTGCGGAGGCCCAGAGTTGACATGGAACAGACGAAGACCGACATCATCAAGAAGTACCAGCTCCACGAGACCGACCAGGGGAGCGCTCCCGTCCAGGTGGCTATTCTGACCCATCGGATCAACGACCTGCGGGACCACTTCGCCGCCCACAAGGCGGATCACCACAGCCGTCGCGGCCTCCTCAAGATGGTGGGACGCCGCCGCAGGTTGCTGGAGTATCTGAAGCGGACCGACCTCGAGAGGTACCGCTCCCTGATCGCGGATCTGGGGCTTCGGAAGTAAGCAGGACCCTGCGGCGGCCGGGACGTATCCCGGTCGCCGCATTTTCGTTTCGCACTGCACGACCGGCGACGGTCGGCCCAGGTACATGGCTGTCCCGACGGCGGCTCTCCCATGGAGTCCCCGGCGGCGCGGCGGTCGTACCGGATCCGGATCGGCAGGGCGCGAAGAAACCACGCACGGGCGCAGGATGGAGGGTTAGCCCTCCCCTGTCCCCGATCCTACTCCGCAGTGATATGGAAAACGACCACATGATTCATCGAATCGAACGGCAGTTCGCCGGCAGGACCCTTACCATCGAGACCGGCCGCATGGCCAAGCTGGCCCACGGCTCGTGCCTCGTGCAGTTCGGGGAGACGGTGGTGCTCTGCACCGCTACGGCCCAGAACCGTCCCACCCACCTCCCCTTCTTCCCCCTCACGGTGGAATACCGGGAGAAGTCCTACGCCGCCGGGAAGATCCCCGGAGGCTTCTTCAAGCGGGAGGGACGCCCCGGTGAGAAGGAGATCCTCTCCGCTCGCCAGATCGACCGCCCCATCCGACCCCTCTTCCCCGAGGGGTACATGAATGAGACCCAGATCGTCTGCAGCATCCTGTCGGCCGATCAGGAAAATGACGCCGACGTCCTGGCGCTGCTGGGCGCCTCCGTGTCCCTGAACCTCTCCAAGATCCCCTTCGACACCCTGGTGGCGTCGGTCCGGATCGGTCGCATCCGCGACAACTGGATCCTCAATCCCACCTTCCAGCAGCTCGAATACTCCGATGTGGATATCGTGGTTGCCGGGAGCCGGGACGCCCTCCTCATGGTGGAAGGCGGCGCCGTGGAGGTCCCGGAGGACGAGGTGCTGGAGGGGCTCGAGGTGGCGCACGAGGGGATTCGTGAGCTCATCGCCATTCAGGAGGAGCTCATCGAGGGCCTCCGTCAGCCCGTGATGGAGTATGAGCCGCAGCTCCCCGACGCCGACCTGTTGTCCCGGCTCCGGGAGATGGCCCGCCCCCGCATCGACGAGGCCATGGCCATCACCGAGAAGCAGCAGCGCAACCAGGCGCTCGGTACCGTCCGGGAGGATGTGACCGCCGAGCTGAAGGAAGCCCTGGATCCCGAGGAGTTCGAGAAGGCCGAGGGGCAGATCGGCGAGATCCTCCGGGGGATCGAGAAGGCCGCCATGCGCGAGCTCATCCTGGCCGACGGGTCCCGTCCCGACGGTCGGGGGCTCGACGATGTCCGCGACATCTCCTGCGAGGTGGGAGTGCTCCCCCGGACCCACGGCTCAGCCCTCTTCACCCGGGGCCAGACCCAGGCGCTGGCGGTGGCCACACTGGGGACTTCCCGGGACGAGCAGCGCATCGACTCCATCGACGTGCGCGAAGAGATCACCAAGTCGTTCATGCTCCACTACAACTTCCCGCCCTTCTGCACCGGAGAAGCGAAGCCGTTCCGGGGAACGTCGCGTCGGGAAGTGGGGCACGGAGCTCTGGCGGAGCGGGCGATCCAGCCCCTCCTGCCGCCCTACGACGAGTTCCCCTACACCATCCGTGTGGTGAGTGACGTTCTTGAGTCCAACGGCTCCTCGTCCATGGCGACGGTGTGCGGAACGTCCATGGCGCTCATGGCCGCAGGTGTGCCCGTCTCGGCGTCGTGCGCCGGGGTGGCCATGGGACTCATCAAGGACGGCGACCGGGTAGCGGTCCTCACCGACATCCTGGGGATGGAGGACGCCCTCGGGGACATGGACTTCAAGATCGCCGGAACCCGCCGTGGGGTGACCTCCATCCAGATGGACATCAAGGTGGAGGGACTCAGCCGGGAGATCATGCAGGACGCCATGGCTCGGGCCGGCCGCGCCCGACTCCACATCCTGGACATCATGGATGGGACCATTGCCGACCCGCGGGAAGATCTCTCGCCCCACGCACCCCGCATCACCACCATGCAGGTCAACCCCGAGAAGCTCGGCGAGATCATCGGACCCAAGGGGAAGACGATCCGGGCCATTCAGGACGAGACCGGCGCCACCCTCGAGGTGGACGACTCCGGTCTGGTGAAGATCGCCTCCGTCTCCGGCGAGGGCGCCGATCGCGCACGGGAGATGATCGAGGCCATCGTGCAGGAGCCCGAGGTGGGCCGCGTCTATGAAGGGCCGGTGAAGAACACCACCAGCTTCGGTGCCTTCGTGGAGATCCTGCCCGGTGTGGAGGGGCTCTGCCACATCTCCGAGCTCCAGGACGGCCGGGTCGAGAAGACCGAGGACGTGCTGCAGCGGGGGGTCATCACCCGGGTCAAGCTTCTGGCCATCGACGAGCGGGGACGGCTCCGCCTCTCCCGCCGTGCGGCCATCGAGGAGGAGGGAGAGCGGGTCCTCGAGGTCGAGAACGCCAGCCGCTGATGGCTCGGCGTCGTTCAATGGGATTCGGGGGTGGGCGGGTGCGCGCGCACCCTCCCACCCTTGTTCCGTTCAATCCGCAGGTAAGCTCCGGGTATCGCCCCATGGATGGAGGATGTGGACGGATGGGTGGAAGATATTCCCCGGGTGCGGGGGGATTCCGCGGTCCGGAGATCTCCGAAGAGATCCTGGAAGGACCCATGGTAGGCCGCATGCGGGAATCGGTGACGCCCGAAGGGATCCGCATCCTCACCGAAACCATCCCCGGGGTGCGGTCGGTCTCCACGGGGATCTGGGTGCGGCAGGGGGCGGCCCACGAGCCCAGCGACCTGGGGGGTGCGAGCCACCTCCTGGAGCACATGGTGTTCAAAGGCACCGCGACCCGTGGGCCCCGGGAGATCGCCCTGGCCCTGGAGCGGTTGGGCGGAAGTCTGGATGCCTTCACCTCCCGTGAACATACCTCCTACCAGGCCCGGGTTCTCTCCGAGCACCTGCCGGTGGCCGTGGATGTGCTCTCCGAACTGGTCCTGAAACCCCTGTTGCGAGAATCGGACCTGGACTTGGAGCGGAACGTGGTTCTGGAAGAGATCGCCACGGTGGAGGACACACCTGACGATCTGGTCTTCGAACTCCACGCCGAGGAAGTCTGGGAGGATCATCCCTACGGCCGCTCCATCCTGGGGAGTCCGGAGTCGGTGTCACGGATGACGGCTGACGACCTCCGCGGCCTCCACAGCGATCGCTATCTGGGCGGAGAGCTGGTGGTGGCGGCGGCAGGACACCTGGACCACGGGCATTTCGTGGAGATGGTCCGCGCCAACCTCAGGGGATGGAACAGGGGCACAGCTCTGCCCATTCCCGAAGCTCCCGGTCGCAGCACGTACCGGGAGCGGCGGATCGAGCGGGAGACGGCCCAGACGCACATTGCCGTGGGCACCCGCACACCAGGGCGTGGATCAGCCCAGCGGTTCCCCCTGGTTCTCCTCTCGTCCGCATTCGGGGGCGGGATGAGTTCGCGCCTCTTCCAGCGGATCCGGGAGGAGTTGGGCCTGGCCTACAGCGTCTTCTCGTTCCAGTCCTTCCATTCCCGCGCCGGACTCTCCGGTGTCTACGTGGGTACCCGTCCCGAGTTCGCGGACCAGGCGCAGGAGGCTCTCATGGACGAGTACTCCAGGCTTTCCCGGGAGGGGCTCACGCCGTCGGAACTCCGCGAGGTCAAGGATCAGGTGAAGGGACAGGTGATGCTCTCGCTTGAATCCACATCGTCCCGGCTGTACCGACTGGCCGGCTTCGCCCTGTACGATCTACCGCTCCTGACCCTCGATGAACTCCTCACCTCCATCGAGAATGTGAAGGCTGAGGACGTGAACGAGGCGGCGGCGACCTACTTCGATCCGGACGTCCAGATCATCACCCGTCTGGGGCGCTGAGTCGCCCCGGTGTCGGTACCACCGGGCCGAGTGCGACCACCGGCCCACCAGAGGAACCTGCCGGAACGGTGGCCCCCTCACGCCTTGACCCCATGATGGGGTGGGCGAGATTCAGTGGGCCATGGTTCGGCCGTCGCCTGGTCGTATCCGACCCGGCACCCCATCAACGAGGCTCGCGGGATGCATCCGGCCGGGTCCGGAGCGCCCGCGAACCCTGGACCCAGTGAGGATCAGGCATGCGGATCGGCGTACCGAAGGAGATCAAGGCGAACGAGTATCGGATCGCCCTTGTGCCCGCCGGGGCGGAGGCCCTGGTACAACACGGCCACGAGGTCATGGTGGAGGCAGGAGCCGGTGAGGGGAGCGGCTTTCCCGACGAGCTCTACCTGGAGGCGGGTGCCCGCATCGTGGACACGGCCGACGAGGTGTGGGCCCAGGCTGAGATGATCCTGAAGGTGAAGGAGCCCATCCAGGAGGAGTGGCCCCGGATCCGCAAGGACCAGCTGCTCTTCACCTATTTCCACTTTGCCGCCTCCGAGCCCCTGACCCAGGCCCTGCTGGACTCCGGAGCGGTGGCGGTTGCATACGAGACCGTGCAGCTGGACAACGGCGAGCTCCCCCTCCTGACCCCCATGTCCGAGGTGGCGGGCCGTCTGTCGGTCCTGGAGGGGGCCAAGTACCTGGAGCGCTTCTACGGTGGGCGCGGTACCCTCCTGGGAGGTGTCCCGGGCGTGCTTCCGGCCCGGGTGGTCATTCTGGGCGGTGGGGTCGTAGGGACCAACGCCGCCAAGATGGCCGCCGGCTTCGGCGCCGACGTGACCATCCTGGACATCTCGCTGCCCCGGCTGCGCTACCTCTCCGATGTGATGCCGGCCAACGTCAAGCTCATGTTCTCAAGCCGGTACAACATCCGCGAACTGCTCGCCGAGGCGGACCTCCTCATCGGAGGGGTCCTGGTCCCGGGGAAGAAGGCGCCGTCCCTGGTGACTCGGGAAGATCTGAAGCTCATGAAGCCCGGATCCGTGATCGTGGACGTGGCCGTGGACCAGGGCGGGTGCATCGAGACCATCCACCCCACCACCCACGAAGATCCCATCTACGTGGTGGACGACGTCATCCACTACGCGGTGGCCAATATGCCCGGAGCCGTGGCGCGAACCAGCACGCTGGCCCTGACCAATGCCACCCTTCCCTATGCCATCGACCTGGCGAATCGGGGATGGAAGGCCGCCTGTCGCCGGGATCCGGCGCTCCGGGAGGGTGTGAACGTGGTGGATGGAAAGGTTACCTACGAGGGTGTGGCCGAAGCCTTCGGGCTCGAGTACCACCCGGTGGAACCCTTCCTGGCCGAGGCATAGGCCCATGGTGACCCCGCCGTCCCGTTCCCAGGCGTCCCCGGAACCCCGGGAGGTCCGGATTCGTCGTCTCGCGAACAACCCGGATCTCCCCTTGCCGGATCGGGCGTCAGGAGGGGCGGCGGGGTACGATGTGCGCTCGGCGGACGAGGACTTCTCTCTTGAGCCCGGCGAGACCCGGGCCGTGGCCACGGGGCTGGCCCTGGAACTCCCCTCGGGAGTGGAGTGCCAGGTGCGGCCTCGCTCGGGGCTGGCGCTCCGTTCCGGAGTCACCGTTCCCAATGCGCCGGGGACCATCGACCCCGATTACCGGGGCGAGGTCAAGGTGATCCTGCACAACCTCTCCAGCGATCCGGTTCGTATCGCTCGGGGTGACCGCATCGCCCAGTTGGTCTTTGCGCGGTTCGAGACTCCGGTTCTGCGGGAAGCCGAGCGGCTCGAAGAGACGTCCCGGGGTGGGGGCGGGTTCGGGAGCACCGGAGTCCGGTGAGGGACTGCGGAGCGGTGGGTTCCCCGAAAGTCCGGCGATGCCGGAGGGCGCCGTCGGGGCGCACGACCCGCTCCTCCGGAAACGTACCTTGCTAACGCATCGTCGCACCTTTACAATCGAAGGCGGCCGGATGGGGGCCACCCCTCCGAGCCGCCCGTTCATTCCATCCTCGGCCCTCCCACCGACCTGTACGGGCTCCAGCATTGGCCTCGCTCTCCAAGTGGTTCAACTCCGGTTCCCTGATTCCTGTGAATGACATCGCCGTCGACCTGGGAACGGCCAACACCCTGGTGTACGTGAAGGGCGAAGGGATCGTCCTGAACGAACCGTCGGTGGTAGCCGTCGAGAAGGGGTCCAATCGCATCCTTGGAATCGGGCTCGAGGCCAAGCGCATGCTGGGCCGGACCCCCGAGAACATCCAGGCCGTGCGACCTCTGAAGGATGGGGTCATCGCCGACGTGGACGTGACCGAGATGATGCTTCGGCACTTCCTCAAGCAGGTGACCTCCAAGCGGATCTTCCGGATCAAGCCCCGGGTCATCGTGGGCGTCCCGTCGGGGATCACGGAGCTGGAGCGCCGGGCCGTCCGGTCGTCGGCCATGGCGGCAGGAGCGAAGGCCGTCTACATGGTGGCTGAGCCCACGGCGGCAGCCATCGGCGTGGGCCTCCCCATCGAGACGCCCACCGGGAACATGGTCATCGACATCGGGGGCGGAACCACCGAGATCGCCGTCATCGCCCTGTCCGGGATCGTCTCCAACACCTCCATCCGCACGGGCGGTGATGAGCTGGACACCGCCATCGTCACCTTCCTCCGGAAGAACTACAACCTCCTCATCGGTGAGCCCACCGCCGAAGCCGTGAAGATCCAGATCGGATCGGCCTTCGACTCGGGCGATGAGCGGACCATGGAGGTGAAGGGGCGGGATCTGGTGTCGGGGATCCCCAAGACCGTCACAGTCCACTCCGAGGAGGTTCGGGAGTGCATCCAGGAGCCCATCCAGTCCATCGTGGAAGCGGTGCGTCGGGCCCTGGAGATCACGCCGCCGGAGCTGGCATCGGACATTGTGGATCGGGGGATCGTCATGACCGGGGGAGGGGCCCTCATCCGGGGGCTGGACCAGCTCCTGACCCAGGAGACCAACCTCCCCATCCATGTGGACGAGGAGCCTCTGACCTGCGTGGTCCGGGGAGCCGGACGGATCCTGGACGACATGCAGAAGTATCGAAATGTGTTGGTGACCTGACGGCGCTCCCCTTGAGGAAGCGTCGCCGCTGACCCATTTCCGTTGACGCATGGGGCCATGCCGTCTTTTGAGCAGGAGAGGTTCGAGAACGGGGGAAGGAGGGAGCTCTGGCTCTCTCTCCTCTTCCTCCTGCTCGCCGGCGTTCTCATCGCCCTTCCGTCGCGAGCCCAGGAGCAGGTGGCCACGGCTCTCCGGTCGACGGTGCTCTCGCCCTTCCTCCTCATGCAGGAATCGCTGGTGCAGACCCGGATTCGGGCCGAGGACGTGGCCGACCTGCAGGAGCGTCTCGACGCCGCCGCGGCCACGCTGGCGGCCCAGAGCACGCTTCGGGAAGAGAATGAGCGGTTGAGGGATCTCCTGCAGCTTCGGGAGCGGGCGGGTCCAGATTTCCGCTCCGCCAGCGTGCTCCGCTCCGGAATCCGGGGCTCGGAGAGCATGCTTCTTCTGGATGTGGGAGGTCGGGACGGGGTTGCGGTGAACGACCCCGTGGTCACGGCGCAGGGGCTGGTGGGGCTGATCCGGGAGTCGGGTAGTTCCCGATCGGTGGCCATGGACTGGACCCACCCCGACTTCAGTGTGAGTGTCATGACGCTGGATGGGGGGGCCTTCGGGATGGTGGAGCCCCGCTCCGGAGCCTTCCGGGAAGAGGATCGCCTGATCCTCACCGGAGTGCCGTATTACACCACTCTGGATCCGGGTACGGCGGTGGTGACCTCGGGTCGCGGAAGTGTCTATCCCCGGGGGATCCTGGTGGGAACCATCCAGGAACTGGCCTCCACGGAGGCGGGATGGATGCGCTCCTACTGGCTTCAACCGGCCGTGCGACCGGCGGGTGTGAATCAGGTGCTCGTCCTGACGGGAGACCCGGCGTCCGGGTCCGCGGAGGACGAGACGGGGTTGGAAGGTCTCTGGTTCGACCCGGAGCCGGAACCCGATACGGCGGGCGTCGGCCCCGATGGAGGGGCACGGTGAGGCCGGACTGGGGGTATCGGGCCATCCTGGTTGCCCTGCCACTCCTTCACTTCACCCTCCACGTGGGGCTGGGGCTGGAGCGGGGCGCGCCGGACCTCCTGGCTGTGGGGCTCCTCCTCCTGGCCCGGGAACTCCGGACCGGGACGGCGGCAGGGGTGGGCTTCATGCTGGGGCTGCTGGAAGATGCCTTCTCGCTCCTGGCCTTCGGAGCCAACGCGCTGGCGTGCACCCTCCTGGGGATCGTAGGCTCCCGCTCCAGGGAGCTGTTCCTGGGAGAGTCCGTCTTCTTCCTGGTCTCGTACCTCTTTCTGGGAACCTGGCTGCGGGGAGCCCTCCACTGGCTTCTCTCCGGCGACGAGGTCCGGAGCGGAGCCGCCGTTAGCCTCCTCATCAACGGGCCGGTAGACGCGGCCTACGCCACTGCGGTAGGGGTGGCCCTCCTCTTCGTTACCGGGGCGTGGCGGACGGACCCCCGGAACTGACTGATATGACTCCAGGAGACAAACCATGAAGGGGCCACACCCTCACGCGAAGCGGGGCCAGGCACGGGGCGCCATGGTGGTGCTCTTCGTGCTCATGGGGATCCTCGTGGTCTCCTTCTTCCGGGCCCAGGTGGTCCGGGGTTCCACCTGGGTGCTCCAGTCCGACTCGAACCGCCTCCGCGTACTGCAGGTACCCGCCCCCCGGGGGACCGTCTTCGATCGCTACGGTCGGATCATCGCCGACAACATCCCGTCCCATTCCGTGTCCCTCTTCCCGGCTCCGCCCGACTCCATTCGTGCCACGTTGGAGCGTCTGGCTCCCCTCCTGGAGCTTTCCGACGAGCGGGTGGAGGCCCTGGTGGAGGAGGCCCGGACCAACCGCCGAAGTGCGCTGCGCGTCACTGACAACGCCATGCACGAGTCCATTGCCGCCGTGGCCGAGCGCCGAGCCGAATTCCCCGGCGTCTTCATGGAGATGCGCCCCCGCCGCCGCTATGTGGGTGGGGCCGCTATGGGCCATGCGCTGGGATATGTGGGCGAGGTCTCGGCGGCGGAGCTGGAGAGCGCCTTCTTCCAGGAGTACGAGCGGGGGATGATCGTGGGGAAGGACGGTCTCGAGCGTCAGTACGAACACAAGCTCCAGGGGCGAACAGGCGTCCGGTACGTGGAAGTGGACGCCGTGGGGCGGGTGGTGGGCTCCTTCGAGGGGCAGGCCGCCGCACCGGCGGTGCCGGGGCAGGAGATCCACCTGAATCTGGATCTGGAGCTCATGGAGTACATCCACCGGCACTTCCCCGAGGGGATGCGCGGCGCGGTGGTGGCCCTCAGTGTGGAAGACGGGGGGATCCTGGCCCTCTACTCGGCGCCCACCTTCGATCCCAACGACTTCGTGGGCGGCATCTCCCGGACCCTCTGGAACGAACTCAATCAGGACCCCTCCCGGCCCCTCTTCAACCGCGCCGTGGTGGGGCGCTACCCGCCCGCCTCCACCTGGAAGCTGGCCACGGCGGCCATCGGGCTCGAGATGGGCGTGGTGGAGCCCGATGAGTTCATGCCCCAGGCCTGCTTCGGGTCCTATACCTTCCAGGGTGTGACCCGGCGGTGCTGGCGGCCCCAGGGCCACGGACACCAGGACATGGCCGGCGCCATCGCCCACTCGTGCAACGTCTACTTCTACCAGCTCGGGCTCCGCATCGGGCTCGAGCGTCTGGTGGAAGAGGGCACCCGCCTCGGCTTCGGCGAGGCGTGCGGGGTGGATCTGCCCCGGGAGTCCCCGGGGGAGTTTCCCGAGAGTCTGGACTGGTGGCAGAGGGTCTACAACTACCGGCCCTTCGAGAATGAGGTCATGGCCCTTGCCATCGGTCAGGGGCCCAACGACCAGACCCCCCTCAAGATGGCCCAGTTCTACCTGGCCCTGGGTCGGGACGGGAGCGCACCCCGGCCCCAACTCCTGCGGGTTCCCGGCCAGGATCCGGAGACCGACTGGCGGCTGGATCTCAGCCCCCGGTCCATCGAGACGCTCCGGGAAGGGTTGCGCGCGGTGACGGCTCCCGGTGGCACGGCCCACCTGTCGTCGCTGGAACACTGGGACTTCATCGGGAAGACGGGGACAGCCCAGGGGAGTCCGTCCCAGGAGCGCGCCCACGCCTGGTTCGCCGGCATGGCGGGTCCGTGGGACGAGGAGCCCGAGATCGTGGTGGTGGTCCTGGTGGAGGAGGGCGAATCGGGATCCGCCGCCGCCGCCCCCCTGGCGGCCAAGGCGGCGGACTTCTACCTGCGCACGAAGCGCGGGATGCCGGTGGATACCATCCAGACGCTGGGCGAACACCTCCGCTCCGGCACGCCGGCGCCCTGGGCGCGCTGGAACTGAGCCGCGCTTGAGGGCCATGCCTCCCAACTCGTCCCAGGCTCCGGGCCTGCGCCGCTTCATCGGTGACCCCATCCTGGTGGGATTGGCTCTGGCCCTCTCCCTGTTCGGGGTCGCCATGATCTACTCGGCGGGGGTGCTGAACATCCCCAGCCCGGTGACCCAGGGAGTCTGGCGCCGCCAGGTGCTCTGGCTTCTGGTCTCCATCACAGCCTTCCTGGCCATCCTCCGCCTCAAGGCCCGCTGGATCGAATGGGCCGCCATCCCCGCCTACGGGCTGGCGGTGATTCTGCTGGCGGCGACTCTGCTGGTGGGCACGGGGGCTGGGACGGCCGAAGGGGTGGGGCGGTGGATCCAGGTGGGGCCGCTCCGGTTCCAGCCTGCCGAGTTCGCCAAGCTCGCGGCGGTCCTGGGGTTGGCTCGCCTTCTCTCGACCCGGGCGTCCCCGCCCCAGGGGATGCGGGACCTGGTGGCGCCCTCGGCCCTCATGGGCCTCCCCCTGGTCCTGGTGGTGCTGCAGCCCGACCTGGGGACGGCGCTGGCCTTCATCGGGATCCTCTTTGCCGGGCTCTACTGGGCCGGAACGCCTCTCCTCCTCCTCTTCCTCCTGGCGTCGCCGGGGTTGGCGCTGATCCTCTCGTTCAGCACCCCCATCTGGTCGCTGTATTTCGTCGGCCTCCTCGGTCTCATCTACCTCTTCCGATATCGCCTGTATCTGGCCGAATCCGTCGCCATCCTCCTGGTGAACCTGGCGGCGGGAACCGTGGCCAATCCCCTGTGGGGCCGGCTGGCGGACTACCAGCGCAACCGCCTCCTGGTCTTCCTGGATCCGGGCATGGACCCCCGGGGGGCCGGGTGGAACCTCATCCAGTCCAAGGTGGCCATCGGGAGCGGCGGGCTGACGGGGAAGGGATTCACCCAGGGAACCCAGAAGCGTCTGGACTTCCTTCCGGAGCAGCACACCGACTTCATCTTCAGCGTCATCGGCGAGGAGTTGGGATTTCTGGGGGTCACGGTGGCCGTGGCGCTCTTCGCCCTCCTCCTGCTCCGGGTGGTGCGCCTCGCCGAGGTCACCCCGGATCCCTTTGCCGGGCTGGTCCTCTTCGGTATCTTCGGGGCCTGGCTCGTACATATTTTCATCAATATCGGGATGACCATCGGGCTCGTCCCCATCACCGGGATCCCTCTCCCCTTCCTGAGCTACGGGGGAACGTTCCTTCTCACCTGCTGGGCGTTCACGGCCCTTGCCGTGCGCCTGGCCCGGAGAGAGGCCTGAGTCCACCCCGTCCCCCCGCTTCCGGAGGTCCGCCATGCCCTGGTTCCGAAAGGCCAAGAAGCCCCTCAGAGCCGAAGATCGTCGCGATGTCCCATCGGACGTCTTCGACAAGTGTACGGGGTGCGGGGCGATCCTCTACCGGGAGAAGCTCACCCAGAACCTCCACGTCTGTCCCGAGTGCGGCCATCACTTCCGGGTGCCTGGATCCGTCTACGTCCGGATCCTCTCCGACGAGGGGACCTTCCAGGAGCTGGACCGGGAGATGCGCAGCACCGACCCCCTGGAGTTCTCGGACCTCAAGAATTACGGGGACCGCCTGCAGGCGGCGGAGAAGAAGACGGGGCGGGGCGATGCCGTCATCACCGGCACCGCCGCCCTGGACGGCATTCCCGTGGCGCTGGCCGTCATGGACTTCTCCTTCATCGGAGGCTCCATGGGGTCGGTAGTGGGCGAGAAGATCGCTCGGGCCGGCCGGGTGGCGCTCCGGGAAGACCGTCCCTTCCTGGTGGTATCCGCCTCCGGCGGCGCGCGGATGATGGAGGGGATCTACTCCCTCATGCAGATGGCCAAGACCTCGGCCGTCCTGGCGCAGCTTCACGAAGCCGGGATCCCCTTCCTGTCCATCCTGACCGATCCCACCACCGGCGGCGTCACGGCGTCCTTTGCCATGCTCGGTGACGTGAATCTGGCCGAGCCCGGAGCGCTCATCGGCTTCGCGGGCCCCCGGGTCATCGAAGAGACCATCAAGCAGGAACTCCCCGAGGGCTTCCAGCGCGCCGAGTTCCTCCTGGAGCACGGGATGGTGGATCGGGTGGTGGATCGCCGGGAGATGCGGACCACCGTGGTCCGGCTTCTCCGGCACATGTGGGCGCCCGCCGCCGGGAGTGGCGCTTGAAGGTACCCCGGGGTCCCCGCCCGGGCGACGCCCTGGCGGCGGCCCTCTTTCCCTCCCTCCCCACCGAGGTCCAGTGGGGACTGGAGCGTACCCGCCGTCTGCTCTCCACCCTGGGCGACCCCCTGTCCAGGACGGCCATCCTCCACGTGGGAGGCACCAACGGAAAGGGGTCGGTGGCGCGGATCTGGGCCTCGGTGCTCCAGGCCGCCGGATTCCGGGTGGGCCTCTACACCTCTCCCGAACTCATCGCCTTCCGGGAGCGGATCCTGGTCAATGGTCGACCCCTCCCCGACGACTTCCTCCTGGAGTTGGCCCAGGAACTCCGGGAGCCGGTCATCCGGGAGCAGCCCTCCTGGTTCGAGGCGTGCACGGTGCTGGGCTTCCTGGCGCTGGAGCGGGCCGGGGTCGATGTGGCGGTCATGGAGGTGGGAATGGGCGGACGCCTCGATTCCACCAACGTGGTGAAGCCCGCCGTCACCGCCATCACCAACGTCTCCCTGGACCACCAGGAGGTCCTGGGTCCCACGGTGCGCGACATCGCCCGGGAGAAGGCGGGGATCCTCAAGGCCGGCGTGCCGGCCTACACCGGCGTCCAGGATCCCGACGTTCTGGAGGTGCTGGCCCTGGAAGCGGGGACGGTGGGCGCCCCCCTGATCCGGGTCCCGGAGCCTGCGGGCACCGTCGCCCTGGATGGGATCCGGACCCGCCTTCAGACCCGCCGATGGGGGACCGTGGAGCTCCACTGTCCCCTGGTAGGTCGCCACCAACTGGCCAATCTGGCCGTGGCGGTGCGGGCATTGGAGGCGCTTCCTCCGCGCTTCCTGGCCAGCACGGCCCAACTCCAGGAAGGCGTGGCCCGGGTCCGGGCGCCAGGGCGGTTCCAGGTGGAACGTACCCCCGAGGGTACCTGGATCCTGGACGTGGCCCACAACCCGGCGTCGGCGGCGGCCCTGGGGGCCACCCTGACGGAGGTGGATCCGCCGGGTCCTGTGATCGGCGTCGTGGGGATTCGCGCCGACAAGGACCACGCCGGGATCGTGGGCGCCGTGGCCGGGGCGCTGGACGGCCTGGTCTTGACCCGTCCCGGTCCCGGTTCTCCCGAGGGGGCATGGGCCGCGGACAGGGTCGGGTCCCTGTCCGAGACCGGGGTGGAGATCCGGGTGGAGCCCTCCTTCGCCCAGGCCCTGGCCGAGGCACGGCGCTGGGCCGGAAGCCAGGGGACCGTGGTGGTCTCGGGCTCATTCGCCACCGTGGCCGGGGCCCTGGAGACGCTGGATCTCGTCCCCCGGGAAGCCTTGCCCCCGTCGTCGGGCTCCGGATAGATTCGCGCCATGTCAAACGCCAAGGATTTCGCCCGCCTCCCGGGATTCCGGGATTTTCCGCCTGAGGAACTTGGCCTCCGGTCGCACCTCTTCGAAGCGTGGCGACGGGTGGCCGCCCGGTACGGGTTCCAGGAATACGACGCCCCGCCGCTGGAGCCCCTGAGCCTCTACGTGGAGAAGAGCGGCGAGGAGATCGTGGGCCAGCTCTACAACTTCACGGACAAGGGCGGCCGGGAGGTCTCCCTCCGGCCGGAGATGACACCGTCGCTGGCCCGGGTCCTGGGCGACCGCAGTCGCTCCATGCCCAAGCCCATCCGCTGGTTCTCCATCCCCCAGCTCTTCCGCTACGAGCGCCAGCAGCGCGGGCGGCTCCGGGAGCACTTCCAGTGGAATGTGGACCTGGTGGGTGCCGCCGGACCCGAGGCCGACGCCGAGGTGCTGGCCGTGGCGCTGGACGGCCTCCGCGAGCTGGGACTGGACGCCCACCACATCCGGGCCCGGGTGTCGGACCGCCGCCTCCTGGCCGGGATCCTGGGTGCCCTGGGCGTTCCCGAGTCCAGTCTTCTGGCGGCGTACGGCGTGGTGGACAAGATAGAGCGGGAGCCCCGGGAACGGATCCTCCAGCGCCTCACCGACGAGGTGGAGCTTCCCCGGGAGGTGGCCGAAGCCGTAGCTGGTCTCTTCGACGCACCGGAGCTGGACGCAGTGGAGGCCCGCTTCGGCCAGGATCCCGCTGTGGCCCCCCACCTGGCGTCCCTCCGGAGCTTCCTTGAGATCCTGGGGGATCTGGGGTTCGGGGAGTACGTGGACTTCGACCTCACCATCGTCCGGGGGCTCGCCTACTATACCGGAGTGGTGTTCGAGATCTTCGACCGGGCGGGAGAGTTCCGGGCCGTGGCGGGAGGTGGACGCTACGACCGCCTGCTGGAGTTGGTGGGAGGCGAATCCCTCCCGGCGGTGGGCTTCGGCATGGGGGATGTGGTCCTGTCGGACCTCCTCCGGGAGCGGGGCCTGGCGCCGGACACCTCCCACTCGGTGGATCACTTCATCGTGACCATCGGGGACGAGCAGGCGTCACTGGCCCGGCGCATCGCCGCATCGCTCCGGGGACGGGGGCGATCGGTGGTCTACGGGGTCCGGGGGCAGTCGGTGCGCAAGCAGTTCTCCGCCGCCTCCAACGAGGGCGCCCGGGAGGTGCTGGTGCTGGGGCCCGACGAGGTGAGCCGCGGAGTGGCGGTGGTGCGGAGCATGGACTCGGGAGCGGAGCGGGAGGTGCGGATCTCCGAGCTCCTGGGCGACGCGGTGGTAGGGGCGTGAAGCCGCCTGCACCGGATGAGGGCGGCTTCCAGGAGACCCGCCGGGACATGCAGCGGGCCATCCGGCGCCTGAACGTCCTGGAGTACATGATCGTGGTGGCGGCGGTGCTGTTGGCTCTGGCCGGGGGCTGGGTGGTGGCCTTTCTCCTGAGCGCCGGAACCGATCTTCCCCTCCGGCCCACATGGGCCGTCCTGTCTCTCAGCCTCATCATCGTCCCGGCGGCGGCGGTCTTCGGCCGGGAGCGACTCCGGGCAAAGCGGCGGGATCACCCCGAGGCTCGGGACGGGGACAATGGCATGGCATCGGGGGGCTGATCCTTCGCCTCGCCGATCCGACCGACTCAAGCCGACCCAACCCATTCCGATCCGACCCAACCCGCCCGAACCCACCCCGACCTGAAGCGATCCAACCCGATCCTTCCCGATCCAACCCAATCCAACCCAGGCAACTGACGGAGCATTCATGGCGGACGACAAGGGGCTGACCCCCCGGGCCGACGACTTCAGCGCGTGGTACAACGAGGTGGTTCAGCGGGCCGAACTGGCCGACCACTCCCCGGTTCGGGGCAGCATGGTCATCCGGCCGTGGGGCTACGGAATCTGGGAGCGGATGCAGCGAGCCCTGGACGACCGGTTCAAGGAGACCGGCCACGAGAACGCCTACTTCCCCCTCCTCATCCCCATGAGCTTCATCGAGCGGGAGAAGGAGCACGTGGCGGGGTTCAAGCCCGAGTTGGCGGTGGTGACCCACGCCGGTGGCAAGGAGCTGGAGGAGCCTCTGGTGGTGCGCCCCACCTCCGAGACCATCATCTACTCCATGTATGCCAAGTGGGTGCAGTCGTACCGGGACCTCCCCCTGAAGCTGAACCAGTGGGCCAACGTCATGCGGTGGGAGCTCCGGACCCGCCTCTTCCTGCGGACCTCGGAGTTTCTCTGGCAGGAGGGCCACACCGCCCACGCCACCGAAGGGGAGGCCGAAGAAGAGACGCGCCTCATGCTGGACGTCTACCGGACCTTCATGGAAGAGTGGATCGCCATGCCGGTGGTGACGGGCCTCAAGAGCGAGTCGGAGAAGTTCGCCGGGGCGCTCCGCACCTACACCTGCGAGGCCATGATGCAGGACGGCAAGGCGCTGCAGGCCGGGACCTCCCACAACCTGGGGCAGAACTTCTCCAGGCAGTTCGGGCTCACCTTCCAGAGCGAGGCCGGCGCCGAGGAGTTCGCGTGGAACACCTCCTGGGGCGTCTCCACCCGCCTGGTGGGCGGCATGGTCATGACCCACGGCGACGACACCGGGATCGTGGTCCCTCCGCGTCTGGCGCCGGTGCAGGTGGTGGTGGTGCCCATCTACCGCAAGGAGGCGGAGCGCACCGCCGTGGTGGAGAAGGCCCATGAGATGGCCGGTCGCCTCCGGGAACAGGGGGTACGGGTCCGGGTCGACGACCGGGATCACCTGAACCCCGGCGCCAAGTTCTGGGAGTGGGAGCGAAAGGGCGTCCCCTTCCGCATCGAGATCGGCCCCCGGGACCTGGCCAAGGAGCAGGCCGTGCTGGTGAAGCGGGTCCAGGAGGAGGGCGAGGAGCGGAAGGCCTTCCTCCCGGAGAACCAGATCGTGGCCGAGCTGCCCCAGCGCCTGGAGGCCTTCCAGCGGCAGCTCCTGGAGCGCGCCCGTGCGCGGCGTGAGGCCCGGTCCCACCGGGGGGTGGAGACCTTGGATGAACTCCGGGAGCTCCTGGAGGGCCCCGGCGGCTTCGTCTACACCGGCTGGAGCGGGGACCCGGCGGTTGAAGAGCGGATCAAGGACGAGACCAAGGCCACCTTGCGCTGCATTCCCGACCCGGCGTTCTGCTCACCCGAGGCCCCGACCCGGTGCATCGGCGGCGGAGAGTCCCGGATGGAGGTGGTATGGGCGAGGGCGTACTGAACCGCCCCGGGAGCGGCGTGCCGGACCCCAGCGCTCCCCGGGCAGATTCCCCCGACTCGTCGTCTCTCCCGAGCCCCGCGGCGGAGGGAGCGACGCCCGCCCCTCCCGGCGACCTGGGGCGGGGGTTCCCGCGCGTCCAGGGTGAACTCACCTGCCGGGGGCTGTCCCTGGGTGGGCTGGCCCAGCGATTCGGCACCCCGCTGTACGTCTACGACGCCCAGGGGATCGCCGAGCGGATCCGCCGGTTCCAGGAAGCCTTCCAGGGCGTGGAACTCCTCCTGGCCTACTCGGTGAAGGCCAACGGGAATCTGGCCGTCCTGAACCGCATCGGCCTTGCCGGCGCCGGCGCCGACATTGTGAGCGCCGGCGAACTGGAGAGAGCCCTCAAGGCCGGGATTCCGGCGTCGCGCATGGTCTTTGCCGGGGTGGGGAAGACCGCTCAGGAGATGGAGCGGGCGCTGGAGGTGGGGATCCACGCCTTCCACGTGGAGAGCGAAGAAGAGCTGGATGTGCTGGAAGATGTGGCCCGCCGCCGGGGAGTGCGGGCGCCGGTGGGGATCCGGGTGAATCCGGATGTGGAATCCCCCACCCCCCATCACTACACGGCCACCGGTCACGCCACCTCCAAGTTCGGGATCCCGGTGACCCGGGCGCTGGAGCTCTACGGCACGGCCCCGGAGCGCCCCCACCTCTGGTTCCGGGGGATCGACGTCCACATCGGATCGCAGATCGTGGCGGTGGAGCCGTACCTGGCGGCGCTGGACACGGTGCTTGAGATGGTGGACCGGATCCGCGCCGGCGGCGTGGAGCTGGAGTATCTGGATCTGGGGGGCGGCTTCGGCGTGGGGTACCGGGGCGAGGCCGGACTTCCCCTGGAGCGCCTGGCCGCCGCCGTCACGGACCGGCTCCGAGAGCGGGGGCTTCGCCTCATCCTCGAGCCGGGTCGCTCCATCGTGGGCGAGGCCGGCGTGCTCCTGACCCGGGTCCTGTACCGGAAGGAGTCCGGGGGGAAGCGCTTCGTCATCACCGACGCCGGCATGACCGAGCTCCTTCGCCCGTCCCACTACGGGGGGTGGCACCGGGTGGTCCCGGTGGTCCACGACCCGGAGGCGCTGGAGGCCACCGTGGACGTGGTGGGCCCGGTGTGTGAGTCCGGCGACTTCCTGGCGCTGGACCGGCCCCTGGCCCATCCGGAGCCCGGGGACCTTCTGGCCGTGGGCACCGCCGGCGCCTACGGCTTCTCCATGGCCTCCAACTACAATGCCCGCTGCCGTCCCGCCGAGGTCCTGGTGGAGAACGGCCGCCCCCTTCTCATCCGCCGCCGGGAAGAGGTGGATGATCTCATGCGTGGAGAGGTCATCCCCCCGCCCACCCCCCCGGAATCGGGAGACGATACCCCATGACCGACCGCTCCGAACTCCGGACCGCCCAGCCCCATCAGCGCGTTCTCATCCTCGACTTCGGGTCCCAGTACACCCAGCTCATCGCCCGACGGATCCGGGAAGAGCGGGTGTTCTGCGAGATCCATCCACCGGACCGCTCGGCCCAGTGGGTGCAGGAGTGGGCTCCGGCGGGGATCATCCTCTCAGGCGGCCCCGCTTCGGTCTATGACGAGGCCGTCCCCGGGATGGACCCGGAGATCCTCCAGTTGGGCATCCCCATCCTGGGGATCTGCTACGGGATGCAGCTCATTGCCCGGGAAGAGGGCGGGCGCGTCCACCACGGCACCCGGGAGTACGGCCGTGCCGAGCTTCGGGTCCTGGAGCAGGCCAAGCTCTTCGAGGGGTTCGATCCCGACGAGGCCACCCGGGTCTGGTGCTCCCACGGTGACCATGTGGACGAGCCCCCGGCCGGGTACCGGGCGCTGGCGTCCACCGCCACCCTCCCGGTGGCGGCGTTCCGGGCCCAGGACAGGGAGATCTACGGGGTGCAGTTCCACCCGGAGGTGGCCCACACCGTTCGGGGTGAAGAGATCCTCTCCAACTTCCTCTTCCGCATCGCCGGATGCGAACCCACCTGGACCCCCGGCGCCTTCGTGGACGAAGCGGTGGCCCGCATCGCCGAGCAGGCCGGCGACGCCGAGGTCATCTGCGGGTTGTCGGGGGGGGTGGACTCGTCGGTGGCGGCGGCGCTGGTGCACCGGGCGGTGGGCGACCGCCTCACCTGCATCTTCGTGGACAACGGCCTCCTCCGGAAGGGCGAGCGGGTGCAGGTGGAGCGCACCTTCCGCAAGCACATGGGCATCCGGCTGGTGGTGGTGGACGCCGGCGCCGAGTTCCTGAGCGCCCTGGAGGGGATCACCGAGCCCGAGGCGAAGCGGCGGGCCATCGGGAACACCTTCATCCGGGTCTTCGAGGAGACGGCCCGGGCCGAGGGGAAGGATGCCCGCTTCCTGGTGCAGGGGACCCTTTACCCGGACGTCATCGAGTCCGTCTCCACCGGCGGGCCCTCCGTCACCATCAAGACGCACCACAACGTGGGCGGGCTCCCCGAGGACATGCCCTTCGCCCTCATCGAACCGCTCCGGGAGCTCTTCAAGGATGAGGTGCGGAACGTGGGCCGCGAGCTGGGGCTTCCCGAGGACTTCGTGGGTCGCCATCCCTTCCCGGGGCCGGGGCTGGGAATCCGGGTCCTGGGCGAGGTTCGGGAAGATCGGCTGCGGACCCTTCGCGAGGCTGACGCGATATATCTGGAAGAGATCCGGGAAGCGGAGCTCTACGACGATATCTGGCAGGCCTTCGCCGTCCTCCTCCCCATCCACTCGGTGGGGGTCATGGGCGACAGCCGGACCTACGAGAACGTCATCGCCCTCCGAGCCGTCACCTCCCGGGACGGGATGACGGCGGACTGGTACCCCTTCCCCCACGACGTGCTGGGGCGGATCTCCACCCGGATCATCAATGAGGTGTCCGGCGTGAACCGGGTGACGTACGACGTCAGCTCCAAGCCCCCGGCCACCATCGAGTGGGAGTAGCCCCGCCTGCGGGCGCTGCCATCGGATCGGTGGGTCTGGAACGGCCCCGAAGCGGGTTCGGCAGGGGCCGGGCCCGCTTCCTCATGGACACGGAAGTCAACCGGAGTCAAATCATATGCGGAATGTCTCGTTGGGACTGCTGGCGAGCGTCACCCTCCTCGTTCTCGCCGCCTCGCCGGCCCGCGCCCAGGTGCACTGGGACGGGCCGCTCCTGGTCTCGCCTGGAACGCCTGCCGGGTGGGGGATCTTCCTGGTGGATCCAGGTCCTGGACCCCATGACGGGATCGGGGTGCTGAGCACCTGGCGGGCCAGTGACGCGCCGGGCTCGTTGGGATACCGGGTGGGTCTCGCCGAAGGCCGGGGCGGAGATCTCACCGTCTACGGCGGCATGGACGTTTCGGGCAATCTGGTCCGTGCGTCCGCCGACTTTCCCCTGGATGTGATCTGGGTCGGAGGAGTGGGCGCCGGGGTGGGGAAGGATGTGATCCTGAGCTTCCCCCTGGGCGCCTCATTGGGCCGCGATTTCCAGGCCGACGGAGTCTGGTTCAACCCCTACTTCACTCCCAGGGTGGTGCTGGACGCCGAATTCGGGAGCACGCGGAGGCGCGACGGCATGGATCTGGGCTTCGCCGTGGATCTGGGGATCGACGTGGCCTTTGATCCGGGGTGGGCCATCCGGTTCGCCGGCTCGCTGGGTGACCGGCGCGGGCTGGCGGTGGGGGTCAACTTCCGTCTGAGGTAGGCGTCGGGGACGTTCGCTCAACGGCCGTTGGGGGACGTTCGCTCAACCGGCGTCGGAGTCTTCCGCTCAGCCGGCGTCGGAGAGACTTCCGTCGCTCTCCGATCCAGGGGCCACCGGCGCGACCGGTGGCCCCTCTTCCGTCACGTCTTCTCCATCTGCCGCGTCCTCCTCACCCTCCCCGGAGGCGGTGGCCGCCTCCCGAGCGGCCTGCACATTCTCCGACACCTCGTTCCAGATCCGGTTCATGACGGGGACATTTCGCCCGTGGACCTGGGTGAACTCCCGCAGATCGTCGGCGGTGACGCCCTGACGCTGGAGGATGGCGTCCCGCTCCTGGGCGGGGAGTCGCTGGGATTCCCACTCCATGGCGGCAATGCGGAGTTCGGTGTAGGTGGCCACGAAGGTGGCCTCGTCGATGCGCGCCTCCCCTTCGGAGGTGGGGAAACCCATGTCGCAGGCCGTCAGGAAGCCCACGGCGGCCACGGCGGCCAGGAGGCCGGTCCGGAATAGACCCCGGCGCACGGGCCCGAAGCTCCAGATGGAGCCGCCTCCAGGACGGAGGCGCCGGGCGGAACGGTTTTCGGGGGAAGGATCGCGAAGGGACATAACGGAAAAGGTGATGGGGAGACACTGTGGGAGCAAGGCGGGCCGTTGCCCCCCTTCCCAGGTCCAGGGTAACTTTTCTCCTTACTTACCCGATGTCCCCCGCTATTCTCCCCCGCAACGCACCTGGATCCACCATGACGCGACTCCCGTCGGCGGCCGCCCCCTTCCTTCTCCTCTTCCTCCTGATTGGGAGCCTGGCGGCGCCGGCGCCGGCCCAGAGCCAGGAGGTCCCCTCGCCCGAGGCCTTCCTGGGCTACGAGATCGGTGACCGGTTCACCCCCACCGATCTGGTCTACGCGTATATGGAGCGGCTGGCCGAACTGCACCCCGCCGTCTCGGTGGACAGCTACGGCACCACCATGCAGGGCCGGGAGATCCAGCAGGTCCTCATCGCCTCGCCGGAGTACCGGGCCCGCATGGACGAGATCCTGGCGGCGAACCGGGAGCTCATGGACCCGGCCACCTCCGAGGCCCGGGCCCGGGAGATCGCCGCCCAGCACCCGGCCATCGTCTACTACACCTCCGCGGCGCACGGGAATGAAGCGTCGGCTCCGGAAGCGGCCATGTGGACCGTCCACGACCTCCTCACCGGCGCCGATGGGCTCGAGGGGGTCCTGGACTCCGTGGTGGTCATCATCGATCCGGTGGCAAACCCCGACGGACGGGAGCGCTACCTCCACTTCTTCGTCTCAAACGCCCAGGTGCGGGACAATCCCAGCCCCCGGATCCGGGAGCGGCGCGAGCCCTGGCCCGGCTCCCGCTTCAACCACTACCTCTTCGACCTGAACCGGGACTGGGCCTGGCTCAGCCAGCAGGAGACGGTGGACCGCCTCGCCCGCTTCCACCGCTACAACCCCCACGTCCATGTGGACGTCCATGAGATGGGATACCGGTCCAGCTACTTCTTCTTTCCGGCGGCGGAGCCCATCAACGACATCTTCCCCGACCACATCCTGGAGTGGGGGCGTCGCTTCGGGGAAGGGAATGCCGAGGCCTTCGACCGGGAGCGGCTCCTCTACTACACGGCCCAGAACTTCGACCTCTTCTACCCGGGGTACGGCGACTCGTGGCCGTCGCTGGTGGGGGCGGTGGGGATGACGTACGAGCAGGGCGGAAGCGGGTTCGCCGGGCTCCTGGTGGAGCGCCCCGACGGCACCACGCTCTCGCTGCGGGACCGGGCCATGGGGCACCGGGTGGCGCAGAACGCCACCCTCCGCACCGCGGCGGCGGGGAAGACGGAGTTGGTGGAAGGCTTCGCCCGCTTCCACCGGGAGATCGACGAGGGTCTCGACGACACCTACCTCGTTCCCGGCCACGACCCCACCCGGGCCGAAGCGCTGGTGCGGCTCCTCCGGATGCACGAGGTCGAGGTGGAGCGGTTGGCGGCCGAGGCGTCGCTGAACACCGAGCCCCACCCGGGCTTCGAGGCCCGGGCCACCTTCCCCGAGGGGACGTACCGGGTGCGGGCGCGGCAGCCCCGGGGCCGGCTTGCCGGTGCGCTTCTCCGGCCCGACAACCTCCTGGAAGGCACCTCGTCGTACGACATCACCGCCTGGGCGCTCCCGTACGCGTACGGGGTGGAGGCCCACGGCTCCCGCACCGCCACCGGTGGGGAGTGGGTGTCGGTGGACAACGTGGAGGGCCGCACCGGAGACGCTCTGCCGGCAGGGGGCAGCTACGGGTACCTCCTGGCGCCGTCCTTCCACCACAGCCGTGAGCTGGTAGCCTTCCTGGAGCATGAGGGGCGTACCTATGTCCAGTCCGAGGCCTTCACCCTGGACGGGCGGGACTGGCCCCAGGGGACCCTCTTCTTCCCCCAGGGACGGAACGACGATCTGGACGGGCTCCTTCGCCGGTCAGGGCTCGCGGCGGTGGTCACCCCCATTCGCACCGGGTTCTCCACCTCCGGCCCCGACCTGGGGACCAACGATCAGGCGCCCCTTCGCCTTCCCCGTATCGCCCTGTTGGGCGGCCCCGGCACCGGCGCCACCGGATTCGGCGGACACTGGTTCTTTCTGGAGCAGATCCTGGACGTGCCCTTCGATATCCTGAACGTCAGCGACGTGTCCGGGACGGAGCTGAGCCACTACGACGTCATCGTGGTCCCGCCGGGCAGCCCCACCGGTACGTTGGGCAACGGGGGGACCACAGCGCTGGACGACTGGGTACGAAGAGGGGGAACCCTGGTGGCGGTGGGGAGCTCGGCGCAGCAGTTGGCCGGCCCCATGGCCGAGATCGAGCGCCGGACACGGCTCGAGGACGAGGATGATGACCGGGACGCCCGCCTGCAGCGGGCCCTCATGAGCCGCGAAGATCGGGAGATGGAGCGGTGGCAGGAGCGGGTCCCCGGGACCATCCTCAAGGCCCACATGGATCCGGCCCATCCCCTGACCTTCGGGGCGGGGATCGACACCGCCGCCGATCGACTCTTCGTTCTCTCCACCGGCTCCGTTTTCGAGCCCGACACCGGCTTCGAGTCGGTGGCCTTCTTCCCGGAAGGGGTGGACCGCATCTCCGGGGTCATCTCCGAAGGGAACCTGGAGCGGCTGGACCGGAGCACCTGGCTCGCCGAGCGGCGTCGGGGCTCGGGGCGGGTCATCCTGTTCGCCGATGACCCCCTCTTCCGGATGTTCTGGTATTCGGGATGGCAGCTCTACACCAACGCGCTCCTGGTGGCGCCCAACTTCTGAGGTCCTGCGATGGTCCGGTTCGTCCTCTGGCTTGTTCTGATCCTGATGCCGGCGCCCCTTCTGACAGGGTGCGCGGTGAACCCGGTGACGGGCCAGCGCCAGTTCGTGCTCTTCACCGAGTCGCAGGAGATCGAACTGGGACGGGAGGCGGACCGGGACATCGTGGCGCAGCTGGGGATCTACGACGATCCGGAGCTGGCGGCGTGGCTCGATGACATGGGGCAGAGGATGGCCGCCGGCTCGGAGCGGCCCCACCTCCCCTGGACCTTCCGGATCCTGGATGATCCCACCATCAACGCGTTCGCCCTCCCGGGCGGCTACATCTACATGACCCGGGGGATCCTGACCCACCTGAACTCCGATGCCGAGGTGGCGGGGATCGTGGGGCACGAGATCGGCCACGTCACCGCCCGCCACGGTGTGGTGCGGGTGAGCCGGGCCCAGATTGCCCAGCTCGGGCTGGGGCTCGGGATGATCCTGGCCCCCGACCTGCAGCCCTTCGGCGAGGTGGCCGGGGCCGGCCTCCAGCTCCTCTTCCTCCGGAACTCCCGGGACGCGGAACGGGAGGCGGACGACCTGGGACTCCGCTACATGACGGAGCTGGACTACGATCCCCGTGCGGTGGCCCGGGTCTTCGAGATGCTGGGACGGGCCTCCGGCGCCGAGGACGGCGACCGGATTCCCGGCTTCCTCTCCACCCACCCCGATCCCGGCGAGCGGCGGGGGACGATCCTGGAGCGCACCACCGGCGACGACCCTGAATTGACGGGGAGCCGGGACGACCGGGACGGCTATCTCCAGCGGCTCCAGGGCATGACCTTCGGCGAGGATCCCCGCCAGGGATACTTCCGGCAGAGTGTCTTCTACCACCCGGAGCTGGCCTTCCGCCTGGACTTCCCGTCGGGATGGCGCACCGCCAATACCCGGAGCGAGGTGCAGGGGGTGAGCCCGGAGCAGGACGCGGTGCTCCTTCTGGGGTTCGTGGACGAGGCATCGCCGCGCGCCGCCCGGGACCAGTTCATGCGGGGGGAGGGGATGACCGAGGTCAGTCGCTCCGACGCCGCCATCGACGGCCTCGACGCCGCCACCGCCGATTTCCGCATCAGCCAGGACGGACAGGACTTCCGGGGCCGGGTGCTCTTCATCCGTCACGGCGACGCCACCTACCGGGTGCTGGGATACGCCCGGCAGGCGGCGTGGGGGGCTCGGGGCGAGGCCATCAACCGGGCGGTGGTGTCGTTCCGCCGGGTCACGGATCCGGCCATCCTGGGTGTGCAGCCCCGCCGCATCGAACTGGTCCGCACCGACACCGAGATGACCTTCGAGGGGTTCGTGCAGCGTTACCCCTCCACCGTCCCCGCCGATGTGGTGGGGGTGGTCAACGGGTTGCGGCCGGGTCAGGTGATCCCGGCGGGAACGCTCCTGAAGCGGGTGGTGGGGGAGGGAACTCCGCGGTAGAGTGGCTGTGGGAGGGGGCGCTGCGGTAGGCCTGGTCCGCGCTCGGCCTGTCTCCGTGGGCTTCGTCGGATTCTGATTGGGGGGTGATATGCGAACCTTGGTCTATGCCGCCGGATCCGGACCCGGTCCCCTTGCCACCTTCTGCGCTGCCAAACTGCAGGCGGGGGGTGTGGACGTCACGCTGGTGGCCGGTGGGGAGCATGGGCGAAGGCTTGGGGAGCACGGCATTCGCATCCGGTTGCCTGGAGGGAGGGAGGAGTTGCACCGTGTCCGCCTCACGGAGGGGATCAGCCCGGACGATCGCTATGATCTGGTGCTCATCTTCACTCCCCGCCCGGACGTCTCCCGCCTGCTCCCCACCCTGGCCGCCAATCCCCACGTGGGCACCTTCCTCTTCCTCCACAACAATTCGGCCGGGTTCCGGGAGTACTCGGAGGCGCTGGGGGCCCATCGGGTCATGGCTGGGTACATGGTGGTCACCGCCGTGGACGACGGGGTCGAGGACGGGGCACCAACCATCTGGATCAGCCGGAATCGGGCGTTCGCCAGCCCCATTGGAGAGCTGGAGGGGGTCACCTCCGGACAGATCCGTGCGGTGGCGGCGCTGCTGCGGAGGATCGACGGGCTCAAGATCGAAGTGCGGGGAGACATGGATGCCTGGCTCACAAGCCACAACCTCTCGACCCTCACCTACCTCGGGCTCTACGCTGCCGACCTGGATCCGGATCGGTATGCCCGTACCGGCGGGGCGCTCCGAATGGGGATCCGGGCGCGAGCTGAAGCGATCCGGGCGCAGCGAGCGGCGGGGATTCCCCTCAGTCCACCCATCTTCAGCATCCTGCCCCTCTTCCCGGAGGCGGTGGCCGTGTGGATCCTGCGGCGGGTCGTTGCGACGGACTTCTTCCGGAAGGGGGTGGTTGGGATCTCGCGGGACCGGCGTGAGGAGCTCACCTACGCCATCGAGGAATACCGGGATCGGATCGCCCCCGGTGGGGCGCCCACTCCCACCGTTGATCGTCTCATCGAGCACATGCGGGGCGAACGTCCTCCTCTTCCAGACGGATCGGATGGCTGGGATCTCTGAGGGGGGCCCCCCTACCAGGCCCGGATCTGGACCTCCGTGCCTCCGTCCACCAGGTGGACCAGGGGGCCCCGGGGGGCGTGCCGCAGGGCGCGGACCAGCGCGCCGGTGTGGAGGCTACCGGTTTCTCCGTCGAAGGCGTCCTGGGCCGAGGCGAGGAGAGAGAGGGGGAGTGCCGCCTCGACCCGGGTTTCGCCGCCGTCCACAACCGTGATCCGCAGCGCTCCCTCTCCCTTTGAGATCACCACGTGCTCATGGGGACTTTCGATCTCGATGAAGACTCCGTCCGGTGCCTCCTGGAGGGTGGCCAGGACCGTCCGGACGTCTTCCAGGTGCGGGGTGAGTTCAGGGACGGGGATTCGCCGCACGTCGCGAGGGGCCAGGGCAAGTCCGGCCCGGACCAGGGCGTAGGGCACCGGGACCACCACGCGGGGGCCGTCTTCCGGGGTCACCTCCACCAGCAGAACCGAGGTCGGGGCTGAGGTCGTCATCTGGCTGGGGGTCGCGGCGAAGAGCAGGAAGGGCAGCGCCAGGACAGCCCCGGCGGCGGCGAACCCGTTCACCTGGCTTCCCCGTTCGTGCCGATCCAGATCCGGACCGTGGTCTCTCCGTCCTGCACCGACAGGATGTCCTGGCTGCCCGAGCGAGCCAACTCCCGCACGGCGTCCCTCAGGTTCAGCTTGTCGCCCTCCGTACCGAGCATGGTCTGGACCACCGCCGATGGCATCTCCATGCGGACACGGGTCCCGTCGCCTTCATCGACGCGCATGAGGACCTGGTCGCCCCTCCGGGAGATATGGACCTGGGTGTCCCCATCCTCGATCTCGACGAAGTCGGCATCCCCCACAGCCTCGAGTTCGGCCCACATGCGCCGGAGGTCTGCCACGGTGACCTTCCCCTCCGGGCCCCAGCGGGTCTCCTGCTCCTGCATGACGTGCCGATCGGCAATGTCGAGGCCGATTTCCACCAATGCCAGAGGGAGGTTCACGCTCACCCGGGTCTCTCCCGGCTCCTCCACCCGAACGTGTAGCCAGTGGGCTTCCTGGGCCTCGGCCGGAAGGACGGGGACGGCCACCACGGCCAGGGTTGCGGCCAGAAGGCCCGTCGCTGCCATGTTCATGCTTCTCATGATTCCTCCTCTCTAGGGTCGGGGGGCCCTGGACCGGGCATCGTCGTTCGTTGGAGGGGTCAGCCTCCGCCGGCTGCGGCTGCGGCGCCACGGTCATGGGTGTTCACCACGCCCTACGGGAGAGGGGACGCCTGGGTTTCAACGGCCCCGGTACTCGAATCGAAGGTCCAACGCTGGGTCGAGAGGCGAAACTGGAGGATTCCCCCTTCCCACTCTTCGACCTGGTACATCCGATCCTCGGGACGGAGGTCGTCATGGCTGGGGACCCGAACCGGCTCGGAGGCGGCCTCCACCGTTCGGCCGACTCCATCGGTGTCGGCTACCGAAAGGGTCCGGTCTCCGGCAGGCCCCTCATGGATGAAGACCACCCAGCGCCCGTCCTCGGACCAGGGTCCGATCTCCAGCGATCCCCCGTACTGGAAGGCGGCGGGGTGAAGGTTGGCGGTGGCCATCTCCAGGAGCCAGCCGGCGCTATGTGCAACTCCCCCGGTACTCACCGCCAGCCAGTCACCGCGGGGAGAAGGCTCAGCCGCCACGAAGCGCTGGCCGGCCCCGAACTCCGACTCGTCATCAACGGAGATGGAGCCGGGAACCTGGTCCAGCGAAAGGATGAGATCACCCTCGGCGGACCGGATCTCTTCGTCGGATACCTGAGGGGAGAGCGGCAGCATCTCGGAGGGGACATCGCTGGCTCCGGGATCGGGATCAACTCCAGGGTCCGGCTCAGCAGGGTCGCATGCCAGGGCCAGGGCGGACAACGCTGCGAAGGCTCCGGCCATGATCGGCCGGAAGGAGGGGGGACTCACGTGGACCTCCTGATGCTGGGAGGGGCTTCGGGCAGGGTCGGGGCAAAGCCAAACGGGGGGACGCCTCGCGTGGAGTGCCCCCCCCGTCTGGATGGTCCGGACTGTCCTCGGAGGTCAGGTCGGAGGCCTTCCCCTCAGCGCTCGGGCAAGGAACGAAATTACCAGGAGCACGAGGAAGATGACGAAGAGGATCTGAGCGATGCCGGCTGAAGCTCCGGCGATCCCGGAGAAGCCGAGGATCCCCGCCACAATGGCGAGGATGAAGAAGACGAGCGCCCAACCTAACATGGATGTCTCCTATTCTGTTATTGGACTGATGTCGTCGACCGAACATTGATCTGCTTGCCAATATGCCAAGGCACCGTCCACGACTCGATTCTCCTACCGAATACGTAGGCCAATATGTAGTACATCTTCAGTTCCTGACTCGTTCCATACATGTGGGTTGTAGGTGTGCATTACCAGTATCAATAAGGTGACTCGTTCCCGATTTCATTGCAGGCCGGCACGGAGTCAGGCTTCCTCTATTCGTCGGTGGAAGAGGAGGATTGGCGCCGAGGATGACGAGGATGGCCACCGGAACGGGGAGGCCGGCCCAAAACTAGAACCCGGATTCTAATTTTGGCTTCTTTCCGATTTTGGTGCAGGAAAGCACTGAGCCGAGGGACCGAGGGAGTTCGCGGGGTAGGCCCTTAGCCTCGTGGGTGTGAAATGCCTGGTGGCGCCCCTCAGCGTTTGTTCTGGGTTGCTGTTGGGAACGCGCCGACGAGGCGCGCACATCCCTCACAGAGGCCCATCCTCTCCGCACGCGCCCAATCCCCACAGGCCTATCCTCTCCGCACGCGCACATCCCCATCTCCAGGCGCACATCTTCGAACGGTGCCGGTCCACAGGTAGCCGCCACCACAGGTAGCCGCCACCACAGGGACCCGCCACCAACACGATCCCAGAACAAACGCACAGGGGTGCACCCATGGGGGTGCACTCCCCTGGAGGGCAGGTGAGGTATACGAGGATGAGGACTCGAGGTACGCGAGAACGTGGGTGGGGACGCGGATCAGGACGTGGGTGAGAGAGGGGCCAGGGGCGAGGGCGGGGGGCCGGTGGCGAGGGAGTGGATGGGTCGACAGGCTCCTGAGCGGTGAAAAATCGAATCGCGAGCCCTTACTCACGGTCGAGGTTCGAACTGTGCCCTGTCACCCTTGAGGTGGTGTACCGCACCGGCCCGTGTTGCATGGAAATCGGAGAAGAGCCCGAATCTTGGCGCCGCACCCGCACCCCATTCCCCTTCCCATTGGTGCGGAATCCGTTAGACTGCCCGCTTGCCTGCGAGCGGAAACGCGCCAGGCATGATCCGACGGATGATGACGGCGGCTTCGGGGCTCCAGGTCCCGGGAGGCCGCCGTTTCTTCGTTTGGTCCGTGAGACCAACGACACGCGGAGACCAACGTCACTCGCTTCGCCCGTACCCGGCTGCACTTCATGCCCGCTTTCTCTGCCCGATCGTTTCAACAGACTGTCCGGAAGACCTGGTTCTTCAACGTCAGAGGCGATGTACTGGCCGGTCTGGTGGTTGCCCTCGCCCTGATTCCCGAGGCCATCGCCTTCTCGGTCATTGCGGGGGTGGACCCACAGGTCGGGCTCTACGCGGCCTTCTCCATCTCGCTGCTCACCGCCTTCTTCGGCGGGCGGCCCGGGATGATTTCCGGGGCCACGGGGGCCATGGCTCTCCTGATGGTTACCCTGGTCCGGGAGCACGGGCTCGAGTACCTCCTGGCGGCCACCCTCCTGACCGGGGTACTGCAGGTTCTGGCGGGGGTGTTCCGGCTCGGCGGGCTCATGCGCTTCGTGTCGCGATCGGTGGTGACGGGGTTCGTGAATGCCCTGGCCATTCTCATCTTCCTGGCGCAGTTGCCCGAGATCACCGGCGAGAACTTCCGCCTCCTGGTCCTCGTCATCCTGGCTGCGGGCCTGGTCATCATCTACGGGCTGCCCCGGATCACCAAGAGTATCCCGTCGCCCCTGGTGTGCATCGTGGCGCTCACCGCTGTCGCCATGTTTCTGGGGCTGGATGTGCGGGTGGTGGGAGACATGGGTGCCCTCCCCGACAGCCTCCCCATCTTCCTCTGGCCGGATGTCCCCCTCAACCTGGAGACTCTGGCCATCATCCTCCCGTACGCGGTGCCCCTGGCGGTGGTGGGCCTCCTCGAGTCCATGATGACGGCCACCATCGTGGACGATCTCACCGACACCCGCTCCGATCGCAATCGGGAGTGTGTGGGGCAGGGGGTGGCCAATCTGGGCGCCGGGCTCGTGGGGGGAATGGCTGGATGCGCCATGATCGGGCAGTCGGTGATCAATGTGAAGTCAGGCGGGCGAGGGAGGCTCTCGTCCCTGGTGGCCGGCGTCGTTCTGCTTCTCCTTGTGGTCTTTCTCGGGGAATGGGTCGCCCAGATCCCCATGGCGGCGCTGGTGGCGGTCATGTTCATGGTATCCATCGGGACCTTCAGTTGGGCCTCGCTCCGGGACCTCCGAACCAATCCGGCCAGCTCCAGCGTGGTGATGGTGGCCACCGTGGTGGTGGTGGTCTTCACCCACAACCTTGCCCTGGGGGTCCTGGTGGGAGTACTTCTCAGCGCCCTCTTCTTCGCCAGGAAGGTGGGGCAGTTCCTGGTAATTCGCTCGGAGATCTCGCCGGACGGGCAGCATCGCACCTATCAGGTGTCGGGACAGGTCTTCTTCTCGTCGGCGGATGCGTTTGTGGCCGGGTTCGACTTCGGCGAGGCGCTGGACCTGGTGACCATCGACGTGAGTCGGGCCCACTTCTGGGATCTCACGGCGGTGGGCGCCCTGGACAAGGCCGTGATCCGGTTCCGACGGGAAGGGGCCCGGGTCGAACTCCGGGGACTGAACGAGGCCAGCGCCACTATGGTGGACCGGTTCGCCATCCACGACAAACCCGACGCCGCCGATCGGCTCATGGCGCACTGACGCGCCCCATCGCCCATCGCCCCGTGGCCCATCGCCCCGCGCCTCATCGCGCCGTCGCTCTTCGCTCCCTCGAACGCGGATTCCGACCTCCCATGACCGACGCACCTTCCACGCTGCCGTCCACTGGCCCGTCCGCCCCACCGACCGACCGGAGCCCGGCCCTTCCGGAACCGCCTCGCCGGGGGCGCGGCGAGGGTGCCGTACTGGCCTGCATCGATGACTCTCCGTACGTAGGTGCCATCTGCGACTTCGCCGCCTGGTCCGCGGAGCGGATGACGGCCCCCCTCACCTTCCTGCACGTGCTGGATGCCACCTCCGGGAACGTGCCCGGCTCCAGGAACCTGACGGGCGCCATCGGGTTGGGCGCGCGGGAAGAGCTCCTGGAAGAGCTGGCCGAGTTGGACGAGGCCCGGGCGCGCCTGGCCATGGAGAGGGGGCGCCAACTCCTGGCCGGTGCCGTGGAGCGGGCTCGGGACGCCGCACCGGATCTCGAAGCGGCCACGGGGGCGATGGAAGTCCGGCAGCGCCATGGGGAGTTGGTGGACGCCATCCTGGCCCTCGAGTCCGGCACCCGGATGTTGGTGGTGGGGAAGCGGGGCACGGCCTCGGCGCAGCGACACGGACATCTGGGCCGCCACCTGGAGGAGGTGATTCGCGCCGTCCACAAGCCGATCCTGGTGGCCCAGCAGACCTTCGCTCCCCCGGCCCGGATCATGATGGCCTGGGACGGGAGTCCCACGGCGGAGAAGGGGGTGGGGATGATCGCTGCAGGTGCCCTCTTCCGGGGGATCCCCTGCCATCTGGTCCATGTGGGAGCCGACCGGGCCGATGTCCGCGCGGGTCTCGAGGCGGCGGCGCAAACGCTCCGCCATGCCGGGTTCGACGCACCCACGGCGCTCCTTTCTGGGAATCCGGAAGATGCGCTGCCGCGCTACCAGGCGGACCATGACATCGATCTGCTGGTGATGGGGGCCTTCGGGCACTCCCGGATCCGGCGCATGATCCTGGGGAGCACCACCACCGCCATGCTGCGCACCTGCACCGTCTCGGTCATGGTGCTCCGGTAAGCCCCTCCGCCGCGCTTCCCATGACGGTATACCGGAGCGAAGAGGGGCGTCGGGTCCTCCTCAGCCTCTACGAAGAGGTCCTGGCCCGCATCCCCGGCGATGTGGAGCGGCGTCGGATCCCCACCGACGTCGGCTCCACCCACGTCCTGGTGGCCGGCCCCCCCGACGCCCCCCCGGTGGTGGTGCTCCAGGGTGGCAACTTCCCGAACCCGGTGACGCTCCTCTGGTTCAGCGCCCTCTTCCAGCACTTCCGCGTCTACGCGCCGGACCTGCCGGGGTCGCCGGGGTACAGCGTCCCCAGGCACCTCCACACCCACCCCGGCGCGCTCCAGCGCTGGCACCTCCAGGTGCTGGACGCCCTGGAGATCGACCAAGCGCCCCACATGGGCGCCTCGTACGGAGCGGGGGTGGTCCTGGAAGGGGCCCTGGCGGCGAAGGATCGGATCTCGGGCATGGCCCTGGTCATGCCGGCGGGAATCGCCCGGCCCCGCCCATGGACCCTCGTGCGGGAGCTGGCCCTCCCCATGCTCCGGCACCGGCTCCGCCCTACCCCCGACCGCCTCGTCGCTGCGGTGAAGGCCCTACACACCGACCCGCCGGACGAGCTCATCCTCCGGGTCCATGCCGCCATCTTCCGCCACCTGAGGCTGGTTCGGAGGATGGCGGCTCCCGCCGACCCCGCCGCCCTGGCCCGGGCCCGGATCCCTTCCCTGATCATCGCCGGAGAGCGGGACCCCCTCTTCCCCGCAGACGAGATCCGGAAGAAGGTACCGGGCGTCCTCCCGGATGCCCGGGTCCTGGTCCTGGAAGGCACCCGCCACTTTCCGTCGGCGGCGGACCGGGAGGTGGTTGCCCGGGCCCTACTGGCGTTCGCGGCGGGGCGGCGCCAGCAGTGAATCATCCCAGGAGCGGGCTTCCTGAAGTGCCTTCACGGAGCGTCGGAGTTCGGCCACCTCCTCTTCCAACTCCAGGATGCGTCCGTCCCTCGCGCCCACGGCCGGGCCATGGCCAAAGGCGTCCCTCAAGGTCAGGAGCGACTCAACCATGGGCTTCAGGGCGAAGCGGACGGTGATCCCCAGGACCGGGACCACGATCACGAAGAAGATGAGAAGCAGACCGACCACCATATCCAGGTGCATGGTTCGTCTCCGTCGAAGAGGGGGGAGAGGGGGGAAGGTTGACCGACGCCCAACCGCGCGGATCGGGCGCCGGTCCCGGCCAGGAGTGTGGCCGCCTGCAGCAGTTCCTCGAACCGCTCCGCTTCGCCGGCGTGGCCACGTCTCGGTTCATCCAGCCCTACGAAGGTGACCCCCGGGAGGATTCAAGTCCCTGGCTGAAGTCCCGGACTGGGGGATTGACGCCCTGCGGCGGATCCAGCCATGGTACGTACCATGGACCGACCCCCCAAACCCGACTCCGCCTCCTGGTCACCGGACCCGCGCAAGCCCCTCCCGGAGGGGGAGGCCAAGGGGGCTGGTGCTCCCAAGGGAACTGGTGCGCCCAGGGGAGCCGGTCTGGGGACCTTCCAAGGGGTCTTCACCCCCTCGATCCTGACGATCCTGGGTGTGATCATGTACCTGCGATTCGGCTGGGTCGTAGGGAACGTGGGGCTTGGTCTGACCCTGGTGATCGTGGTGACGTGCACGGCGGTGACCTTCGTCACGGCCCTCTCCATGGCCTCCATCGCCACGGATCGCCGGGTCCGAACCGGCGGTGCCTACTACATGATCAGCCGGTCCCTTGGGCTCGAGACCGGCGGGGCCGTGGGGATCCCCCTCTACTTCGCCCTGGCGCTGTCCATGGCGCTCTACGTGATCGGGTTCTCCGAGATCGTGGTGGACATCTTCCCTCAGCTCGATCCGCGTTGGGTCGGCATCGTCACGGCCACGGCGGTGACCGGGCTGGCTCTCCGTTCGGCCAGTCTTGCTCTCCGGTCCCAGTACGTGGTGATGGTGGTCATCGGGCTCTCGCTCCTCTCCTTCTTCCTCGGTGGGCCGGTGGAAGGGGTTCCGGTGGAGGCCGCCGCTCCAGTTGAGCCCCAGGCCCCCACCATCCCGCCCACCTTCTGGGTCGTCTTCGCGGTCTTCTTTCCGGCGGTGACCGGGATCGAGGCCGGGGTGAACATGTCCGGCGATCTGAAGAACCCGGCCCGTTCGATTCCTGTGGGGACCTTCGCCGCCCTGGCGGTGGGTTTCGTGGTCTACATCACCATGCCCTTCTTCTTCGCGGCCTGGGCCGACTCCGAGGCGCTGGTGGCCGACCCGCTCATCATGCGGCAGATGGCGCTCTGGGGGCCCCTCATCATCCTGGGTGCCATGGGCGCCACGCTCTCCAGCGCCATGGGGAGCATCCTGGGCGCCCCCCGGGTCCTGCAGGCCATGGCTCGGGACGAAGTCCTTCCTCGACCCCTGCGATTCCTGGGGCGGGGCGCCGCCGAGGACGATTCGCCTCGGGCCGGGACCGCGGTGACGCTGGGGATCGTGCTCCTGGCCATCTGGTTGGCCGATCTGAACATGGTGGCGCCCATCCTGACCATGTTCTTTCTTACATCGTACATGACGGTGAACCTGGCCGCCGGGATCGAGGGCTTCCTGAAGAGCCCATCCTTTCGCCCCGCATTCCGGACCAACTGGGTCGTCTGCATGCTGGGGGCGCTGGGGTGCCTCCTCATCATGTTCCTGATCCACGCGCCGGCCACGATCCTGGCGGCCGCCGTGGTCCTGGGCGTGTTCATCTGGCTGGAGCGCCGCCAGCTCAGGGGGACGTGGGGCGACGTTCGGAGCGGGATCTGGCTCGCCCTTGTCCGCATGGGACTCCTCCGGGTGGCGGGTCAGGAGGATCCACGGAACTGGCGTCCCCATCCGCTGGTTCTCTCGGGAGAGGATGACCGGAGATGGCCCCTCATCGATTTCGCCAACGCCATCACCCACAACCGGGGCCTGGTGACCATCGCCAGCGTCATCCCGGAGTCGGAGGAAGAGGGCGAGCGCCAGGCCGAACTGGAGGCCGAATTCCGCTCGTACCTCAAGAGGCGAGGTGTGGAGGCCTTCGTGCGGACCGTCTCGGCGCCCGATCCCTTCACCGGTGCGAGGCGACTGGTGGAGATCTACGGATTCGGCAGTCTCGTCCCCAACACCATTGTTCTGGGGACGAGCGAGAAGATGGAACGACGGGACAGATACTGCCGGATGATCGAGACCTTCCACCGGAAGAGGCGAAACGTGGTGATCCTCCGCGATCCCGAGCATACCGGGTTCGGGCGGCGACGGACCATCGACGTCTGGTGGGGAGGGCTGCAGGCCAACGGGGGGCTCATGTTGGTACTGGCCTACCTTCTCCGCACCAATGTGGAGTGGGAGCAGGCCGAGGTTCGCCTCAAGTTGGCGGTGCGCTCGGCCGAGGCCGCCGACGAGGCGAGAGGAGAGTTGGAGGCCCTTCTGGCCGATCTCAGGATCGGGGAGGTCCGACTGGATATCATCGTGAGTGACGATCGCCCCTTCTCCGAGATTCTCCGCTCCGCCTCCGCCGGCGCCGACATCGTCTTCCTCGGGATGGCTTCGCCGGCTGCCGTGGACGACTTCCGGGCCTATTACGATCAGCTTCAGGAGATGTCGGCGGGTCTTCCGCCCACCGCCTTCGTACTGGCGGATGGGACCCTTGAGTTCGCCGAGGTACTGGTGGACCGGGCCTGACGTGGCTCGGGCCATCGCCGTGGAGGCCGAGGCCATACCCACCCCCCACGGACCCCGCCCCCCGATTCAGCCAATGGACCCCACCCCGGACGGCCCGGGAACCTGAGGAGGAGCAGATATGACCCTGGAGATACGTCCCGCCAGTGTCTTCGACGACCTGTGCACCATGGTGGGGCCGAAACGGCCGGACGCCAGCGTCTGCTGGTGCCTCACCTACCGTGTCCCTTCCAAGGAGAACCGGTCGCTGGTGGGGCCCGCCCGGGGCGAGAAGGTGCGAGCCCTGCTGGAAGAAGGGCCCCTGGGGGTGCTGGCCTACGACGGGGGCCGGGTGGTGGGGTGGGCGGCGGTCGCCCCCCGTGCAGAGACCGTCTTCGCCCGGAGCCGTACCATTCCCCGTGTCGACGACACGGAGGTATGGTCCATCTGGTGCCTCCGGGTGCGGCCGGGACACCGGGGGAAGGGGATTACCCACCCGCTCCTGGTCGGCGCGGTAGCCTTCGCCCGGGACCAGGGGGCCCCGGCCGTCGAGGGGTATCCCGTGGACAACGGCGGTCGGCGGGTCGATACCACCATGGCCTACGTGGGCACCCGGTCACTCTTCGAGAAGGCCGGATTCCGGAAGGTCGCCGATACCTCGTCGGTCCTGAACGGGTTTCCGAGGGTGGTCATGAGGATGGACTGCAGGTAGCCCCCCTGGGGTCTCTTCAGGTTCGACGAGGACACCCAGATCGGTTCGGCCCGGGACCAGTGCCGCACGGGATCTGGTGCCTCGAAGTTCAGATCGGTCTACACCACCCCTACGAGGGCTACGAGCTCAAGTGGAGATGTCGTTTCCGAGCCGGATCGACACGCATACCGGAACAACCCGTTGTATTGGTTCAGCTGTGTGTCGAACGTGGTGCACGGGGATCGCCTGGGGTTGCCAGGATTTCCTGCCATATTCGGTGGTGACCGGCGTTCTTGGTGTACTCCCAGGACACCCGCATCCGGACACTTCGGGTCCTATCGCCTCCGTCCTCTCTGCCATCCCCATCCCCATGACCGCTTCCGGCTCACCCGCGCCCTTCCGCCTCCTAGCCCAGTGCCCGCCCGGGCTCGAGCCCACCCTGACCCGGGAGCTCGAGGCGCTGGGGGTCCCGTTGCCCGAGCAGACCTCGGTGGTGGGGGGCGTGACGTGGGATGGGGGGTGGGCCCACCTCCTCCGGGCCAACCTCCACCTGCGCGTGGCCTCGCGGGTGTTGGTGGAAGTGGGGAGCTTTCGGGCAAGGGCGCTGGGCGAGCTGGTCCGGAAGGGGCGCCAGGCCGTGGATTGGGAACGGATCTTCGCGGTAGCCGAGGGTGACGGGGGTCGCGTGGTATTCCGGGTATCCGCCTCCCGCTCGCGCCTGTACCACGAGGGCGCCATCGAGGAGCGGCTCCGGGAGGCGGGAGATCTGCCGGAGCCGCCGGGGACGCTGCCCGAGGCTTCGAGGGCCCTGCCGGTGGCAGGCCCATCCGCCGCAGCCGCAGGGGTTGAGGGCGATGAGGGACCGTCCGGCCGCAGGACGCAGGTTGAGGCCAAAGGGCCCACCGCCGCCTCCCCGGTCCTGGTGGTGGTGCGGGTGCACCGCGATAAGGTCACTGTGCGCCTGGATACCTCCGGCGCCCACCTCCACCAGCGTGGATACCGAAGACACGTGGGCGCTGCCCCCATGCGGGAGACGCTGGCCGCCGCCCTCCTCCTCCAGGGTCCCCTGGAACCGAATGGCGAGTGGAGTCGGCCCTCGGTGGTGGATCCCTTCTGCGGCTCCGGCACCATCCCCATCGAAGCGGCGCTTCTGGCCCGGAGGATCCCTCCGGCCATGGCGTCCCCCGGCTTCACCCCCCGGGATTTCGCCTGCCTCCACTGGCCGGACCTTCCCCACGAGGTGTGGGAGGCCGAGGTGGCCGAGGCTCGCGCCCGGATCCGCCCCCTGGATCGGCGTCAGTTCACCGTCTACGGTTCGGACCGGGACGCCCGCGCCGTGGAGGCAGCCCGGGCCAACGCCGAGCGGGCCGGCGTCCTGGACGATGTGGAGTTGGCGACGGCCCCCCTCTCCCGAGCCCCCCATCCGGACCAGCCCGGATGGGTCGTGACGAACCCACCCTTCGGCACACGCCTGGGTGGGCGGAAGTCCCTGCGTCCCCTCTATGCGGCGCTGGGCCGGAGTGTCCAGCCCGGAGGGACCATGGCCGGGTGGCAGCTCCTCTACCTCTCGGCCGACCCGGTCCTGGACCAGGCCACCGGCCTCCCGCTGCATATGCGCATGGCCACCCGCCACGGCGGGCTGGCGGTGCGGGCCATGGCGGGTCCTGACCCCAGCTCCAGCCCCTGACCCGGAGAAGGGCCATGCCATGGAGTCACGGCCTGCCGCCCTGCGCTAGGTCCGCCTGCCTTTCGCCGTCCCGCTCCGAACAGTCTCCAGGCCGCCTTGCCAAGTCTCCAAGTGCACCCTCCAGTTCGGGCTCCTCGGCGATCTCCGTGCCGGACGGTCACACTTTCTGGGCCCACTCCCCCCCTCGGCGCCACTCCCCCCCCCCGGGAAAATTAGAACCTGGATTCTAATTTTCGGTCTCCAAGATATCCATCACCTACCCGCGCACCAGTGCGACCACCGGTCTGATCTTCCATGGAGACAGGGGTCAGATACGTTGACACTCGGAAACCCCTACCGGAAGGAGTGGACCCCCTTGATTCCACCCCTGGGCATTTGTTCCGGGACCGTGTTGGTGGTGGGTGTCCCTGGAGCATCAGCGCTGGAAGATGGGGGTGTGAGAATGAAGATGTGCGCGGAATGAAGGGATGGGCTCGTCGGGATGTGCGCCCCTTGTCTGCGGTCCGCCAACAGCAACCCAGAACGAACGCTGAGGGGCGGCGATAGGCACCTTGCATGCACGAAGCCGAAGAGCCGCGAGGGGGCTTCACCCCGCCGGGTCAGTCCAGGCAAAATACTCGGAGAAGACGGCGAATTAGAATCTGGTCCACATTAAGGCAATCCTCGTCTGTGGTCCTTGACCAAGGGGAGGCTCTGCGTCCAAGGTCCAGCCTATAGAGCCTCCATCCTAAAACCTTACCCCTCGGCTTCGGGTCGGGGAGGGATGTGCGCCCGGGGACGGTTCAGCGTTCCGGCGTCAACTTCCGAGTGTCGTGCCTCCAGTGCAGTCACCTCGCGGGCCAGAGTCTTCAGCTCCGATTCCGTGCGCCGATTCCACCTTGGGAGGGTGACAACGGCCAGCCAGGCGGCTCCAGCCGCAGAGACCACGAGGAGAATAGCGCCGATCAGCGCCAGGATGTCCCGGGCATCGGTGAAGAGTCCTACGGGGACCCCGATGAGCCCCACCAAAGAGAGCATGCCGGCGATGTCCAGCCACTCGCCAGCGTCTCCGGGCTCAACCTCCACCCGGAGACGCCAGCCCGGCCCTACCGGATCGGGTTCCTGAAGGACGGAAACGTTCTCGTGTCGCCAGGTCTGGAGTGATCCCTCGGTGGAGAGTTCGCCGGGGCCTCCGAACCGTTCCCGCAGAAGGACTACGACCCGTTCCCATCCTTCGCCTTGGAAGGGAGACGACAGTGGGATTTTCCGACTCATGCGGCGGGGGAGACCGACTACGTCCCGCTCGAGGACGGTCTCTTCCGGCGGTACGTTCAGCTCAAAGGCAGCGAGGGCAATACGTTCCGGGTCAATCCCGGCTTCCACCCCGATCTCCCGCAGTTCGGAGAGCGTAAAGCCCTGGGGAGGGGCTGTCCGGCGTCGCACGTTACCGACGGACATGTCCACATCCTCTCCCTCCAGCTTGCTCGAGGAGGGGAGGGGCTCCGTGGCGGCGGTCAGGATCTGCCGAACCTCATCATCGGTGTAGGTACGCTCATCCATAGGAATCCACTATGGGTGAGCCCGTCACGACCGGCAAGCCCACCAGGTCCGGAGCACCGCGCCGGGCGGGAACCCGGCCGTCACGACCCTTCCAGTAGGCGGACGCCTGGGCTTCGACTATGGTTCAAAGGGTTCGTCCTTCCCTTTGCGCAGCTTTTGGACACGTTCTCCTATGGTACGTCCTTCCCTTGCCGCAGTGTTGGGGACGTTGAGCGTCATCCGGCAGAATCGCACCAACCGTGAGGTCCAGTTGTGTCCGAAATCGCCATTGCCATCATATGGATCCTACGGGTCGTCCTTGCCGGCCTCACCATGTTCT
>REEG01000214.1 GCA_007695195.1 Gemmatimonadales bacterium | reverse complement strand
CCCGGGCCACGGCCAGCGCCTCGTCACCGAGTTCGCCGCAGGGGAAGTGGCAGTGGACGGCGATGGGGCCGTCGCCGTGCACGGAAACGAGGGGTGGAGGGGCGGCAGGCGGCCTGCCCAGGGCGCACCCTGCCAGGATTCCCGCCAGTCCAACCAGCGCCGCGCCGCGGGTGAGCGACCGGTCGGCGCACCACCAGCCCTGGCTTCTCCCTCGCGGCGCCCTCCCCCTCAAGGCCTTCCTCCCTGTCTGATGGGACCATCAAGCCCAACTGAATCGAACCGAGCTGCATCGGGCCGAACTACCAGCTCCAACTGAAGTTGACCACGGGGAAGGCGAAGAAATCGAATCCGGTCCCCAGGGGCGTCGCCAAGCCCAGATCGGCGGACAGTCGGTCGCCGAACAACCGGACGCCTCCCGAGACCAGACCGCCTTCCCGGGGGAAGAGGTAGTTCTCCGAGAGGAGCTTCACGTTCCGCCCCACCCGGTACTCGCCCCCCACCAGGACGGCGGGGCGGGAGGCCAGGTTCCCCCGCTCGTAGCCGTACCCGATCCCCAGGTGGAGGCTCCCATCCGGGTCTCCAAAGGAGGCGGCGCCGTAGAGGATCCCCACGGATTCGGTGGAGTCGGTGGTGAAGAAGGCCAGGATCCCGGCAGCGAAGTCGGCCACCTCCGTTCGGGCGATGCCCACCTTGGGGGCGAACCAGAAGGGCTGCCCCGAAAGGTCGGAGGTGAAGAGGAGGAGGGTGCCCCCGGCCAGTGTGAACCGGTCCGCCACGCCGAAGGCGACGACGGGGAAGAGGATCTGGAACACCTGCAGGTAGCCCTCACCGGCCTCCAGCATGCGCCCGGTGGGCCCGAAGAAGAGGCGCGTCCGGTTGGGATCCTCCGCCCAGAAGACGCCCTCCACGGCGCGACCGCGGGTCTCCCTCAGACTCCGGACGTCGGCCACGGCGATCTCCAGCACCTGTCCCGAGACGAGCTGGAATCGGAAGGGGTCACCCTCTGCCAACACCCGTCCGAAGAGAATGGAGCCGTCCCGGAGTCTGAGCTCCTGGGTCACCTCGTCGGCAGGGACCTGGATCTGGACCCGGGGCCCGGGGGTCTGGGCCCCGGCAGCCGCCGGCGCCGTGAGGAGCACCGCTGCGGCCGCCAGCGTCACCGCCAGGGCCAGGAGGAGGTGACCGGCGGTTCTGCCTTCCACCTACTTCACCAGCCGCAGGGTGCCCGGATACTCGAACCCCTTCCCGTTGGAGGCCTGGATCGCCGCCATGATCATGAGGACCACGTGGAAGAGGAAGACCAGGGGGAGAAGTACGATGCCCACCCCCACGATGATGAGGATGGCGGAGACGATGGTGTAGATGGAGATGGAGATCTGGAAGTTCAGCGCCTCCTTCCCCTGCCGGTCGGCGAAGGGGTGGGAGTCCCGCTTCACGAGCCAGACCACCAGGGCGGCGATGATGCCGCCGAAGGGGAAGATGTACGCGGCGAAGCCGGATAGGTGGGAGAGGATGGCCGCGGTGCGGGCCGGGTCTGCCGGGTCGGTGAGCTCGTAGCCCTCCTGCACCCAGCGGTCGAGATCATCCATGGCAGTGACTCCGGTGGAAGACGGAAGGCGTCCCGGCGCTCGGTCCCTACCCTGCTTCCGGATCGGCGCCTACGGGTCGAAGGTACGACGGCGGGCGAGCCGCCTGCAACGCCGGACGTGGCTCGGGGAAGGGCTGGAGCGGCGGCGCCGGGAGTGGTCCGGGGTCGCCCTGCCCCTTAGACTGAAGAGCTATGACCCTACTCTCCCGGAGCGTTCCATGATATTCCGACGCGGCAGGTCCACTCCCATGACCGTAGCGCTGTGGCCCGTCCTTCTGGTCCTCCTGACCGTCGCCGCCGGGTGCGGGGGCGAGGGGCAGGATCTGGACGCACTGCAGGAACGCATCGCCCAGGATCTGTACACCACCGCCTATGGTACTATCAGCGAAGACGACGCTCACTGCGCCGCCGGGGTCTTCATCGAGATCCTGGGGCCGGACCAGGCGGAGATCTATTCGTCGGCCCTGACCGGCGACATGGAGGCGGCCGGCCAGGTCGAGCCCATGACCGAAGAGCAGCAACTGGGGCTCAGCCGGGCCCTGGAGCGATGTGACTTCTCGCCGGGCGGAAGCGCCTTCTGACATCTACGGCGAGCCACTCAGTCCCGAAACGGAATCCTCACCAGTCCATGAGCCCTCAATACGCTGAACCCCGCCATCATGCGCCTCCGGCGCGGCGGGTGCGCACCCTCCCTCTCCTCTTCCTCACCCTGTTGATGGCGGGGGTGGTGCCTGCCCTTCTCCCGTCACCTCTGGAGGCCCAGGAGCCGGTCCCCCCCCGGATGGTGGCCGATGAGCTGGAGCGCTCCCGCATGTGCGTCCCGGTGCTGGCCCGCCTGGAGGTGCTGAACAGTGAGCTGGAGCCGCTGGCCCTCAGGGTGGACCGGATCGGCCGCCTGTACGAGGCGGTGGCGCTGGAGGACTCGCTCCGGGTCACTCCCTTCGACGACGCATCCGACGATGACCGCCGCGTCCGGGACTGGTTCCGCTCCGACTCGGAGCTGGCCGAGCGGTACCTTGAGACGGAAGACGAGGCGGTCCTGGAGGAGCGCCGGACCCGCCGGACCGAGCTGGAAGACGAGCTGGAGGAAGCGTTCCGCGCCGTCTCGGAGCAGGCGGACGGGATCCTGGCGCGGGACCCGGCCCTCCCGGGTCAGGCTGCCCAGTGTGACGGTGCCATCCTGGTCCGTCCGGCGGTGATGGAGCGGTGTCCCGAGGGAGACGGAAGCCAGATCTGCGCCGAGGCCCGGTCGGGCGAGACAGGGCAGCGGTACCGCTTCGTGGACGCGGCAGAGGACCTCTGGGATGTGGAGCAGCTCCGGCCCTGGACCAGCCCCACCGGGATCGGACCGCGGCCCGACGGGCTCCTGGGTGGAGGCCAGACCAGTACCCTCCTTCGCCGGGGCAACGTCCAGTTGGCGCTGGGCCTCGAGCCCCTCATCCGGGTTCGCGACGAGGTGCCTGCGGAAGAGGCTGCCGAGTTCGATCAGTACCTGGAGGAGATGGGCTTCCAGTTCGACGATCCGCGCTTCGTCATGAGCCCCGCCCTCCTGGTGGAGCTGGACATGGATCAGCCCCTGGCCGACGAGACCCTCTACCTCCTCCACTTCGGTGACCTGTCGGCTCCGGCCGAACAGGTCTTCTGGACGGCCCAGGCCGATCAGGACCGACCCATCCGCGACACCTTCCCCGTGGGCGAGGGCGTGCTGGTCCGCCTCATGTCCGGGGAGGAGGTCACCCTCACCGCCGTCCGCATCGATGAGGATGCCGCGGAGGTTCAGGGACAGCCCTTGTATCAGCTCGGCCTCACCAATGTGGGCCAGGCCGAGGCGGTGACCGCCCTGGTGGCCTACATGGCCCAGGGCTTCCTGGCCGACGACCTCCGGAGCCTCTTCCCGCCCGAGGAGGGGACGCCGGAGGAGTAGGGCTCAGAGCGCTTCCGAGCTTGCAGTGTTCCGGGGATCCAAGTCCCCCCAGCCTCGGAGGTAGGACCATGCGATTGACCCCTATAGGAGCCCTGGTTCTTCTGGCGGTTTTCGGATGCGGATCGGATCAAGGCCCAACTGAACCATTTGATGGTTTCCTGCAACCTGACGGGTCCCGAGTATTCGCGATCCAAACTGGATCCTCCGTGTACTCGGTGGATACCGGCGGCCCCTTGGGCAGCGAGATCACTACTGATTTCATTCAGTATAGATTCGTAAACCGAAGTGCCCGACCCTTGGTCTTTGGAGGCCTATGGCAATGCGATTCTGTCGAGCCTTGGAGTTTCATGCTGCAGCGCTTGGAGGAAGGGGAATGGGTTGATTGGGTCCAGACCTCCCGGATCACGGCAGCTGCAGAAGACAGTCACCAGCCGACCACTCTAGCGCCTGCCGATGAGTGCAGTTCTACGACCTTTGTCGTTGCGAGTCAGTACTTCGGACAGCGGGAGATTCCTGCCGGGACGTACCGGTTGGCCCATACGGCCGTGTTTTGGGAAGGCTCCGGATCGAGTGGCGGGTCCTTGGTCCCCCTTCGATATCGAGTCTCGAACCCGTTCGAACTGCGAAGCAGCCCGTGATCTCTTTCGGCCAAGGCGAGGTCTGTGTGACGCCCACAGCATGACGCCCCGAAGAGGTCCATGCCTCTCCGGGGCGTTTGCCTTTCCTGATGACCGGCGCGTCACAACCTCCGATCAGAAGTTCATCCGGACCCCCAGGATCCCCCAGGCGTGGTTGTACGAGGAGCGGTAGTGGAACTCGGGGCTCCCGTCGTACCAGGTCTGGGGCTCATTGGTGAGGTTCTTCACCTCCAGGAAGAGGCTCGCGTCCTGACGCACCTGGAACGAGGCGGACAGGTCGAACTGGGTCTGGGCCTCCAGATAGCGGTCCATGGTTGGCGCCAGGTGGCTCCGGTAGTCGCTCACCGCGTCCTGGCTCACCGCCCAGAGGTACTCGCTCCGGTGGTTGGCCGTGACCATCCCCATGAAGGGTCCTCGATCCCAGGAGAGGGCTGCGTTCATGACGTGGGGAACCTGCCGCGGGAGCGGCACCTCCCGGGTCACCTCCCGCAGCTCGGCGTTGGAGTAGGTGTAGGTGTAGTTGGCGTACACCCCCAGCCCGCTCAGCGCCCCGGGGAGGAAGGTGAGGCGCTGCTGCCAGGCCACCTCCACCCCGTACAGGTCGGCGCCGGCGCCGTTTCGCGGCTGGCGCACCTCGAAGCCGTCGAACTCCCCACCCTGGATGGTCTCTACCGATCCGAAGAAGAAGTCGCTGAGCTGCTTGTAGAAGACCCCTCCCGAGAGGAGCCCCAGCGGCTCGAAGTAGTGCTCCACCAGGAGGTCCAGATTCTGGACCAGCGAGGGCTCGAGCTCGGGGTTGCCCCGACGGATCCGCCGCGCGTCCCGATCGATGAACTCGGTGGGCGCCAGGTCGGTGAAGTTGGGGCGGGCCAGGGCGTTGGTCCACGCCAGACGGAAGTTGGTACGGTCGCTGAGCCGGTACCGGAGGTGGGCCATGGGGAAGACGTTCAGGTAGCTGTTCCCCTCATCCAGCGGCCGGGTCTCGACCCAGTTTCCATCGTCGTCGAAAAGGGTCTGATTCCCCACGTATGAGGTGGAGGTCCGCTCGGTGCGCACCCCACCGATGAGGGTCCAGTCGCCCCAATCCAGGGTGGTCATGGCGTATCCCGCCACCACCGACTCCGACGCCTCGTAGTTCTGGGCATCGGACACCTCCCGGGTTCGGTCCATGTCTTCTTCCAGGAGACCGGCGATTTCCCGGGAGAAGGGGCCTCCCCGGCTCCAGTCCACGTAGTGCCCGATCCGGTACTCACCGAGGATGTGCCGGTGCTCACTCCCGGAGGCGGTGGCGTCCATGACGAGCCCGTGCCCGCGGGGCGGAAACGAGCGACGCACCCAGAACTCCCGGTCCTTGTCCTTCTGGAAGAAGCGACCGCCGAACTTGAAGCTCCCCTGGGCCCCGGCCCAGTTGTAGGGCATCTCGAAGTTGATCCGGGAGTTGAAGTCCCGGTCGCGCACCAGGTCGGTGCGGTTCTCGTACCGGAGGAAGGGGATCTGCGCCGGATCGAAGAAGCCGCCCGGGTTGTCGTTCAGGGCCTCCCATCGCGCCCGGCGGGTGTTGGAGATGTCGTAGGACATGTCCACGCCTCCAACCCGGTGGTTCAGGTACTCCTGGTAGGGCTGGTCGTGCTCGCCGTACCCGAAGGATGCCGTCACGTCCATGGTGAAGGGACCCACCACGGTCTCCAGCCCGGCGCCCACCGTGGAGAGGATCTCCGTCTTCTGGTTGCGGCGCCCGATGGTCTCGAGGCGCCCGCCGGTCACCAGTCCCCGGTCCAGGTGGTCGCCGCTCTCCGGACGGACCCGGAACTGATGCCGGATGCCCCGCTTGTCGAAGTGATTGAAGAGCCCCCGGACGAAGAGGGAGGTGTCGTCGCTGACGTTGTAGTCCAGTCGGCCGCTGAAGGATACCCGGTCCCGGAGGGTCTCGTAGGCGCCAACCCTGAGCTGATCCAGCACGTCCTCGTCGCCGGCCCCGAAGTCCTCCACGCCCCAGAAGTGACGGATGTCGTCCATCATCATGTTGTTGCGTCGGAAGCTCCCCCGGAGCAGGACGCCCAGGTCCCCGAACCGGTTCCCGTACACGGCGCTGGCCTGGGCGTTGGGGCTGTCGGCGTTCTGATGAAGGCCGCCTCCCACGGAGACGTTGAAGAAGCGGGCATCCCCCAGCGGTGAGCGGGTCACCAGATTCACCGTTCCGCCCACGGCGTCGGCGTCCATGTCGGGGGTGATGGCCGTGGAGAGTTCCATGGAGGAGAGCATCTCGGCGGGGAGGCCCATGAGGGAGGTTTCCCGGTCGGCCAAGCCGGTGGTGGGGAGCCGCTCCCCGTCCAGGGTGACGGTGGCCATCCCCGGAGACATTCCCCGGATGAAGATGCTCTGGGGCTCTCCGCGATGGTCGAAGCTGGCCACCCCCGGGAGCCGGCGAAGCGCCTCGGCGGCCTGGGGATCGGGGAAGCGCTCGATCTGCTCCGTGGAGATGATGTTCTGGATGGAGGGGGCGGTCCGCCGCCGGTTCAGCGCGTCGGCCTGGCTGCCCCACCGGTCCGCCTCCACCAGCACACCTTCCACATCGATGGCCCGGATCGACAGGGTGAATTCGTGACGCGCCACCTCACCTGCGGTGACCTGGACAGTGGCCTCCGAGGGCGAGTACCCCATGTAGGTGACCCGTACGGTCTGGGATCCGGAGGGGACGCCACGTAATACGAAGGAGCCCCGGGCTGACGTCAGAGCCCGAATGTTGGTGTCCGCCACCTCGACCTGTGCTCCAACCAGAGGACGCCCATCTTCCGTAGCGGTGACCGTTCCCCGTATCTCAGATTGCTGAGATTGAACAGAAAACGGTATAAGTAGAAAAACAAAAAGTGCTACGAAATAGAAGAATACTGTCGAGTAATTTGCTCGACATTCCGGGATGACATTACATATCATTCTTCCACTGCCTCCAGTTGAATGCGAAGTGGAGCGCATTCGCAGGATAGTACAAGCGCACCACACTCGACTGAGCGTAGTGGGGTAACTCAACGACAATGGTTCGGAGCGGAAACGATCGTGTAACGGCCTACGGGGCGGTAGAAACCGAAACACCCCGGTGAGGTCGGCTACCTCACCGGGGTGTCGTGGGAACACTGGTGCGTGTTCGGGAGGGGTGCCCTCAGAAGGTCAGAGTGGCGCTGTGGCTCTTGGCGCCCTTGGCCAGATCGCCGGCTCCGCCCATGCGGGCGTATTCCACCAGGTCCTCCTCACGGATCCCCCGGGCCTCGGCGCACGGCGAGCACACGATCACCCTCAGGTCGTGCTCCTTCAGGAAGGCCACCACGTCGGAGATGGGGGGTAGCCCCACCGCCTTGATCTGGGAGAGATCGGTCCGCTTGTGGGCCAGGTAGGTGGCCTCCTGCATGAGGAAGATCTCGGGAGGCTCACCGGGAAACTCCCCGGACTGGATGGCGCCCTTGAGGGCCACGTAGGGAAGCACGGCGATGTTGGGCTGATCGGGACCGCAGGTGGCAACGATGAACATGGAGGCTCCTGTGGGAGTGAAGCTTGGATTGGACATTTGGAATGGGACCTTCGGATCCGCCTCCCAATATAGGCTCGTCGCTGTTTCGGGGTGGGTGACCGATCCTGAGGGATCGCCACGTGATAAGAGGACCGGATGGCCATGCACGCCATGAGATGAGAAAATATGCACGATCAGTGGCTTTTCCCTGCCACTACGCGGATTTCCGAACTTGACACCCCCTTGTAAGGGAGGCATCGTCAAGGGAGAAGCGTCAGGCGCGGTCAGGCGCCTTGCTTCACTCTCATCGGCCTGGCCCGGGGAGAACCAGCAGCATTATTCCTCGGCGCTTTCGGGTCGGTGCTTCCCGCCATCCCGACCCCTCGAGGTCTCGTATGCTTCCCATTCCATGTCCGTGTTTCAATCTCCCCCGTTGGGCCGGGGGCATCGCCCTTCTGGCGGCTCTGGCCCTGGCCGCGCCGGTGGCGGCGCAGCAAACCGGAACGGTGACCGGTCAGATCACCGACGCCCAGACCCAGCGTCCCCTTACCGGCGCCCAGGTCTCCGTTCCCGGAACGGGGGTCGGTTCCCTCTCCGGCACCGACGGCC
>REEG01000241.1 GCA_007695195.1 Gemmatimonadales bacterium | reverse complement strand
CCTCGTCCATGCGGCTCCCCGTCTCCACCAGGGCGCTGGCGATGATGGTGAGGGATCCACCTTCCTCGATGTTGCGGGCCGCCCCGAAGAACCGTTTGGGCTTGTGCAGGGCGTTGGCGTCGACACCACCGGAGAGGATCTTGCCGGAGTGGGGAACCGTCACATTGTAGGCTCGGGCCAGTCGGGTGATGGAGTCCAGGAGGATCACCACGTCCTTGCCCTGCTCCACCAGCCGCTTCGCCTTGTCCAGCACCATCTCGGCCACCTGGGTGTGCCGTTCGGCGGGTTCGTCGAAGGTGGACGAGATCACCTCTCCGTCCACATGCTCCTCCATATCCGTCACCTCTTCCGGGCGCTCATCGATGAGGAGGACGATGAGGTAGATGTCCGGGTGGTTGGCGGTGATGGAATTGGCGATCTCCTGCAGGAGGGTCGTCTTACCGGCCTTGGGCGGAGACACGATGAGCCCCCGCTGCCCCATCCCGATGGGGGCGATGAGATCCATCACCCGCATGGAGATGCTGCCGCCGTCCCGTTCCAGGCGGATCCGGCTCTCGGGGTAGCGGGGCTTGAGATTGTCGAAGGCGATGCGGTGCTTGGACTTCTCCGGCTCGTCCAGGTTGACCTGCTCTACCTTGAGCAGGGCCAGGTATCGCTCTCCGTCCTTGGGCGGCCGCACCTGGCCCAGGATGGTGTCCCCGGTACGGAGGTCGAACCGCTTGATCTGGGACGGCGAGACGTAGATGTCGTCGGGTCCGTAGAGGTAGTTCCAGTCCGGGGATCGCAGGAACCCATACCCCTCAGGTAGGATCTCCAGGACCCCTTCTCCGCGAAGGACTACGTCCGTGTCAAGGAGGTTCTGCTCGATCCGGAAGATCAGATCCTGCTTGCGGAGCCCCGAGTGATTCTGGATTTTCAGTTCGTCGGCCAGCTCATGGAGCTCGGCCACGTTCTTCTTCTTCAATTCAGCGATGTCCACGAATGTCTCCAGATGGTCTGGGCCCAGCGGGTGGGAAAACAGAGTGCAGGCGGGTGAGCGGAGGGGTCCAACGGATCAGGTTTGTGGGACGACGGGACAGAGGCCGAAAAACTCGGGGGGAAGGGTGACCGGAAAATGGAGCGAAGAAGGCCCCAAGGCACCCATCGTTGAGGAATTTCGGCCATAGTAATGGGCGCCCCAGACCCGGTCAAGGGTCCCGGCCGGGAGGCGGTCCTGAGTGGCGGCCTTCTGGTCCTGACTCTCCTGTCGACCCTTGTCGCCGGCGCGTTGCTGGTGGGCGTCGATCCCCTGGGGCTCGAATTCCGCACGATCCTGGGAATCCCCTTCTGGTGGCCTACCGGTCTTTCCCTCGGAGGACTTGCCGAGGGGATTCCCTTTGCCATCCCCTTCGTCTTCATCCTCTTCGCCCACGAATGGGGCCACCGGTGGGCAGCGGCGCGGCATGGCGTAGTGGCCGGACCTCCCCTCCTCATCCCCTTTCCCCCGCATATCTCGGTGGTGGGGACGTTGGGCGGCCTGGTCCGGTTGCATTCGCCCATTCCGAATCGGCGGGCACTCCTGGATGTGGGGGCTTCCGGCCCACTGGTCTCCCTCGTCCTCTCGCTGCCCTGCCTGGTGCTGGGGCTCCTCCTCTCGGAGGCGGCCGAGGTTCCGGCCCGTGACGGCCTCCCCTTCATCATCGTGTTCCAGGACATCGTGATCCGGCTGGGCGAACCCCTCCTCATCCAGGGTCTTCTGGCCGTTCTTCCAGTATCCACCTCCGAGTCGGCCCTCCATCTCCACCCCCTGGCCTTCGCCGGCTGGGTCGGCCTCATCCTGACGTTCCTCAACCTCCTTCCCCTGGGGCAGTTGGATGGCGGACAGATCCTCTACGCCCTTCACCCCGGTCGTCAGCGTTGGTGGTCCCGGGCCACGGTATCGGTCTTTCTGGTCCTGGGCTTCATGTGGCCCGGATGGTGGGCCTGGGCGGTGATCTCCTTCGTCCTGGGGCGCAACAGGGACATCCCCCTGGAGGCCATGCCCCCGAAACCGGCGCCGACGGGGTGGCGGCGGGTGGTGGGGTGGGTCCTCATGACGGGTCTCATCCTGCTCCTGCCGCCAGTTCCGGTTTCCTTCTGATCTCTTCCGCCACCGGCCCGGATGGCCTCCCTCCGGAATGCCTCCGCATGGGAAGGGCTTGGTTGACACGACGAAGGTCAGCGGGGACATTGCGCCGATTCATGGTGTGTCCGGCAGATCTCGTATCGGTGGCCGGCGCCCCTCCTTCGCATCGGGTCCACCGCTCCGGCTGCCGGAGGAGCGGGGAATGGGACCGATGATGGAGTCGGCCATAGGCAACGTCTCGTCAGGGGAGGACCGGAGTTCGTGGCAAGACACAACCGGGAAGGTGAAGGGACGGACCAACGGGGATTCCGCTACACCATCAGCTACCAGCCGGATTGGCTGCGGCATGTGAAGATCGGTCGGACGCTCCCGTCGGGTCGGCAGTCCACCATGATCCTATTTCGGAATCCCGCGCGCCACCGGAGCCGCTCGCCGGGAGACCGTATCCGGACACGCATCCAGAGCCCGGACCAGGCGCTGGATCTGGAGGTGGTGGTAAGTGACACCGATGGCCGAACCCGCCGGGTCCAGGTGTCCTGCTGGGTCCCGAATCCGGACGGCCCCGGCGAAGAGGAGGTGGTCCTCACCCTGGAAGACGGATTGCCGCCCCCGCTGTGACCCCGGTTGTCGGGTGGCGTCCGGGGGGACGCCGTTGGTATCTTCTCCGTTCGGTTCCTGATCATGGCTCTGCCGCCTTGATCCGGGACTTCCCCCTCCGGTCACCCCACTTGTCTCCTTTCTATGCAGCTCCTCCTGAAGCCCTTCGTCCTCCTGGGTCGGGGTGGTGTCTCCTTCGCCGCCGGGATCGGGCGGTGGGGTGTGCTCACTGCCGACACCTTCCGTGCCCTGCGGCACGTGGACGTGTGGCTTCGGTTGCTCATTCCCCAGATGGCCCGGGTGGGGGTGGATTCGGTGCCCATCGCCCTCTTCATCGCCCTGTTCACGGGAATCGTGCTGGCGCTGCAGGCGTCGTATACCTTCACCGGAGCCATTCCCCTGTATTTCGTCGGGGTTCTGGTGGGGAAGACCATGATGCTGGAACTGGGACCCGTGCTCACCGGGCTGGCCCTTTCGGGTCGAGTAGGGGCCAACATCGCCGCCGAGATCGGCACCATGCGGGTGACGGAGCAGATCGACGCCCTGGAGACGCTTGCCTATCCACCGCTGGCCTACCTGGTGGTTCCCCGGGCCCTGGCGGGAATCATCATGTTTCCGGTGGTGACCGCGCTGGCCATCGGCATGGGAATTGTGGCCGGGTGGATCACGGCCATCCAGCTTCTGGACATGAGTTCGGCGGATTTCTTCAACGGCCTCACCCTCTTCTTCCTGCCCTTCGATGTGACCTATGCCATGATCAAGGCCACAAGCTTCGGCTTCATCGTGACCACCATCGGTTGCTTCTTCGGATTCCACACGCAGGGCGGAGCCGAGGGAGTGGGAGACTCCACCACCCGGGCCGTGGTGGCCAGCAGCATGGCCATCCTGGTCCTCAACGCCTTCTGGGCCATCGTCCTGCTCTGAGCCGGGAGGCCGCTCCATCATGGGTATCATCATCCGGGATCTCCACAAGTCATTCGGGTCCAAGGTGGTGCTGGACGGATTCTCGGTAGAGGCCCGCGACGGCGAGACGCTGGTGATCCTGGGTGGATCGGGCTCGGGAAAGTCCGTGACGCTGAAGCATGTGGTGGGGCTTCTGACCCCCGATGCAGGAGAGGTGGAGGTGGATGGAGAGGTGGTCACGACCCTGAAACAGGAGGGCCTCTTCGCCCTGCGCCGGAAGGTGGGGTACGTCTTCCAGTTCGCAGCCCTGTTCGACTCCATGACTCTGGCTGAGAACGTGGCCATGGGGCTCCGACGCAAGTCGGATCTGGACGAGGAGGGCATTGCCGAGCGGGTGGATGAGTGCCTCCGACTGGTGGACCTGGAGGGGTACGGGGACCGGGCGCCCTCCGAACTCTCCGGCGGACAGCGCAAGCGGGCCGGGATTGCCCGGGCCATCGCGACCCGGCCGCAGTACTTACTTTATGACGAGCCTACCACGGGCCTCGATCCAGTGACCCGCGCCATGATCGACCAGCTTATCCTGCGCATGAGCGACGAGTTGGGGGTTACCGGGATCGTCATCACCCACGACATGGACAGCGCCTTTCGGGTGGCCGATCGATTCGCCATGCTCCACAATGGACGTTGCCGGTTCCAGGGATCTCCCGACGAGATTCGAGCCTCCCAGGACCCGGTGGTGCGGGGGTTCATCGAAGGTCGTCCCGAGCTGTTGGAGAAGGAATCGTGAACCGATCCAAGGAAGCCCTGGTGGGAGTGGTCATCGTGGCGGCCATCCTCCTCGTGACGTTCGGAACCCTCTGGCTTCAGGGGGTGAGCTTGAGAGCCACCGAGGTCGAGGTGACGGCGGCCTTCTCCAGCGTTGGTCTCATCCGCCCCGGCAATGCCGTCAAGTATCGGGGTGTGCGCATCGGACGGATTCGGGAGATCGAGGTGGACCAGGACGGTGAGTTGGTCCTGGTGCGCGCCAGGATCCAGGATGACGTCCGGTTGCCCTCGGACGCGGTGGCCATCCTTTCCCCGGAATCCCTCTTCGGTGATTGGCAGATGGAAATCGCGCCCAGGGATCGCTTCCCGGCCTACCGCTATTCCGATCCGAGCGAAGACGACCATCTCGCCGGTTACTCCATCCCGGACATCTCCCAACTCACCGCCACCGCCGACAGGATCTCCGCCGATATCGAGATCCTGACGGAGCGTGTGGGCATTGCATTCTCTGAAGAGACGGCCCTTAACGTGGCCTCCCTCATCGAGAATGTGGAGGAGGTCACCCAGCGACTGTCCCAGCTCATCACCCAGCAGGCCGATGCCTTCGTGGGAGTGACGGCGGAGATCCAGGAAACCACCCACGAGATCGGGGAGGCGGCCGTGGGTGTTCGCCGGACGCTGGACCGGGTCAACGAGGCGCTGGCTCGGGACGAGGTGGGCGAGGCCCTGACCGATCTGGTGGCCATGACCTCGAACCTCCGGGCGCTGAGCGAAGGCATTGAAGGGACCTCGGACCAGTTCCGGGCGACGGCCGCTCAGGCCGACTCCACCTTCAAGAGGGTCGGCACGATCCTCACCGCCATGGAAGAGGGCGAGGGGACGCTGGGTCGCCTCCTTCGAGACCCGGCCGTAGCTTCGGAGTTGGAGGGTACGCTACAGGAGCTCCAGCTTCTTTTGGAGGATGTCCGCCTGAACCCGCGCCGTTACCTTCGCCTTTCCATCTTCTGATCAGACCCATGGTTCATGCCCTGATCCCGGCCCCGCGTCCCCTGTCTGCGCTCTGACCAACCGACTCCCATGGCTTCCCATCCTCCTCCACCCGCGCGGGAAAACGGTCCACCCGGCGCCTCCGAGCCGCTTCAGGTGGAGCGGAGCGCCGGTGGTGTGGTGGTGCGGGTGGTGCATGGGGCACCCCGGGTGCTGCTGATCCGGGACCCGTACGATCGCTGGGGGCTTCCCAAGGGGCATCTCGAGGGGGAGGAAGAAGAGGCGGAGGCCGCCCTCCGTGAAGTGCGTGAAGAGACGGGGTTGATGCGCCTGCGGCTCGGTCCCGACCTGGGCCGGATCAACTGGGTGTTCCGACTGAGGGGCCGGCGGATCCACAAGTACTGTCGGTTCTACCTCATGTCTTCTCCCAAGGGCAGCCCTCGGCCACAACTGGCCGAAGGGATCACCGAGTGCCGCTGGTTCTCCCTTGCGGCGGCCTCGGACCGGGTTGACTACGAGAACGCCCGGGGAATCCTTGAGCGGGCGGCCCAATGGATCCGGGTTCCAGAGCGTTCCGGAATTCCGCCATGGAAGGAGGAGTGCGCTTGAGTCGGGACGACGCCATCCTCAAGTGGAGTGCCGCCGCGGCCGGCATCGTCCTCCTCATCTTCCTCCTCCTCGGTCTTCGCGAGGTCCTGAATCCGCCCCTCATCTTTCTGGGTTTGGTGGGGGTCCTCCTGCCGCTGCGTCGAACCTCGTTCTTTCCGGCCGTGGTGGGGACCACAGGATTTCTCGTTCTCTTCTGGCTCTTCCGGGAGCTTGGTTTCATCCTGGCGCCGTTTGTCCTGGCCCTGGTCCTGTCCTACATCCTGAACCCCGCAGTGGGGTGGATCGCCGACCGGCGCCCGCTGGTCCGCTTCGCCGGTTCTGACGGCCGGGGGCGATTCGGGCGCACACTGGCCGTTCTGGCTCTGGCCATTCCGGTGGTGGGCGGAATGGTGGCGCTGGGCATTTGGGGAGTGCCGTATCTGGCAGCAGAGCTCAGTGGGATTGTGCGCCGAGCGCCGCAAGCTCTGGAGCGTCTCGCCTCCTTCATCCAGGGGCTGGAAGAGCGATTCGCCGCCATCCAGATCCCCGGGTTCGACGGCTCCGAGTGGCTGGCCCGGGCCGGGGATCTGGATGCCGACGCCGTGGTGGAGTTCGTGGAGGAGCGTCAGGAGCTGATCTGGGATTGGCTCCGGGAGGGAGCCCTGGGATTGGGGCGGGGCTTGGGCGTGGCTCTATCCGTTCTGGGCTATTTGGTGTTGGCGCCGGTCCTGACCTTCTACCTGCTCCGGGATTACGACCGGTTGGCTGAGCGGGTGGTGGATCTCATCCCTCCGTCCAAGGGAGGGATTCGCTGGGGGCTCCGGGAATACGACCGGCTGCTCTCGGCCTATTTGCGCGGTCAGGTCATGGTGTCTCTCACCGTGGGTGCCATGACGACGGCGGGATTGCTCATCGTCCAGTTCCCCTACGCTTTCTTCCTGGGGGCGGTGGTCGCCATCTTCAATGTGGTTCCGTATCTGGGCCTGGTGTTGAGCCTCATCCCGGCCGTGGCCATCGCCCTGGCCAGTGGGGACCCCTTCATCTCGCTGTTGAAGATGGGCATTGTATACACCATCGCCCAGTCGCTGGAGAGCGGCGTGGTGAGTCCACGGATCGTGGGCGATTCAACGGGGTTGCACCCGGTCTGGATCCTTTTGGCCATCGTGGTGAGCGGATTCTTCTTCGGCTTCGTGGGACTTCTCATTGCGGTCCCCATTGCCGTAGGGATCAAGCTGCTCCTGGCGGTGGCCGGCGATCGATACCGGTCGTCGCCTCTCTTCCAGGTTGCTTCAGACGGCGAGGCATCGGAAGGGGAACCCGAGGTGGCGGCGGAGTAGCTCCGGGCCGGCGAGGGGGCGCGGGGGCGCGGTGGCCTCGGGGGGGCGGGTGGATGGTCTCGGATCGGGGCACGTGCCGGGGCGATACGGTTGCTCGCCCCGGGGCTTTGTTTATCGTTGATCGTTAGTCCCGGCACGGGAGGTGGATACATCACCGAGCGGCCCTTCCCACCGGACTTCGGTCTCAAGAAACCCAGTGGACAGGCACCATGACGAAGGACATAACGGACATTACCATAATCGGCGGCGGCCCCACCGGGCTGTTCGCCTCATTCTACGGCGGAATGCGGGGCAAGAGTGTCCGCATCATCGACTCCCTTCCGGAACTCGGCGGCCAGCTCATGGCCCTCTATCCGGAGAAGTACATCTTCGACGTGGGCGGCTTCCCCAAGGTTCTGGCCAAGGATTTGGCCCTGGATCTCATCGCCCAGGCCATGCAGTTCGATCCGGAGGTGCTCCTGGACGAGGAGGTTCGGGAGATCCACCGCGACGAGGAGTCCGGGGTGATGACCCTGGTGTGCCGCGGTGGCGAGTACCGGACCCGGGCGGTGATCATCGCCGGCGGGAAGGGAGCGTTCGAGCCGAAGAAGTTGAACGTTCCCGGCTACGACGACTTCCTGGGCAAGGGCGTCCACTACGCGGTGAAGGATCCGGTTGAGTTCGCCGGTAAGCGGATCGTGGTGGTGGGAGGCGGCGATTCAGCCCTGGACTGGACCCTCATCCTCAAGGAGAAGGCGGACCGGTTGGTGTTGGTCCACCGTCGCGACGGATTCCGGGCTCATGAGAATTCCGTCGCCCAACTGCAGCAGGCCGAGAAGGACAAGGAGGTGGAGGTCCGCCTCTTCCACGAAGTGTCGGAGATCTCGGGGAACGGTCGGGTGGAGGCTGTGACGCTCTTCGACAACCGCACCGATGATCGGACCATCATGGAAGCGGATTACGTCCTCACCTTCCTGGGCTTCAAGCCCGACCTGGGCCCCATCAAGAACTGGG
>REEG01000296.1 GCA_007695195.1 Gemmatimonadales bacterium | reverse complement strand
CCGAACCTGGCTGTCGGCGTCGGAGCACGGAGTCTGGGCCACCAGGCCCGGCGTCGCTCCGGTCCACGCTGCAGTGAGGGCCAGGATCAGGACGGACCAGGGAATCAGGTGCCGGGTCGGGGTCAGGTGAGGAGGATGAGGAGCAGAAGGATGATGATGACCGTTGTCACGCTGACGGTGATGGTCCGGTTCTGCTGAAGAGCCTCCTTGGCCTTCTCAACCAGGGGGGCTGCGGCCTCCACCTCGGAATCCGAGAGGGTGGCTACCGCAGCGTTGGCCCGAGCCAGGTCGATCCCCCGCTGGTCGGCCAGCTCTCGTGCTTCGTCCGTTGCCAGAAGGTCCCGCATATCGGAGCGGACGGCGTCGGCGGGACGATGGGAATCCAGCACCTGACTCTCCAGACTGGCCGCGTCCACCAGGGAGGGGACGTCGGATGCCCCGTGCTGTGCCTGTTGCGCCGAGAGGGGGGCGGCGAGGAGCCAACCCACCACAAGAAATCCGAGAACAAGCGTCAGGGGGATCTTGGACATTGGGGTCTTCTCCGGGAAGGCGGGAGGGAAACCAAAGGGAACGGGCGAACTCCGAAACCCTAAGGTCAAGGTAGAATGTGACTTCCGCACGGGCAAACCGGACGTGCCGCCCCGGTCCACGGCCGATTGGGTGGGCCGCAGGCGTCAGAGGGCGTCGAACACCTCTTCCATCCGGCGCCGCGTCGCCTCGTCGGGGAGGCGCCCGACACCGGCTCCCATGTTGTCCCGCATGTGATCCGGATTTGAGGTGGCCGGGATGGCGCAGGTCACCGCAGGGTGGGAGGCGATGTACTTGAGGAAGAACTGGGCCCAACTGTCGCAATCGAACTCGGAGGCCCACTCGGGGACACTCTCGCCCTCTACCGCCTGGAAGAGTTGGCCACCGGCGAAGGGGCGGGCCGTGATGATGCCGATGTCCCGCTCCCTGGCCATGGGCAGGATCCGCTCCCCTGATTCGCGCTCGGCGATGCTGTAGTTGATCTGGACGAAGTCCAGGCGTCCGTCGTCCAGGAGCGCCTCCACCTCCGGGTACCGCTGCGCCGAAGTATTGGAGACGCCGATGTACCGGAATCGTCCCTGGGCCTTCCACTCTTCCAGGGTATCGAGTTGCACGTCCACATCTACCAGATTGTGCACCTGCATGAGTTCGATGTTGGTGCGCCGGAGTTCGGAGAGGGACTGCTCCATCTGGGCGATTCCTTCTTCCCGGCCCTCGGTCCACACCTTGGTGGCCACCCAGAAGTCGTCCATCAACCCGGCCTCTTCGGCGAGGCGTCCCAGAAGCTCCTCGGCCGGATCGTACATGGGAGAAGAGTCCACCACGCGCCCGCCGCGTTCGTGGAAGATGCGGAGGACCTGGCGAAGGGGCTCCAGCTCCTCCTCCGTCTCCTCCACCATGAAGGTCTGCCAGGTCCCCATCCCGATGACGGGGATCTGCTCACCGGACGAAGGGATGCGCTTCAGGATGAGGTCGAGCCCGGCGGTTGTGGAGCCGTCGGAGGCCGGCGAGGCCACCCCGCCTGCGGCGGAGGCAGGCGCCTCGTTTCCGTCCGTTCCCCCGCAGGCGGTCAGGAGGCTCGGAGCCAGAGCCGCAGTGGCCAGGGTGCCTGCCCCGAGTCGGAGCGCCTCACGGCGGGAGAGGGGGCGTCCGGGGCGACGACGGGATACTGGGTCCGGTCCATCCTGTGACATGGGGGTCTCCTCAGTGGACTTCAAAAGCAATGGTTCGAACGGCGTTCTGGCCGTACCCCAGGCGATTCCAGGGCGGCCGGTCGGGCTGGCGCTCACCGGCCGAGTCCCAGGCGCGGCTTCGAAGCAGGTGCCGCCCGGGCGTCCGGACCTCCAGGGAGCAGGACCAGCCGACCCAGGCGTAGGGCGAGGTGGTGTGTGATTCCAGGGCGGCCTCGACCCACTGGTCCCCACCGCCCAATGCCACCTCAACCTTGGTGATGCTGCCATCACCGGACCAGGCCCAGCCCCGGACATGGAGGGTTCCGGGCTTCACGGTGGAGCCCTCCAGGGGTCGGTGGATGATGGACCGAACCCGCATGGAGGTCACCGGTGTGGGAGCCTCACCGGTGTCGGGATCATAGACGTATCGGTCCCGCTGGAACCACCCCTGGAAGGGTTCGGTGACCAGCTCGATCCCCGTCAGCCACTTCACACTGGCCATCCCGTACCACCCGGGGACGATGAGGCGCGTCGGGGCCCCGTGCTCAGCCGGAATGGGCTCGCCATTCATCTCCAGGGCCACAAGGGTGTCGGGGTCCAGGGCCTTTTCCAGGGGGAGGGAGCGGGCGTACGAGACGAAGCGCCCCGCCTCCGCCAGTTCGCCGCCGTCCGCCCCGTCGAAGCGCACCTCCACCGCGTCGTCCGACACCCCGGCCCGTTCCAGGAGAAGCCGGAGCGGTACGCCGGTCCAGACGGCGGTGGACACGGCCCGATCGTCCCAGGGGACGCCCGGCGCAGGCGGTTGCATCCCGATACGCCCGTTGCCGGCGCATTCGGTGGTGACCTCCACCGTCCGGAGTTCCATGGCCCGGAGCTCTTCCACCGACACCACGAAGGCCCGCTCCACCGCGCCTCCGATCCGGATCCGGTGCTCCGCCGGGTCGATGGACGGAACGGGAAAGTTGCAGCGGACAAAGAACGCCGGCGTCGGGGTGACCGGGTGTTCCAGCTCACCGGGGTGGATCTCGGCGTTGGGGGGAACGTCCCGGACGGGGACCAGCGGTGAGGATTCAGGCATGGGATAGGCCACGGCTGGAGGAAGCAAGGATCTTACCCACATTGCACGACCATATGTATGCTGAATGTATGCTAACCCGGCCCTCATGTGGGCACCATTCACCTGCACCCACCGACCTGGGTTTCGCCGCCTGGTTTGCCCGTGCGGAAGCGTGGGAGTACGATCGGGGGGTCGGCATCTCCACCAGACTTCCCCCCACATCCGGCCGCGCGCCGACGGATCTCCATGTCGTCCTCGCCCCAGTTGCAGACCGCTCCCGGCTCGGGCCCCGACCCCGACACCGTTCGCCGGCTGAGCGCGGGGCTCGACGAGCTTCGCCGGCAGATCGGTCGGCTCGTCATCGGGCAGGAGGGGGTGGTCGAAGAGGTTCTCCTCTGCCTCCTCACCGGGGGGCACGGGCTCCTGGAAGGGGTGCCGGGGCTCGCCAAGACGCTCCTGGTCCGGACCCTGGCCCGGGGGCTCAAGCTGGACTTTCGCCGGATCCAGTTCACCCCCGACCTCATGCCCGGTGATGTGACCGGGACCGAGATCATCGAAGACGATCGCACCACCGGGGGCCGGGCGCTCCGCTTCCTTCCCGGTCCCGTCTTCACCCACGTCCTCCTGGCCGACGAGATCAACCGGGCCCCACCCAAGACCCAGGCCGCGCTCCTGGAGGCCATGCAGGAGGGGCGGGTGACGGCGGCGGGCGAGACGCGCCCCATCCCCTCGCCCTTCCTGGTCCTGGCGACCCAGAACCCCCTGGAGCAGGAGGGGACCTACCCCCTACCCGAAGCGCAGCTCGACCGATTCCTCCTGAAGATCCGGGTCCCCTACCCATCGGCGGACGAGGAGCGGCGGATCCTGGCCGCCACCACGGGACGCCTCCACGACGAGGTGGACGCCGTCCTGGGAGCCGAGGAGGTCCTCCTCCTCAGGCGGGCCACCCGGCAGATCCCCGTGAACGATGCGCTTCTGGATTACGCGGTGCGCCTCGTCCGGGCCACCCGGCCAGGGGAGTCCGACGGGATTGAGCCGGTCACCGAGTGGCTCCGGTGGGGCGCCGGACCCCGGGCGGGGCAGGCCCTCATCCTGGCGGGGAAGGCCCGGGCGCTCCTCCGGGGCCGCCTCCACCTCGCCGTGGAGGACGTCCGAGCCGTGGCGCCGGGGGTCTTTCGCCACCGGATCCTCCCCACCTTCCGGGCCGAGGCCGAGGGGCTGGATCCGGATACCCTGGTCACCCGCCTCCTGGATCGGGTCCCGGCTCCCGCCAGCGGAGTCTCCTGAGCCCCATGGCGGGACGACGGGACGAACTCCTTCCCCCCGAACTCCTGGACGGCCTCGGGGATCTGGAGTGGGTGGGGCGGCTGGTGGCCCGGGGGCTCGGTCCGGGGATCCACCGCTCGGCCTTCGTGGGGCTGGGCGAGGACTTCGAGCACCATCGTCCCTACCAGCAGGGCGACGACCTCCGTCATCTGGACTGGAAGCTCCTGGCCCGAACGGATCGGCTGTACGTCCGCCGCTACCGGGAGACGACGAACCTGCCGACGACCTTCATCATCGATGCCTCGCCCTCCATGGACTTCGCCGGGGTCGAGGAAGGATCCGGCGGCCTCACGAAGCTCCGGTTCGCCGCCCTCCTGGTGGCCGCCCTGGGCCGGCTCGGTCGAAATGCCGGTGACCTCCCGGGGCTCGCCGTCACTGGGGGCTCCGGCGGGGAGCCGCTCCACCTTCTTCCTCCCCGTCCCGGTCGGGAGGCGTGGCACCACTTCCTCCACACCCTGGACACCCTGGAGGCCGGAGAGGCGAGCCCGCTGGCCCCGGTCCTCACCCGGGTGGGAGAGCTGGGCCGGAGGGGAGGGCGGATCATCCTCCTCTCCGACTTCCTGGAAGAGGATGGAGGACGGGAGCTCTGGACCCAGGCGGGTCACCTCCGAGCTCGTGGCGACGAGGTTACGGCCATCCGGATCCTCACTCCCGACGAACTGGGCGAGGGGTTGGAGGTGGACGGCCTCTTTGCGGATCCAGAGGCGCCGGATGCCCCGGTTCCGGGTCGGCCCCGGGGCGATGAGGGCTACCGGGAGCGGCTCTCGGCCTACTACACCCTCCTGGCGCGGAACCTGGAGGAGCGGGGCGTCCAGTGGTGGGAGGCCCGGACCACAGATCCCCTTCTCCCACTCCTCCGGGGGTGGCTCCGGGGCCAGGGACCACCGTGATGGAGATCGCCCGCCCCGGACTTCTCCTTGCCGGAGCCCTGGCCGCCCTGGTCCCGCTGGCGCTGCACCTCCTCCGGCCCAGGGAGCGGGACCGGCGGGTCCTCCCCACGGCCCGCTTCCTCTCGCCCGAGTCCCGGACCCGCATCCGGGTCCACACCCGACCGGATCACCTACTCCTCCTCGCCCTCCGGATGGGGCTCTGCCTCATCCTGGGCGCCGCCCTCGCCGGGCTCCGGTGGACGGGCCCGTCCGAGGGGGTGGGGGAGATCGTCATCGTGGACCGGGGGCCGGGGATGGCCGAGGGCTGGCGCCAGGTGGAGACGCTGGTGGTGGAAGAGCTGCACCCCGGCACCCGGATCGTGGTCCTTGTGGGGGTCGACGAGGACGGCCGGGTGGTGAGCCGAGGTTACGCACCCCATGACCTCCCGCGAGGGGAGGCTTGGATGAGCCTGGCGCCCGGCCGGGACGCCCACGAGGGCTCCGGGGCGGACCTGTCCCTGCCCCAGCTCCTCCGGGAACTCCGCGGCGCCGGAGGCAGCTTGACCGGAGTGGACTCCCTCCGGGCCCGGATCGTCACCCGCCCCCGGTGGGAGGCATGGCGGCCCGGGACCCATGAACTCAGGAGCACACTCTGGCCCGGAGCGATCCAGTTGAGTGCCCTGCCAGGCGACGCTGTACCCCGTCCTGAGGCCAGGACCGACGGGGCTCCGGCCATCCGTCTCGTGGCTCCGGACCATCTGGCGGCTCCGTTCCAGGCCGCTCTCGAGGTGTGGGGTTTCCCCGTGGAGACGGGCCCGGCCCCTGTGGAGTTGCGGGTCGGATCTCCCCTGGAGCTGGGCTCGCCCTGGGCCGAGGCGGGGGCCGACTCCGACCACGGGGGCTCCGGCTCGTCCCCTGAGGATGACGGCGGCGCCTTCCTCCTCTCCGATGGGCGGGTCCTCCCCGGTGCGGGCCTGATCCTGCCGGGATCACCTGCGGCGGGGACCCGGATTCCCCTCCTTCGCACCGGGGGTCGCCCGGCGGCGGCAGCGCTCCCCGCCGGGGCCGACGAGCCCTGCCGGATTGCCCTGCCCCTGGACGGGGAGGCCCCCATCCTGGGGAGCCCCGATCTCCCGGTCCTGGTGGACGTCCTCCTCCGGGAAGGGTGCGGGGTCCAGCGGGTCGGGGTCGGAGGAGAGGGCGCCGAGGCTGTCTGGCGCGAGCTGCTCGAGGGCGGCGAGCGGCCCCCCCAGGTCGCCGCCGAGGCGCTCCGGACCCGGGAGGCGGGATGGCCCCTGACCCGTCTCCTCCTGGCCCTGGCCCTCCTCGTCGCCATCGCCGAGGTCCTCCGGATCCGGGTCCTGGACAGGGGGAGGGTCCAGGGATGAGGGACCCTACCCGAAGCGGTGCCGGTACCTCTACCCATGGGTTCTTGCCCCAGGCCCGTCCTCGGTCCGGGCCCTGGAACCACCGATCTTCCCCTGAGATGAGCCCTCGTCGTTCACCATGACTCCACTCTCCCCTCGCCAGGCGGAACCGGGATCGGGTTTGCACCGAGCCCGCCTCAGCGCCGTCCTCGGTGCCATGCGCCGGAGTTGGCGGGGGCGGGTCCTGGCCCGGGGGGGAGTGACTGCGGTGGCCCTCTTCAGTGGGGTCGTCCTCCTCCTGGGAGGGCTCGGTGGACTCGGGCGCTTCGATCCCTCGGTGCACTCGGCCCTCCGCTGGCTCCCTCTTCTCGTGGCGCTGGGAGCCCTTGTGGCGGCGGCGTGGCGGGCCCTGTTCCGGGCCCCCTCCCTGGAAGCCCTGGCACTCCGCCTGGACGAGGTCGGCACCCACGACCACCTCCCCCTCACCCTCCTCCACCTCGAGGCGGATCACCCCTACGCCGGGGAGCTGGCCCGCCGGATGGATGCCAGACTCGATGGTCTCCGGCCCGGGAGCCTCGTCCAACCGGTGGTGAGTCTACGGGAGGGGGCCGGCGCCACCCTCCTCGCCGCCCTGGCCGCCCTCTTCCTGGTCGGGGGAGGGGGCCCCGGAGCCGTCTGGAGCGCCTGGGGCGAGGCGGAGGCGGAGGCCGACCGGCTGGCCCAGCTCCAGGGCCAGGACACCCCTTCGGAGGATCCCTTCCAGGAACTGCGGCTCCGGATTGAGCCCCCGGCGTACACAGGCCTCGAGCCCGTGGAGTACCCGGCCCGGGAGGGAGTCACGGCGCTGGCCGGGAGTCGGGTGCACCTCACGGGGGGAAGGGCAGCCGCCCGGGCGCACCTCGAGGCCCGGGTCATCCGCGAAGGCCAGGAGCCGGAGTCCCTGGCCGCCACGGGGAGCTGGGGGGTGGCGTGGACCCTGGCCCAGGGCGACCGGGGCCTCCTGGTTCGGGACGCCGGAGGCCGGGAGCGGATCCTTCCCATCCAGGTCCTGGTCGACGACCCTCCGGAGGTGGAGCTCCTGGAGCCGATCCGGGACCTGGTCCTGGCTCGGGGCGAGGGCCGGGTCACGATCCGGGCCCGGGCCCGGGACCCGCACGGGATCCACGACTTCCGCCTGAGCTGGGTCCACACCCGGGGTGGTGGCGAATCCTTCGACTTCCGCGAGGAGAGCCGGGAGTGGAGCCGGATCCAGGAGACGGAACAGGGCATCGAGGGGACACTGACGCTGGAGCTGGAGGAGGTGGGACTGGGAGCCGGAGAGGTCCTCCATCTCCGGGCCACGGCCTCGGATGTGAACCAGGTCACCGGACCGGGGACCGGGGTGTCCCGGACCCGTCAGATCCGGGTGATCCGGGAGGGTGAGGAGATGCAGGTAGATGCCCTCCTGGGTTTTCCCCTGGAGGTGGACGCGGAGCCGGTCCTGTCGCAGAGGATGCTCCTCATCATGACCCAGGAGCTCCTGGAGCGGGCCCCGGAGCTCACCCAGGACGAGTTGGCCCGGGAGTCCGGGGCCATCGCCCGCCGGCAGCTCCGACTCCGGGAGCAGGTGGGCGAACAGGTCTTCTCCCGGGCCACCGGGGCGATGCAGCCTGGAGACGCTCATCTGGGCGATCACTCCCACGGGGACGACGCCCACGAGATCGCCGAACTCCTGGGTCACGACCACGGCCACGATCACGGCCACGACCCGGATCGGGGTCACGACCACGACCACGACCACGACCACGCCCACGATCACGCCCATGACCACAGGGCAGACGCCGGGGCGGACACCCTGTCCGTCACGGCGGGATCGCGCTACGGCGTCGCCTCCATCTTCGACCCCTCGGCCCGGGAGCCCGAGCCCGAGCCCCGGACCGGGGGTCACGGCCACACCCACGCCGGCGTCCGGCCCGGGGAGGCAGGCACCGACGTGGGGAGGGTCACTGTG